>JAIRRB010000219.1 GCA_031256195.1 Treponema sp.
CAATTAGATCAAAATGTTGTTGTACAGGTTTCATTTTGCTTTTCCTGATGGGAGACCAAGCCAAGCAAGCGGTAATTCGTCAAATTTATAATGACAATTTACAGAATTTATGTAATCCAGAACGTCTTTGTACGAAGGATCCTTAAACCAGGCATTAAGTACATAAACATATTCAACTTTTAATTCAAGTGACTTAACAAGTTTTAAATATTGTTTCCGTTTAAAATCACAAGTCTGTAATTTTTCATCTACAGAACCAGCTACTTGTTGATATTTTACTTCAATGATAAATAGTGTTTCACGAACAATAACTAACAAAGCATCATCTGGTAACAATTTTTTTGAAACTATTTTTTTCCAATCTATATTATTTTCTTCCAAAAATTTATAGAAATTGTGTTTTTTAAATGCTCTGGCAACAACTTTTCCATTAAAATAAACTTTTTCTTCAAACTTCAATCCTGTAAGCGTTTTTGCTCCACCCTTTCCAGCTTTTATCATAATTTATCTCCAAATATACAATTTGGATAGTATATATCGTATGGTAAAATCTGTCAAGTTTGGATTTAAATATTATTAATGTCTATTTCTTTCGTTAAATTACTTTCCCTTAAATAATTTCAAAACATTTCGCCTAACAAACAGTTAGCGCTCACCGCCCTGTTCCAGTTCCAGCAAATATTGTTTAAGGGGAAGGCCACCGCCGTAGCCTACCAGACTCCCATCATGACCAATTACGCGGTGGCACGGCACGATTATGGAAATGGGATTGCGGTTGTTTGCCATGCCTACTGCCCTGACTGCTTTTGGCCTGCCAATGGCGGCGGCAATTTCCTTGTAGGAGCGGGTTTCGCCATAGGGGATTTTTTGAAGCGCCCGCCATACCGCGGTCTGAAATTCAGTGCCATGCATAACAAGGGGAAGGGTAAATTGTTTCCGTTTGCCGGCAAGGTATTCTTCAATTTGAGCCGCCGCTTTTTTTATCAGGGGAGTTTCGGCTTTTACAAAACCAACGGGCGCTTTGTTGCCAAAAAACACTCCGGCTATTGCATTATCTTCTTCCGCAATACCAACAGCAATTTTTTTTAAGCGATAGAAAAAAACATTTTTCATACTTTTCATATTTTCCAGGTATAGCGCAGGCCGGTGGAGAAGCGAAAACCTGCGGCAAAATCGGCGCCTAAATTTCCGTGAGTGTTTTTGCTCAAATACGACTGCCATGCCAGTTCTCCATAGGGCGATAGTTCACTTCCGGCAATTTTTATCGCAAAAGGCGCAACAGTTATTCCCGCGGCGCCAAGCCAACTTGTGCCTCCGATGTACTGGCGGCTTTCTCCGGAAACGGTTAATGCGGCATCGCCAAAACTAACGGCAGGCCCGGCAAAAACGCGCAGCTTGTCGCTGATACCCCAGGAAAGGGTGAGGGGTATACGGAAAATCCCCAACGCCCTGTCCCATTCGGGCCTGATTTCCACGCCAAAAATCATCGGCTTCCCAAAGGGTTCAACCGCCGCTCCCAAACGAAATTGTCCCGCAACGCCCCGGATAACACCGCCGTCGGCAGAAAAAGTGTTCCATGTCGGCGCGGCGGCAAAACCCATCAATATGCCGCTTTTTTGTTTATTTCGCGCCGCTGGCGGCTTTTGGTTACCCGCACTGCCGCCTGTATCCGCCTCCGGTAAAACCCTTCCTACTCCCGCATAAGTACGGGACCAATACCGCTCATCAAGGCTTGAATAAATTACTCCGGTAACCGGCCCATCGGAAGCGGCATGAATAAAACGCCTGCCTCCGACAAAAATACCAACATGCGAAACGGCTCCATTGCCGGTTGTCTTAAAAAACACCAAATCGCCGGGGGTAATATGTTCAATCGGTATTTTCTCTACCCATGAATACAGTCCCCAGGTATTGCGGGGTATCGCTACCCCCAGCGCATCATTAAAACTCAAATACACCAGTCCTGAACAATCCAGACCGCGCCGGTCCAGACCGCCGTAGCGATAAGGGGTATGCTCATATTTTCCGGCGGCGGCAAGCACCTGCAAACGAGCTTCGCGGAACGCGGCAGTTTTTTCCGCCGAAGAGGCCCACGCGGGAGGCGCAAGGGCAAAACCATTATCAAGCGGCGCAGCGGGGAGAAATGCCGTACCAAAAAACAACCCTGCCCAAAAACCAAGAAAAAAACGGGCTTGAGGAAAATGCTGATTTGTCATCGCTTTTAAATTTTCGGCGGTTTTTGGGGGTAATATTAATACCGTACTACTTCTCGATAGATTTCCCTGTTCATCATGGAGAGGATAAGGACACTGCCTACCGGAAGCCGGTAGGGAACCGTGAATTTTCCGCCGGGATATTCCACGCTGATAAGCCGAAGCCGTTCCTCGGAGGGAAGCAGGGCCTCAAGGCGTACCGGCAGGGGATAGGGGTTTTTGGGCATGGTGTAGGTAAAAAGTTTAAATACCTCGCCTTCTTTGAGCTGCGCCGGGGCATTTACCACCAGATCAATAACAACATTCGAGGTAACGCTGGTACCGGCGGCGGGAGTTTGGTAGACCACCGTCTCCCCCCTTTCGCCTTCAATATTTTCCCGCAGGGAAAATTCAAACACAATTCCCATTCTGCCAATTTGCTCCAGTACCGAGGAAAGCGAAAGTCCGGCAAACTGGGGTACGGTTAACAAAGCGTGTTCCTGGCCCTGGCTTACCACAAATTCCAGACTCATCGGCCCGGAAATATCCGTTCCCGGTTCCGGCTTTTGGTGGAGGATTATTCCCGGCATTTCGGGGGAAAAATCATACATCAGCGGCTCTTTCAGCGTCAGCAGGGGGTTGCCCGAAGAAGCGACAAACGTCTGCAAATCCATCCGCACATCGTCAATATTTCTGCCGACATAATTTTCAACGCGGTTTATCATTACCCCCTGGCTTACCACCAGCCGAATCTGCCGCCCCGCCTTTACTATTGTTCCCGCTCTGGGGTCCTGTTCCAGAATTTGGCCCTTGTCCCGCGAAGATTGCGAATAACGTATCTGTATGCGGGGATAAAGTTCCTTTACCTGCAATTCCAGCAGGGCCTCGGTAAGTTCCTTGCCCCGCACTTCGGGAACCAGCGTTTGTTCCGCGCCCCTTACCGCAAGAAAAAAAATCGAGATGGCAATAATCCCAACGATGACCAACAATCCCAGCATCATGGAAATAAAAAGTTTAAGCCGATTCGCCGCAATTTTTTCCATGGGATCAAAATTTAAAAAACGCATAACACCTCTCGGCCATTACCCCAGCCGTGTATCCATAAAATTTCGTGCGCCGTTCAAAAAAGCCTTCCATTCCAGCGCTTTCCTCGCCTGATACTGCAGCTCACTTACCGCCAGTATCCCCCCTCCTGTTTGTATCAGTATACCTTTATTTTTATCTTTACCCAAGACCCGCCCGGATAAAGCACGCGAACCGGTGAGCGTGCTTTCGGAACAAGGGCCGCATGGCGTAGGCCCAGAAGATGCCGCTGTTTCCGGAAAAGGCAACGGGCCGCCGACCGGAGACGTTACAGGGGTATCCCCCGCTTCCACTACCTCGGCTTTTAATATATAAAGCGGTAATTCCCCATGCATAGTCCAGGAAAGCGGCCAGGGGTCAAAGGCCCGGATTTGAGCGTCTATTTCCGCCGCAGTCCGGTTCCAGTCAATAAGGCCGTCTTCTTTTTTGATAAGGGAGCAATAAGTCGCCGCGCCGTTATCCTGCGGCGTTGCCCGCAGAGTTCCGCCGTCAATGCCCCTGAGCGCGGCAGGCAGCAGCTCCGCGGCCTTTTTTGCCATAGTCTCACTTAAACTCGCCGTGGTTTCTTTCCCGCTCAAAGGCACTGCCTCCTGAACGAGAATATCCCCGCTGTCCATTTCCGCCGCCAGGCTTTGAATGGTTATGCCGGTTACGGTTTCCCGGTTAAAAATTGCCGCCGGAATGGGGGTTGCCCCCCGGTATTTGGGGAGCAGGCTGGGGTGAATATTAATCCCCCCCAGCGGAAACAGGGCAAGAAATTGCGGGCCAAAAATTTTACCGTAGGCGAAGGAAACCAAAAGGTCGGGTTTAAGGGCCGCTGCCTGTTCGCGGGCGGCGCTGTCCAGTTTTTCCGGTTTAAGTATGGGGAAGGGAAAAAGCCGCCGGGCTGCCGCCGCGCATTCGGTAGGTTCGGGCCTGCCGCTACGTCCTTTGGGACTGTCCGCCCTGGTAAGCAACCCCGCCAGAACAAAATCTTCCCCGCCGTCGTTCATCATGGCGATTGATTCCAGCGCCGGAACGGCAATGGCGGGGCTTCCCGCAAACAGTATCCTCATTCAGGCAGGCCTCACGCTTTGGCCTTCCTGGCAAATTTATCCATAATCCGCTTCCGTTTAGGCTCTGACAGCCGGTCAATAAACAAAACCCCCTCAAGGTGATCATACTCATGGAGGATAACCCTTGCCAAAAGCCCGGCGGCTTCAAGGGTAAAGGGACGGCCTTTTTCGTTCCATGCCTGTACTTTTACCATTTTGGGGCGAATCACATCGACATAAACGCCGGGTATTGAAAGACAACCCTCCTCATATTTGGCCGTTTCCTGCGATGTTTCAATAATGGAGGGGTTAATAAATACACGGGGAAGATCCCCATCGATATTTGTCACAAAAATCTGCTGCATCAGGCCTATCTGCGGCCCGGCAAGTCCCACGCCCTTCCCTTTTTCTAACACATCAAACATTCCCTGAACGACCTCTTTCCATTTATGCGAGCCATCCTTGATGTTTTCCACCGGCACAGCCTTCTGGTGCAGTAAATCGCTGCCCAAGATAAATATCTCCATACAGGTATAATGCAAAATATAACAAACCTTGACAATCTTACCGCGAAGTGATACTATTTCATGGCTTACGTTTGACCGCCAAATTGTAGATAACCTGTGGACAAATTATGGAAAAAACAGGGTAGTACAAAAACAGCGATAAGATGGTTTACGGGTATAGGCAGAGCGCCCGTTTTACGCAGCTAATTCGTTACAGGGTAAGGAATTAGCTGTTTTCACTATTCAAGTATTAAGATAAAAATGGTATTTTTTATGGATTTTTAGCGAGGAAGTACTGTCAATATTTATCCTGCCTGTGGATAAGGTGTTGATAGGTGACGGGGATAATTGATAGGTTAATAAAGATGGCAGAATTTGACTATGGGGGTTTCTGGAATGAAGCCCTGAGCCAGGTGCGGACTAAACTGGGGGAGGAGGAGTTCAGCGCATGGTTTAGTGACATTAAATACTTACGATCCGGGGAAAACAGCGTAGTGATTGGATTCCCGTCGGGTTTTCACCGGGATAAGGTAAAGGCGCGTTATCAGGACAGTATCAGGGCACATCTTAAAGCGCTTGCAGGCAGGGAAATTACCCTGGAATTTGAGGTCATTTCGGACAACAAGGCGGAAAATGCCCCTTCTGCGGAAAAAACCAGCGCCGTAGCGGATAACATTGCCGGTTATACCACAGACAACTCCGGCCATTCAAACGAGATACCCCCCGCGAAAAAACCAAACAAAAAACAGCATTCCCAAATGAGGGATGATTATACCTTTGAAAAATACATACTCGGCGAAAACAATAATTTTGCCGCCAATGCCGCCATTGCCATCAGCCGGAACCCGGGAACCGCCTACAACCCCTTCCTGATTTATGGGGGGGTAGGTTTGGGCAAAACCCACCTGATGCAGGCTATCGGCAACTACATTTACGAAAATTCCGACCATAAGGTAATTTATGTTACCTCTGAAGATTTTTTGAACGAATATGTGCAGGCGATTCGGGAAAAGGAAATGCCCACTTTCAAGAACAAGTTCCGCTATACCGATGTGCTGTTAATTGACGATATTCAGTTTTTTCAGGAAAAGGAACAAATTCAGGAAGAATTTTTTCATACCTTTAACACTCTGCTCAACGCCAAAAAACAGCTGGTCATGACCTGCGACCGCCCTCCCTCCGAACTTAAAAAATTCTCCGACCGGCTCATTTCACGCTTTGAGCAAAATTTGCGGGTAGATTTACAACCCCCCCGCTACGAGGTTCGCTGCGCAATACTTAAATCTACTGCCGAAAGCCGCGGCGCCGTTATCCCCGATGAAGTAATAGACCTTATCAGTAAAAACATCTCATCCAATATTAGAGACCTGATAGGCGCTCTTAAAACGCTCATTTCCTACACCGAAATTATGGGGCAGCCGGTTACCCTGGAAATAGCCCAGCAAAAACTGAGAGATATATTCGCCTCCCGCAGACAGGCTAATTTATCCATAGAAATTATACAAAAGGCGGTGGCTGATTTTTATTCTTTAAGTTCCAGTGATTTGAAGGGGAAAAAACGCAATCAAAAAATTGTATATCCCCGTCAATTATCAATGTATATTTGCCGTGAAATGACCGATTTTTCAACTACCGAAATTGGAGAGGCTTTTGGAGGCAGAGATCATACCACTGTAATGCATTCCATCGACAAAATACAGGGCTTACTTATAACTGATCCGTCTTTAGATTCTACCGTAGAAAATTTAAAACGCCAAATAAAAGAATTAAGCACAAAATCGTAAAAACACTGTATAACCTGTGCATAAATAAAGTACTTGTTAAAAATGTAGAAAAGTGGTATACTTTTACCTGTTTTTAGGAAACCCTAACTATAGACACAGTAAGGATTTAGGCAGGTTTTCCACTTTTACCGTTGCTTATTATTACTGTTATTACTATATTTATATATAATATAATAATATCAAGGAGTAAAAAAATGAAGTTTATATGCGAACGAAACATTCTCCTCAAAGAAATATCCATGGCACAGGAGATTATAGCTTCAAAAAATGTAATTTCCATATTATCAAATATTTATCTTGAGGCTAAAAAGGATAGCCTTACCATAAGGGCTACCGACTTAAAAGTTAATTTTGAAACTAAAGTACCGGTAACCGTCATAGAACCGGGACCCGCAACTGTATTCGGAGAAAAGTTTCTCGGTATTATCAGTTCAATACCTGAAGGGGAAGTGGAATTTGAGCAAAGTGACAATAAAATAAAAGTAAAGACATCCGCCAAAAAAGCCAACTTTCAGCTTAAAAGTATATCATCCGATAAGTTTCCCGAATTTCCGGTATCCAGTGCGGAATATTTTGAAATACCGGTTAAGAATTTTAAGGAGATGGTAAGTCAAACAGTATTCGCAGTTTCTGATGATGAAACCCGATTTTTTATGAATGGTGTATATCTGGAAAAAGCTGAAAAGAAAATAATAATGGTCGCCACTGACGGACGCAGGCTCGCATACATCGAAAAAGACGCGGATAATATAAAAGATTTTCCCGGAATTATTATACATCCCAAAATTTTAAACATCATAACAAAACGGGCGGGAGACGAAGGTCTTATTGCCATTTCCGTTACCGACAAAATAATTTTTGTCCGTTTTGGGTCATACCATTTTTCATCGGTTCTGCTTGAGGGACAATTCCCCAATTACCGCAAGGTCATACCCGAAGAGCAGCCCAATTCCCTTTCCGTCAACCGTACCGAAATGCTTGACGCTCTTCGGCGCGTGTCTTTGCTGGTAGAACAAAAATCACACCGCATATATCTGGGAATTAAACCGGGAGTAATGGAAATTTATTCTGAGGAAGGCGAAATTGGCGAAGCCAAAGAAGAAATTCCCTGTAAATATGACGGGGAAGAAGTCGCTCTGGCCCTAAATTACCGTTATGTGGAAGAACCATTTAAGGCGGTAAACAGCGATGAAATTTGTATACGTTTTTCCGGCCCCAGCAAGGCCATTACCATAGTGCCGGTTCCTCAAACAGATTTTCTGCACGTTGTAATGCCCATGCAGTCATAGCGTTGTGATAATTTCTTCCGTGCGTACTGCGGCATTCCGCAATCTGGCTGATGCGGTCGTGCCTACCGCCGCAAAAAACATTTTTCTTGTCGGGGAAAACGGACAGGGAAAAACCAATTTTCTTGAAGCTCTGTATTTTTGCGCTTACGCCGCTTCTTTTCGCGGCATACGCGACAGTGAAATCGCCCAAAACGGAAAAAAGGATTTTTCCGCCGCAATTACCATTTCCGGCCCGGTTAATATTTTAATCAAATTTGAAAACGGGAAAAAAGCGGTTTTTATTGATGATAAAAGGGTGGAAGACCGGAAGGAGCTGCTTTCCGTAATTCCCTGCATAGTTTTTTGTCACGAAGATATGGAATTTGTAACCGGCAGTCCGGAGCGGCAGCGCTGGTTTTTTGACCAGGTTCTCAGTTTGTATGACCCGGTATATCTTGATGATTTACGCTGTTACCGCCGGGTGCTTAAATCGCGCAACAGCGTGCTGCGGGATAATGTCCTGCACCGGCTTAACGACAGCCCTGAGACGCTGCTGGACGCCCTTGACCAGCAATGTGCGCTGTATGGGACACGGCTTATGGAAAAGCGGGAAACGGCGGCGCGGCTTTTTTCCGGCATTTTTGCGGAACTTTACCGGAATGTATCCGGCATTGCCGGAGTAACCGTTCAGTATGTACCGTCATGGAAAAGTTTTAACGGGGAAGAAACGGCGGAGCATCTGCGGAAACGGCGGGTTACCGACCTGGCGGCGGGAAATTCGCTGTCCGGCCCCCACCGCGACCGTTATATATTTGCCCTCGGCGGCGTTGATTTTGCCGGTAATGCCTCAACCGGCCAGCGCCGCCTTTTGGCCCTGCTGCTGCGGGTGGCCCAGGCCCGCCGTTTTTCCGAAATGACCGGCAGAAGCCCCATCCTGCTCTTGGACGATGTACTGCTGGAAATGGACGGCGAAAAACGGCGCCGTTTTATTGAGGTGCTGCCGGACTATGACCAGGCTTTTTATACTTTTTTGCCGGAAGAGCCTTTTCAGCACTACCGCGGGGAAGATACCCTGGTGTACCATGTCAGAGACGGCGTGCTGGAGGCGGAAGAATGAAGCGTGTGGGAGACGTACTTTCGGTGATTTTTGACGAAGGTTTGATAAAAAAAGCCAAAGGCTACTCATCCTTTTTTTCCTGCTGGAAAGACCTGACCGAAAAAAACGGCATTGCCGCCGCAGGCGACCATTCCTGGATACAAAGCCTGGACCGGGGCCTGGTTTGGATAGAAGTGGATCATCCCGGCTGGAAACAGATTCTGCAAACCAAGGAAAGCAAACTGCTATCGGATTTTCATTATCGTTTTCCCGAAATGGATATTTCCGGCATATCCATTGTACTATGCCGGCCCGGCGCCCGTTCAGAAAAAATCGAAGGTGAGCCTATCGGCAAAGCCGCCGCCGAACCGGTCATGCCGGAAAAAGCCCCCTCTGCGGAACAGCCCGAAACCGTGCCGGAGGAATATACGGTCATTAAAGACGGAGCCTTAAAAGACGCCCTTATGCGGCTGGAACAGAGTATTGCCGAAAAAGAGTGACTCCGTGTACTCCGTGGTAAATTCTTCTTCCTTAAAAGGCCCCCCGCAGCGCCGCCTTCCCCGGTGTCAGTCACCATATGCGTCAACTTAATAAAAAAGATGATATAATCAGAGGATGGAAGGGGAAAAGGGCTGGTTAAACAGCTTGTTTGAATTACTGCCTGAAGGGTGGGAAGAAAAAGCGAAAGAG
>JAIRRB010000236.1 GCA_031256195.1 Treponema sp.
AATATGCGAATCCAATAGTTTTATATCGTGCTGAAAAGGATATGAAATATGTTACCCAGTGAGAAAAACGATTTATTGTATTTGTTAAATATTTTAGAATATATTGGGAAAATATGGAATTGAATGAACACCGGGATTTTACTCCGCAGTACTCCGTGCCCTCCGTGGTGTAAAATCTTCTTCCATGTTAGGAATAAGAATGGTATAAATTCCTACCGTACCTTCTCATACTCCCCGTCAAAGAACGAATCAAGATATGAATGTCCCCTAATGAACCTGTCCGGGTCCATTATGCCGTAATAGCCCTGATTGGCCTGCTGCTTATCGTTAAAAAGCACATAGCTGTTCTGCCAGCCGGAACCGGCTGTTCCCCAGTTTATGATATGGTCGATATATCGCGCGTATTTGGTAAAGACTTTGAACAGCAAGGCGTACTGATACCCCAGTGCGTCAGCCTGTTTCTGATTTAGAACGGCAGGCGCACGCGCTCCGCCGCCGGGGGCTGAATCGGGTATTTTAATGTCAAGTTCAGAATACGCTATGCCGCTGAGCAGGCCTTCGTCAATCAGGCCGGCATACAGGGCGATGGCGGTCTGGTTATCGCTGGCCAGAGTAGGGCCGAGCATATCATGTCCCTGTATGCCCATAACTTCAATAAGAGGCCGCCCGTCATACAGGGGATCAGACAACCATGCGGTGTTCAATTCCTTAATCATGTTATAGGCCATTTTTGCCTTGGTGTAAACGGCGATGCCGTAATCGTTGTACGTCAGAAGCGGAGGAGTATCGCTTATGTAAGCGTCAATGCTGCCCTTATCGTCATGACCGTCTCGTTTCATATATTCGGGCAGACTGTCATAGTGGGCCTTAAATCGGGCCGCCATTTGCGCGTTGGGTACCGCAATGTGGGAATACTTAAAAAGCAGATAGATATAATGCTGCGTTATATCGTCAAAATCATTATCGGTCATGGCCGCCAGCCAGGAGATGCTTTTCAGGCCGGACTTCCATTCATGGGGATTTTCCCGAATAAGGATACTGTGGCGGCTTTCATGAATCTCTTCATTAAGGACATCAAAACTATGAAAAGGAATGATACCCCGTTTGGCGCTGGAACCATATCTGGCATCCACCGTCATGAAATGTCGCAGCACATACATAATGTGATTAAAGTAAACCCTGCGGGCCGCATCCTTGTTTACCGCGGCAAAGGGCCCGGCGGCATTGTTACCGTAAGCGTAAAATTTTCCTGCTGTGTTCCAGGCCATGTCAAGATTTTCGGGAATAATCTGCGTCATCCATGCAGGGGCCTGATTGTACCAGGCCATAACATGGCCGTGGCTTTTATATTCCGCCATTTTTCCGGAATCCCTAATCTGTAAATATTCGTTGGTCGGGAATGAATATTCGGGAGCCGTACCGTCAAGTACGCCGGTGGCCATGCCGGCAAAATTAAATCCGGTTTCTTCCCTCAACCAGCGGGGAGCGCGGGGATGCACAAACAAGGCTTTGAGGTTACTGCCGTTGACGAAAATTGCATAATGACGGGCCCTTAATCCTGATACCTTTCCCGTTCCGGTGGAGCCGACCATGAACAAGCCGTTCGCCTGGTTATATTTTTCCCGAATGGGCCGGACAACACGGTAGTGCTCCGTATCAAGTACCGGAGGAATGGGTATGCCGGAGGGGTCCGGTTTGGTTATTTTGATGTTACCGATGCAGAGAAGATCGCCGTCAAGCAATGCACCGGTTTCGGTATTGATATCAATATTGATATGTTTCCATGTTCCCTTTGATCCGGACATTACAATACAATGTTTTTTTGACCAGGTTTCTCCGTTATAATGGGCAACCCAATCGGGATTAAGATTACCGATAGCATCCAGATTTTCGGTTCGTATGTAGAGCGTCGCCTTGCTGGACCGGTCATTGGAACCTGAACCTTCCTGCGAACCGGCGCCGCCTGAGTCGGTTGACCAAATATCCATTCGCATATATTTTCCGGCGGCGCTCAGGGGATAGTAAAGGTCAAATTCGATAAAGGTATCGGCGGTGTCCACGCTTACCGCGTTGGGCAGGGGTGCTCGTATGCCAAATCCGCCAAAACTCCTTCCGGCAGACGCGGGGTCATAATAGGTGCTGAGTTTGATTAGCCCCGGTTGAACCGGTTCCCCGTCAAAAGGATTATCCAGATATTCAAAAACGCTGCGTGTGTCGGGAAGAATGCGCCCGTCACTGGTTCGCCACTTTTCCCAGGCAGAAACCGTTTCCGCGGTAATATTTAACTCAGCCGCCGCAAAACGCTGGATACCAGCGCCGGGGTCGCCGCGGGAATAGGGATCGCCGCCATCAACGGTATTACAATCGGCAATTATCACCATTACCCCCAACACAAGAATCAGCCGCAGCAACTTCATTATTAACCCTAAATCATTTTCGGTACGCTGTTCAAGTATTCCTTTATGTGATACAACTTGACCCACAGATTTATTCCAGCAGGGGAAGGCGCTGCGGGATACGGAAACGCTTGTAGAGTCCGCCTACGGAGCCTCCCAGCACTTAAATTACCGTACACACCGTAATACTGTGTAATCATTATCATTTAAGTGCTGGGCTTTTACTGTCCCTACCCCTCGTTACCGTTTTTCGCTGGTCTCCTCCGGCGGGGAATTCCAAATGTTTCCGTACCCCGCCCGTCTCCCCCTGCCGGATTTAATTCGATTGTGGGTCAAATTTTAAGTCCGTCCCAAGAAGCAAACCCGCTGCCTACCCACCCTACCACGATAAACGCATGAACGGCGCTGTCGTAACAATGTAGAGTCTCATTGTATATAAAGCGGTTGTTTACCCTATTCTCTATCCAAACGAAAAACATAAATAAAGAAGAATATGCGTATAAATAAGAGGTGATGAGGGATGTCGTGGTAAAAATGCCGTGCTCCGCCACGGTGTTTTTACCATGACAGGCCCCCGAATGCTTTTTTCCGCATATACCTCATTTCATGCGTTTGTCGTGCATACCCTCACCCATTCCCTTTTTCCCCATTTTGTGCTATTCTACCCGGAAACAGGAGTTTACATTGAAAGAAATTTCCGGCGGGGTATGCGCGCCCAGGGGATTTAAGGCGGGCGGTATCTGGTGCGGCATCAAGGCCGGTTCATCAAAACGGGATTTGGCTCTTATCTATTCAGAACAGCATTGTACCGCGGCGGCGATGTTTACCACTAACCGGGTAAAGGCGGCCAGTGTGCTGGTCAGCAAAAAACATATCGCCGGGGGAAGACTCCACGCGATTATCGCCAATTCGGGGAATGCCAATGCCTGCACGGGCGAAGCGGGGCTTGCCGCCGCACGGCGCATGGCGGAACTTGCCGCCGATGAATTTGCCCTTTCTCCGGCCCATGTGGC
>JAIRRB010000021.1 GCA_031256195.1 Treponema sp.
GAAGCGATTACCGCCCTCAATGACGGCCTTGCCGCCTTTCCCGGCGTTATCCTCTTTAACTCGCATGACCATGAATTTATCAATTCCATTGCCAACCGCATCATGGAGATTCTGCCCCAGAACGAAAATGCGGGCTGCATTGACCGCATGATGCCTTTTGACGATTACTTAAAGGATAATTCGGTAAAGCAGTTACGCAGCGCGGCCTATCACCATGTGCAACGCTTGCGGATTTAACAGTTCCGCAACTGCCGCACAAAAGCCGCCCCATCCGGCACACTGAAAAACGCCGAACCTGCCACCAGCACATCGGCGCCGGCGGCAACAGCGGCACCGGCAGTCTGGCTGTGTATGCCGCCGTCAACCGAAAGCAGATAATTAAGGCCCCGTTTTTGCCGCTCATCCGCCAGGAAGCGGACTTTTTGCAAACACTCAGGTATAAGCTCCTGCCCGCCATAGCCGGGGTTTACGGTCATTACCAAAATCAGGTCTGTATAGGGCAGTAATTCGTTCAATGTTGCGGCAGGGGTGGAAGGAACAATGCTGATACCGGCTTTTTTCCCCATGTCCCGAATTGCCTGAAGAAATTGCCGGGGTTGGGCCGCCGCTTCAATGTGAAAGGTAATGGAATCCACCCCCGCAGCGGCAAAAGCGGGGGCTATCAGTTCAGGCGATTTGACCATCAGGTGAACATCAAAAAAAATGGAACTGCGCCGCCTGAGGTCCTCTGCCAATTTGGGGCCAAAAGTCAGGTTGGGCACAAATTGTCCGTCCATCACATCCAGATGAACCCAATCCGCTCCCGCATTTTCAATCCGGGCAAGCGCCCCGCCAAAATCGGCAAAATCCGCTGAAAGAATCGAAGGTGCAACGATGGTTTTTCCCATGTTAATCTCTATTCATCAGCATAGCCCTGAAAGCCGCTATTGTCAAACCTTCAAAAAATGATATAATATGAAGGTATATTTTAAAGTATGATGAACGCAGAACAGCCGGTAATGGGGCTTATTCAGAAAGCCTATAACAAACTGAAAGCCTCAGATGCCGAAGCTGCGGCGGTATTGCTTGATCAAGCATTGCAAATTGACTATGACAATGCTGAAACCAAACACGCCCTGAAATCGGTTAACTGGTGGCTTGAACATACTGCGAAGCTTGATGAAATAAAGAACCCTTACGAAAAAGGGGGACTTATTCTTTCACGGCTTAAACAGTATTACAGTTTTCTGGATGGCGTTGCCGGCAGTTTTGACGCCTGCCAGTACGCCGTACGGTATTATGTATTTTCCAGCGCCCTGCGCTGCTTCAATGATTTGTTGGGGGAAGGGATAAATCAGCATGATCCCGGATTGTTGCTGCTGGTGGGGCGCTGCTACAAGGGCGTCGGCAATTACGATGAGGCGCCGAAATATCTTGAGCAGGCGGTACGTTTTAAGCGTGAGGACGGCGAGACCCTGGCTGAACTGGCGGATGTAAATGCCCTGCTGGGCGAAGCGAGTGCGGCAAAGGCCCTGTTCCGCGAAGCCTTTTTCCTGAACCCCGAAAAGATTGATTTACGGGCAATGGAATCGGAAATGGTAGTCCGGCTGCGGGACAGGCTGATTCAGGAAAAAAGCTATCCTGAAGAAGAATTACGCGAATGGATGCCGGTATACGGCAGATTGTGGGGGGTATTTTCGGTAAAACGGGAACTTAAACCCATTGAATTCGGCAGGCTTAAGCAGTCGATTTTCACCCTGGAAACAGAATGCCGGGGGAATCCGAAACAAGGTATCATTCTTAAGCCGCGGCTGATAAACCGGTACTTTTGGCTGATAGATTATTATGAGAATAAACGGGAAGACCCCGATCTTATCGAAGAGGTCTTGTTAAAAATAAAAGTTACCGATCCGGAGATTTACGAGCGGTATATAAGATGAGGAGAAACAAATGGCAAATTCAGAAACAGCAGCGGGAGAAGCGGTACAGGCGGAGAGTGGATTACCGGAAGAATCATTAACTCTGCTCAAAAACATACGGGAGATGCTCAATGAGGAAAAATGGACCAGAGCCGCCCTGAGCAATTACTCGACCAGCCAGTTCAAGGAATTCGATTCCCTGCTCAAGGAAGCCAAAGACCTGCGGTTAATTGATGTAATAAAAAAAGACTGCGATGAACATCTTTCCCATTCCAAGAACAGCATTATCGCCCTGTACCTTTCCGGCATGGTGGCGCTTTCCCGCCAGATTATTGACGATGCGGCAATGATCAATCTGGTAACCATCTTCGCAGACAACCATAAATGGGGCATTGTTAAATACCTCTGCGAGCGTATCCTTGACTACGGCGAGTCAAAATTCGCCCTGCGAACCCTCATCGACTGCTGTAAAAATGAGAATGAAGAAGCGGTTATGTACGACATCTGGGAACGCCTGGTAAAAGTAGATTATGAAGAAGCGGATATTGCCAAATCTCTTGCGGAGCATTATGAAAAACAGGGCAATAACGATGTGGCGGTTGATTACTACAAAAAAGCGCTGCACCGTTACATTAACAAAGGGTTGTTTGCCAATGTTAAGGAAATCTGGGAAAAACTGCTTCTCTACTGTCCGGAAGACATCGACTTTTTCCTGCATGTACAAAAAAAAGTTGCAAAAAATGTCAGCGAAGAAAGGGCGATTGATCTTCTTAAAGCTGTATACAGTTTCTGCAAGGATCAGAATGTTGATATGGCTGTCACTATTCTTAAAATCGTTTTGCAGTACGATGAAAAAGATTACCCCGCCCGCAAGGAAATTGTTGAATGTTATAAAAAGAAATACGCCGACCACAGCCAGCTTGAAGACTACATACGCATTTCCAATCTTTCCCAGAGTTATCGCAATGTCCATGATGCCATTACCGATTTTGAAAAACACATTGCCTTTGACAAGGGGAATTTTGTATTCCACCGTACCTGGGGAGTGGGCAGAATAGCGGGCATCGAAGGCGATGAGATTAAAATTGACTTTGCCAAAAAACGCGGTCACACCATGTCGCTCAAAATGGCGGTAGAGGCCCTGCAGACCCTGACAAAAGATCATATATGGGTACTTAAAGCCACCTGGAAAAAAGAAAAACTTTGGGAAAAGGTTAAGGGAGATATTCCCTGGGCATTGCGAACGATTATAAAGAGTTTCGGGAATTCCTGTGACACCAAGCGGATAAAGGCGGAACTTTGCCCCGGCGTACTTTCAGAAAAGGAATGGTCCTCATGGAACGCCAAAGCGAGAGACATCCTCAAATCCGACCCGGGTTTTGGCATAAGTCCGGATAATATCGACATCTTTACCGTCCGTGAACGCCCGATAAGCGTTTCGGAAAAACTCTACAATGAATTCAAGGCAGAACGGAATTTCTTTGACCGCGCCGCTACCATCCGCAGTTTTGTCAGCCAGAAAGACGCTGAGCTTGATTCTGAATACTTTGCCGAAATGTTTTCATACCTCACTTCTTTCCTGAAAACCTCACAGGCAGGCGAGCAATCCATAGCGGCCTATCTGTTGATCAAGGAACTGGCGGTTAAATATCCCCATTTGGGAACAAGTCTCCCGCTCAATTTTGCCGACATCATCAGGGAAATGAACGACATTCCCGGGCTTTTTCAAAATCTCAAAGACAATCGATTCAAGGAAGAATTCCTCCATCACCTTCAGATGTTTGTTCCCGGCTGGGCGGACATTTTTGTGGAGTTGTTTCCCCGTACCATGCTTGCCGCGATTATCAGCCAGCTTGAGAAAGAAGGCTACGGTGAAAAACTCACCGCCATGACGCTTGACTGTTTTGACCACTTTAGGGAACGGCGCGAGGCGGTAGTATGGCTGATAAAAAACGCGGTCGGTGCGGACTGGTTCAAAGCGGCAAATATCAATCTTGAACGACAGCTTATTGTTCTTATCCATGTCCTTGACCTGACCTACCGGGATATTGAAAACCAGCGGGAAACCACCGAGGCCCGCAAAATTAACAAACAGGTATACACCATCCTCTTTAAGGATGATGTTCTTGGCTCATTCATTGATAATGCCGGCGATGACACCATTACCCGTATCTATACCTTTATCAATGACGTAAAGAACCTTGACCCGCAGGACAAGATAAACCTGAAAAGCAGAATACAGGATCATCACCCGGACTTTAAGTTCTCTGAAAGTGTGGAAAAACGGGTTTCTCAGGGGCTTACCGTTACCAGGATTAAATTTGATGAAAAACAAAAGCAGCTTGCCCATATTATGGATGTTGAAGTCCCTGCCAATTCCCGGGAAATTGAAGCCGCCCGGCTGCACGGCGATCTAAAGGAAAACGCTGAATATATTGCGGCAAAGGAAAAGCAGGTTCTGCTCAATACGATGGCGGAAAGACTCAAGGAAGATATAGACCGCGCCCAGATATTCGATCCGGCGACTATTGATACATCCAGAGTATCTTTTGGAACTGTTGTTGCCTTGCAAAACGAAAGCAGGGACAGGAAGGAAGAATATACCCTGCTCGGCCCCTGGGAATCGGAGCCTGAACATAACATTATTTCCTATCAAACTCCCTTTGGAAAGGCAATGTTGAGCAAAACAGTAGGGGAACATTTCAATTTCCTCAGCGATGGCGAAAAGAACCTGTATACGGTAGAGGCGATAAAAGCCGCAAATATATAGGGTACGGCTGAAGCGTTCATATTTTCCCGGTTGAAATCCTTACATTTTCCTGGTTGAAACGTTCATATTTTCCCGGTTGAAACCTTTACATTTCCCCGGTTGTGTTCTATACTT
>JAIRRB010000082.1 GCA_031256195.1 Treponema sp.
ACGGCAATTCACAACGGCATTAACAAACCGGAAAATTGCGCCTATTATACCCTTGCCTTACTCAAGGAAAAAACCAATACCGAAGAACTAAACCGTCAGCTTCAGGAAAATATTAGCCAGGCATCAAACCTTATTGATGGGATAAACGAATTAGTACAAAATTTAAACGCTACTATCGGTTCACAGGCGACGGCAGTTGATCACTCTTCGGCCAAAACTGAAGAAATAATCACATCAATCAAAAACACTTCGCAGGTCTCCCTCAAGCAGCAGGAATCAGTAAAAGAGTTGATAGAAATTGCGGAACAGGGACAGGAATCCATGAAAAAAACCATTCTATCAATTCAGGAAATTTCCCAGTCGGTTGAAGGTATAAGTTCGGCAATTCAAATAATCGCTTCAATAGCCGCCAATACCAACCTGCTGTCCATGAATGCGGCGATTGAAGCCGCCCATGCCGGAGATGCCGGAAGGGGATTTGCGGTAGTTGCCGGAGAAATACGCCGCCTTTCGGAGACCACCAGAGAAAACTCAGTAAGCATTTCCCGTACTCTCAAAAATATTATTAACGGAATAGCCGACACATCAAAACAGTCAGGCGAAACTGACAACCGAATAATTCAAATGTCCAGAGAAATAAATGGGTTTGCCGGAACCATGTCCGCTTTTATCAATACCTTTAAGGAATTATCAGCGAAAAGCGTTGACATTACTGACTCACTGGTAAGCCTCAAAGAGCAAAGTTCAGCGGTTAAAATCAGTTATGCACAAATGTTTGAAATGACAGAAAAACTTGCCGGAGCGATGCGCGATTTATCCGCCTTATCGAAGAAATAAGACCCGAGTTCAAGATAGAAGTACAATAAACTAAAGTAGGCAGGTGGTTAACCCCCTGCCTGAAAACGGTTTAACCTGTAAGGTTTCGTTGCTACACAACGCTGCATCTTTCGGGTTGTAAGAACAGTTAAAAATTATCCTGATTTCAACAGAAATTCGCGTTTTTCTTGACATTGCCTGAAAAATAGTTTACTTTTACAGTAAGGTATCGTTGTTCAGGGGTACAATATGGGGCAGTACGACAGTTGGGATTATTTGACCAACTTTATAAAAAAAAACAAGGACAACCTTGAAACAGCATTGGCCGAGGCTCCTTACGCGGTTAAGGTTAAGCGACATCCGCACCGTCCCAATTTGCTTATGTTTAAATACAGTCAGTTTGAATCGGACTTTTCAAATCCCATTGTCCGCTGCTGCAGGGGTTCGGTGTATGACATTCGCGAAGACGGAACGGTCAGGCCCTACCTTATGCCGTTTTTTAAGTTTGCCAATTACGGAGAAAGGGGAGCAGACCCTATCGACTGGGGCGACACTTTGTATGTGCGGGATAAACTTGATGGTTCGCTGTTGAAACTGCTGAAGGAGCCGGATGGTCAGGATTTGTGGACAACCAACGGCAGTTTCGACATGGATGTAGAAATACCCGAAATATATGAAGTAGAAAACAAGGAACAGCTTCCACCGCCCTATACCTTTGCTACACTGCGGGATCATGCCCTGCGGGGGCACGAGGAAGAAGTAAAACGTCTGCCTGCGGGCTGGACTTTTATGTTTGAACTTACCTCCCCCTACAACAAAATTATTGTTCCCTACAAAGAAACAAAACTTACCCTTTTGGGCTGCCGTGATCCGCAGGGGCTTGAGCATACTCCCGAATGGGCCTCTGAAAATTGGGGGATCAGTTTTGCAACCCCGCAGGTGTATCCGCTCAAAAATATTGATGAAGTTATCGCCTACTGCCAGTCCATTGATTCCAATGACCGGGAAGGGGTTGTTGTTCAGGATGGAAATTTCAACCGGATAAAAATCAAGTCCGATCATTACCGCAGCCTTTCTTTCCTGAAGGGTGAAGATCATTTTTCCGATGATAAAATCTTTGCCGCGATAAAGCAGGAAAGTATAGATGATGCTTTGGCCGCATGGCCTGAAATTCGTCCCAGAACGGATGAAATTATCGCCGAATGGCTCGGTTTCAAAAACAGTGTCGCAAATTTGTGCGAAACAGCATTGGCGTATTTTCAAAACTGCCGGCAGGATTGTGCGGACGATCCGAAAGAAGCAAAAAAACGTTACGCCCTGTTTGTTCTGGAAAAATACAAGCCGCTGTCCTCGTTTCTTTTTGAAGCGGTTAAGGAAAACGCCGACTTTGAAACCCTTTACCAAAAAATCGAATACAAAGAATTAAAGAATTTCTGGATTCCCGCCCTGGAAGGATAAAAATGTCATCAAAAAAATATGTTTATATTTACACCGACGGCGGGCCTGAAAAATGGGCCTTTGTGGTGGTAAAGGATAACGGCATTATCCATGAAGAGTCGGGAACATTCGGCATTTCCGCGTCGACTAACAATGATGATACGGAATCCGAGGGTATCTTCAGGGCGCTGCAATACGCCAAAAATCACCCGGACAATTACATTCTGATTACCGATTCTCAGGCCATACTTGCCAAGGTAAACGGAAATGCCGTCAATGTTACCAAAAACCCCAACATTCGCGGGATTCAAACAATCCTTCGGGATTTCAGGGAATCCCCCCTGCCCATCAGTTTTTCGCTCAAGTGGGAAAAGCGAATTTCCAATAGTTTTATGAAGCGGGTTGATTTTCTTTGTAAAGGGTGAAGTTCTTCAAAACGCGCAGTGTCAGGACCCTATGTCGCGGCGGAAACCTATGCCTTCAAAATTGACTGCCTCAAGTCCGCGGTAGGCCTGAGCGTAGGCTTCGGCGGCATTGGCCCCCACGGCGGAAACGGTCAGCACCCTGCCGCCTGATGTGCGCAGGGCTTCGCCTTCGGCGCCGCCCAATGCGCCGCCGATGAAAACTTTTGCCCCGGTTTTTTCAAGCGCCGCCGCATCAATGGTAATAGTATCGCCTCTGCGGCAGGGGCCGGGGTAACCGTCAGCGACGGCAACCGGGGCGCATACCGCGCCTTGCTTCCAGGCAAGGGAAAAATCCTGCCCGGCAAGTATGGCGGCGCAGAGATCAACCAGGTCAAAATCCATTAACGGCAGTACTGCCTGAGTTTCAGGGTCGCCGAGACGTACATTGTACTCAAGCAGGTAGCAGCGGTCAGCCTGTACCATCAACCCAAAAAAGATAAAACCCCGGTAGTCCAACCCTTCGGCCTTAATCCCCTTGAGCGTCGGTTCCAAAATTGATTGAATAAAATCGTCCTGCGCCGCCTGCGAAAAATCAGGGACGGGGGCTATTGCTCCCATGCCGCCGGTATTCGGCCCCCGGCCTTCCTCAAAACGGCGTTTGTGATCCCGTGCGGGGATAAAGGGCAGGATAAAGCCTTTGTTAGGCGATTCATTAGTAACGCTTACCGCCGCCAGCACGGAAACTTCTTTCCCTTCAAGGAACTCTTCCAATAACACCGAATTCCCGGCTTCGCCGAGACTTTTATTCTGCATAAAGGAAACGAGCGCCGCATCGGCTTCGGCCAAATTCTGCGCAATGACAACGCCTTTTCCGGCGGCAAGGCCATCGGCTTTTATCACCAGCGGGGCGGATGCGGCCTTAAAATGTTCAGCCGCAAAAATGCGGGCTGTTTCAATATCGGTAAAATTACTGCCTTTCGCGGCACGGATGCCGTACTTTGCCATAAAAGCCTTGGAGTAAATTTTGCTGCTTTCAAGCTGGGCCGCCTGTCTGCTGGGACCGATAACCGCAAGCCCTGCCGCGCGGAAAGTATCGGCAATGCCTTCGGCAAGGGGCAGTTCCGGGCCAATCACGGTAAGGTCAATTTTTTCCCGCAGGGCAAATTGTTTAAGCGATTCCTGCCCTTCAACAGCGGCAGTATTTTCCGGTGAAACATTTTTGCACTTGGCTTCCATGTTTGTTCCGCCGTTCCCCGGCGCGACAAATACCTGCTCCACTTTGGGGGATTGGGCAAATTTCCAGGCAAGGGCGTGTTCACGGCCGCCTGAACCAACTATCAAAATTTTCATGCATTACACCGAATAGGTAGACGCACTCGTTGTACCACCGTGCCCGGTCCAGTTGGTATGAAAAAATTCACCGCGGGGCTTGTCGATGCGTTCGTAGGTATGTGCGCCGAAATAATCCCGCTGTGCCTGCAAAAGATTCGCCGGCAGCCGCTCGCTGCGGTAGCCGTCAAAGTAGGCAAGGGCGCTGGACAATGCCGGTGTCGCAATTCCGTTCTGCACTGCCGCCGAAACAACCCGCCGCCACGAAGCCTGGGCATCCTCAATTACTCCGGTAAAAAAGGGATCAAGCAGCAGATTTTCCAAATCCGGCTTTTTGTCAAACGCTTCTTTTATCTTGCCCAGAAAAACCGAACGGATGATACAGCCGCCGCGCCACATCAGGGCAATGCCGCCGTAATTAAGATTCCACTTATACTCTTTTGCCGCTTCCCGCATTAAAAGATAACCCTGCGCATAGGAAACCACCTTGGCGGCGTACAGCGCTTTTTCCAAATCTTTGATAAAACCTGCTTTGTCCGCTTGCAGCGTTGGCGGCGGCGCTGAAAAAATCTTTGCGGCCCGCACCCGCTCCACTTTGGCCGCGGAAAGGCAGCGGCCAAAAACCGCCTCGCCGATAAGGGTCAGCGGCACTCCCAGATTCAGAGCGGCAATGCCGGTCCATTTACCGGTGCCTTTCTGCCCGGCAGTATCGAGAATTTTTTCGACCAG
>JAIRRB010000106.1 GCA_031256195.1 Treponema sp.
AGAATCGAAGTAGCGGACACCGGCATCG
Organism: Treponema sp.; assembly: GCA_031256195.1. GTDB lineage: Bacteria > Spirochaetota > Spirochaetia > Treponematales > Breznakiellaceae > WQXQ01. Next base: position 29 of record JAIRRB010000106.1, read on the forward strand.
GGATTTCACCGGAACAGCAAAAGCGGCTTTTCACATCCTACAATCAGGCCGACAGCGCCATCGCAAAAAACTTCGGCGGCACGGGGCTGGGCCTTGCTATTTCCAAACGGATAGTGGAACTCATGCAGGGCGCGATATGGATTGAGTCGGAACTTGGCAAGGGTTCAAAATTCATATTTACCGTAAAAGTCAAAAAGGGAACGGATAAGGCCGCTACAGTTTCTCCCGTCGGCTCGAATCAAACCAGTTTCGATTTTAGGGAATATACCATATTGGTTGCGGAAGACATGGAGTTCAACAGGGAAATCCTAGCCAAGTATCTGGAAAAGACCGGCATCTCAGTTGATTTTGCCGAGAACGGCAAAGTGACCGTTTCCCTGTTTCAGGAGCATCCCGATAAATACAACCTTATACTCATGGACGTTCACATGCCGGAAATGGACGGATATGAAGCAACGAGAGCAATACGCGCTTTTGAATTGCCGCAGTCAAAGCAAATCCCCATCATAGCAATGACCGCTAATGTTTTTCAGGAAGACATTGAAAAGTGCCTGGCGGCAGGTATGAACGACCATATCGGGAAACCGATTTTCCCGAAGGATATATACGGGAAATTGAAAAAGTACCTGATAAAATGAATGGGTTTATCTTTACTCTTCATTCGTTGTAGTTTCTGATAATTTCCAACATAAGATCATCAATTATTTCACTGGTTTTTTGTCGTAAAAGGGCCTTTTTAACCTTGATAATGTCTGCTATCCGCTGTAAAGTCTGGCTCTCAGCCGTTTTTTGATCACTATTTTCTGGTATTAAAAGCTCATAAGCCTCTAAATTCAAGGCTTTGGCGATGCCGTTCGGCGTATGCGCTGCGGCTAAATGTTTCCGCCAGCCCCCGCAGCGCCCCTTCCGGCTAACCTGTACCGTCACAGGGCAACAGTATTTACCCTGATAAAAAATAGGTAATATGTCAGTGCTTATCATTCCACGTGGATTTTTACCTTATTATGTAAATGAGAAAAGTAAATATTGTTGCCTTGCCAGACTACCGCGGGGTTTTTGCGACGTCGCAAATACGGCGGGCCATTTTTTGCAGGGAAACCTGCTCCATGACATGGCCCATTTCGTGGGCAACGCGGGGCATACCATAAACAACGGCGCTTGCTTCGTCCTGACCCAGGGTCATGCCGCCTTCCTTGTAGATAGTTCCCAGATGTTGAGCGCCGTCACGCCCCATGCCGGTCATAATCACGCCTAAAGCATGATTTTGATAGGTCATGGCTACCGACGCAAACAGAACATCGGCGGAGGGACGGTGGCCGGAAACCAGAGGGGTATCGGCAAGCCGGGCTACCGGCGGATTGATGCCTTTTTTCTCCACTTCCAGATGTTTGTTCCCCTGTGCTATCAGAATTCTGCCGGGTTCAATGGAATCGCCGTCTTCGGCTTCTTTTACATCCAGCGGGCAGATACGATCCAGGCTTTTGGCAAATTCATTGGTAAAACCGGGGGGCATATGCTGAACTACCACAATGGGAACTTTCAGGTCGGAATCCAGTTGGGAGAAAACCACCCTCAGCGCGTCAGGGCCGCCGGTACTTATGCCGATGGCGATAATTTCAGTATTGGAGGGTTTGCGGAGTTGAGTCGGCGGCCTGGCAGGTTCGACTGTCGCAGGGCTAAAATAATTGGCCAGGATATCCGAACTCTGGGTAGTCTGCGTAGCTTTTGGTTTGTATTCCGACGGGGAAAGAAGTTTTTTGCCCTGGGCTTTGCGGTATGAGCCGCCGTAACCAAGCAACATTCCTATCAGGGTATCTTTAACCAGATGAATATCCTCCGATACTGAACCGGAGGGTTTCTGTATAAAATCACTGGCCCCCAAAGACAGGGCTTCCATGGTAATTTCCGCACCCCTGCGGGCAATGGATGAAAGAATTATTACCGGAACGGTAATACCGCGATTTTTTCGTTCTTTCAGGAATTCAATACCGTTCATCTCCGGCATTTCCAGGTCCAAAACAATAATATCGGGATTAACCCGGGGTATTTTGTCCAATGCAAATTTGCCGTTCATCGCTTTTTCGGCTATTGTCAGACCGGGCGTATCCTCAATCATATGCCCGATAAGGTTACGCATCAATGCGGAGTCATCAACAATTAATACAGAAATTTCATCAGCCACAATTAACCCCCGTGTTATATAAATTTACGGTACAATGTCGCCCATTCGGTTTTTACGAATTCAAATTTGGTATCCATCCCAAATAAGGATTCCGAATGACCGATAAACAGGAACGATTTTGATGCCATTGCATCCCAGAACCTGGCCATTACCGCCGTTTGGGCAGCTTCATCAAAATAAATAATCACATTCCGGCAGAATACAACATCCAGACTGCGTTGACCGGAATCATTTTTCAGATTGTGATAGTCAAATTTTATCTTTGACTGAATATCTGAATGGATATGATAGCCGCCATCCACCTTGTCGAAATACTTGGTAAGGTAGTTGGGTGGAATGCCATCCAGCCGGTTATCCGCGTAAAAACCTTCTTTGGCGGTCATCAGGCACTTGAGGCTAATATCGCTGGCCAATATCTCAAATTTCCAGGGCGACGGCAGTATTTCGCTCAGCAGCATCGCCAAACTATACGGCTCTTCCCCGGTTGAGCAGCCCGCGCTCCATATTTTAATGGTGGTGCTGGCGCTGCTTTTCTTGAGATTGATTATTTCAGGGATCACATGCTTTTCAAATGCGTCAAATTGGGCCTGATTTCTGAAAAATCGGGTCAAATTGGTGGTTATTGCGTCAAGGAAGCCCTTTAACTCTTCCTTATTGGTAGAAATGGTCGAAAAATAGGCTTTTACTGAATCAACGCCCTTTTCCCTCAGCCGCTCTTTGAGCCTGCTTTCGAGGATAGACCTGTTCGCCGGAGTGAAGGTGATACCACTTTCAGCGTAGATAAAAGAACGATACTGTTCAAAGTCGGCATCGCTCAAAAATTCGGCATCTGCCATGATGATTATAATACGCTGTTTTTGCTCTTCTGTCAAGGGACTAAATATGAAAAGACTCTATTTACCCTTGAATGGGAAAAGGGTATACTATACAAGACAGACCAAAAGGCGGTAAATTATGGTAATTTTGACTTTGAATTGCGGTTCCTCGTCGGCAAAATATCAGGTGTATGACTGGGAAGCAAAGGACATTTTGGCGGTTGGCATTGTGGAAAAAGTGACCTTTGCCGGTTCTTTTATTAACCACCATGTAAAAGGCAGGGAAGAAATTACCCTGCAGCAGGACTGCCCCACCCATACCGACGCGGTGGATTTAATTATCAAAACCCTGACGAGCAAGGATCAGGGTGTTATCAGCGACATGTCGGTGATTAAAGCGGTCGGCCACCGTGTGCTGCACGGCGGCATGAAATTTACCAAAAGCGTCATTGTGGACGAGGCGGCAATGGCCGCCTTTAACGAGGTAAAAGACCTGGGGCCGCTGCACAATGCGGCGAACATTATGGGAATTGAAGCGGCGAAAAAGGTGCTACCCCATGTGCCGCACTGCGCCATTATGGATACTGCATGGCATCAGACCATGCCGCCTGAATCGTACCTGTATGCGCTTCCCAAAGAATGGTTTGAGAAATATCAGGCGCGGCGTTACGGTTTTCACGGCACGAGTTTTTTGTATACGGCGAAACGGGCCGCGGTGCTGCTGGGTCAGGACCCTTTCAAAACAAATTTGGTTATTTGTCATTTGGGGAACGGCGCTTCGGTAAATGCCGTGAAGGACGGCTGTTCTTTTGACACGAGCATGGGAATTACCCCGCTGGAAGGCCTGGTGATGGGAACCCGTTCCGGCGATGTTGATGCGGCGCTTCCCTTTTATATTATGCGAAAAACCGGCATGAGTGCCGCCGAAATGGAAAACGCCCTGAACAAAAAATCCGGTCTTTTGGGGCTGACGGGGCAGTATACTGACCGCCGCGACATTCAGGCCGCCGCGGTAAAAGGAGCCAAGGAAGCCCTGCTTGCCCAGCATATTGAAGCGCATCGGGTAAAAAAATACATCGGCGGGTATCAGGCGGCATTGGGCAGGGTTGACGCGCTGGTCTTTACCGCCGGTGTGGGGGAATTTGCCTGGTTTATGCGGGACAAGATACTTAACGGGCTTGAAGGCATAGGCATAGTGTATGATCCCCGCAAGAATGAAATGTCCCATACCCGCAATACCGAGACGATTATCAGTAAACCTGAATCAAAAATACCCATTTTCATTATTCCCACTGACGAAGAATTGGTGATGACCGAGGATGCCTTTGCCCTGATGCAGGGCGCTTACGACATTCACACCAAATTTACCTATTCTTTCCAAAGCAGGGACTATGTGAACAAGGGCCGGGCCGAAGGTCTGGAACACGAACTGGCAAAGACCCCCGAACTGACGGAAATTATCGCCAGACCGAGGTAACGCTATTGACTGAACTGTTCTGTATTGGCAATGCCATAGTTGACGTATTTGCTTCCGCCGATCCCGCCTGGCTTGACCGGCAGGGAATAACAGCGCCGGTACAGCATATTTCCCGTGAAAAAGCCCAGCGAATACGGGAAGAATTGAGCGGCGCAGCGGGGGGTATAGTGGTAAGTTCCGGGGGTGTTGCGGCAAATGTGGCAAAAGTCGCCGCCATGCTGAACATGAGCGCGGCTTTTGTCGGCTGCACCGGTAGTGACGACCTGGCCGCCATTTTTGAAAAAGAGCTGCGGGCCGCGGGTGTTGTTCCCTTTCTTACTGCCGGCAAAGAAAGAACGGGCTTATGTTTTGCCTTTAACTGCGGCGGCGAAACCCGCATTGCCGCATCGCCCGGCGCCGCTCTGGAATTCACCGAAGCCGATGTGCAGGAAGACCTGATTGCCGGCGCCGAAGCGGTAGTGCTGGACGGTTATATCCTTGACCGCCGGCCTCTGGTGCAGCAAATACTGCAGCTTGCCAGCCGCCGCGGGATTCCCATCGCGCTGGATGCCGCTTCGGTATTTCAGATTCGGGAAAAAACTGAAGAAATTTTGCACTATAGCCGTAACTACCCCCTGATTGTTTTTATGAACGCCGATGAAAGTATTGTCTTTTACGATACCATCAGAAAAAGCAGCAAAAAAACAGAAATTGCCGGCGAGCAGGAAAAGGAAACGATGATTTTACAGGAAATCTGCCCGGTACTGAAATGTATTACCGAGGGGGAAATTTTTCCCATTATCGTCATTAAACTGGGGGGCCGGGGGGCGGTAGTTCTGGCGGGGGGCAACATTTACCGTGAAGAAACCTTTACTATCATTCCCCGGAACACCGTTGGCGCGGGGGACGCTTTTTGCGCCGCTTTTCTTGCCGCATGGATTCGGGGGAAGCCGATACGGGAATGCGCCGCTCTGGGAAACAAAGTCGCCCGCAAAATTCTTGAAGTGCCAGGCACCAGAATCAAAAGCAATAAACTGAAATCGTTTGCCAAAATGCTGCGTAAATAAAGGCCATAACGTACAGTAGTACCGATAGTTGCAGAAATGTCCAAAAGACGGTATTTTTATAAAGTTATGATTGTTGTTATCAAAAAAGACGCAAATGAGAAAAGCGTAGAAAATCTTGTTGCATGGCTGGAAAATCAGAAGCTGCGCGTCAACATAAACCGGGGCGTGTATCAAACGGTGCTGGGGCTGATTGGCGACACACACAGCCTCAATGCGGAATTGGTCGGGGGCATGGACATTGTAGAGCGTGTGCAGCGGATCAGTGAGCCCTATAAAAAAGCCAACCGTAAGTTTCACACGGATGATACCGTGGTAGAAATGGGCGGGTATAAAATCGGCGGCGGTCATTTTCAGTTTATCGCCGGGCCCTGTTCGGTGGAATCGTCCGAACAAATTTGCGGGATAGCGCGGCAGGTGCATGAGGCCGGGGCGAATATTCTGCGGGGAGGAGCGTTCAAGCCGCGGACTTCACCTTATTCGTTTCAGGGACTGCGGGACGAAGGTATAGAATTTTTGTTGAAAGCGAAGGAACTGACCGGAATGCCGGTGGTCAGCGAAATAATGAACGCGAACCATCTTCCCATGTTCGAGCAGGTTGACGTCATTCAGGTAGGCGCCCGCAATATGCAGAATTTTGAACTGCTGAAAGAACTGGGGACGCTGGAAAAGCCAATCCTGCTGAAACGAGGGCTGGCCAATACGCTGGAAGAACTGTTGATGAGCGCGGAATATATCATGTCCGGCGGAAATGCCCAAATCATTTTGTGTGAACGCGGCATCCGCACCTTTGAAACTTCTACCCGCAATACCCTTGATATTTCCGCCGTGCCAATGTTAAAACGGCTGACGCATCTGCCGGTCATTATAGACCCTAGTCATGCCGCAGGTGATGCGGGTCTGGTGTATCCGCTTTCCATGGCAGCGGCGGCGGCGGGCGCGGACGGCCTGATTATTGAGGTACACAACGACCCCGCCCATGCCCTGTGCGACGGGCCGCAGTCGATAACGCCGGACGATTTCGCCTGTTTGGCGCATGATGTTCAACAGGTTTTAGACATTGTAAGCAAGAAGAAAAAATAATTAAGGATAAGTTATGAGTATTGATAAGTTACGTCAGGAAATTGACGGCATTGATGACCAGTTGCTGAAGCTGTTTGAACAACGCATGGAACGTGCTCTGGAAATTGGGCGGTATAAAAAGGAACAATCGTTACCTGTTATTGATACGGAACGTGAGCGTAAAATCCTGTACCGGTTGTGTGAACAGGCGCGGCCTGAACTTTCCGGATATGTCAAAGTTTTGTTTTCATCATTATTCGAGATAAGCCGCAGTCATCAGAAAGCGCAGAGTCATTATGATTCGGCAGTAAAAAAACTGCTTGATGATGCGGTTCAGCATAAGAGTGAAGCCTTCCCGTCACGGGCTGCTGTTGCCTGTCAGGGTGTGGAGGGTGCGTATTCCCAGGCCGCCTGCGACAAATTATTTTCACCGGCGGACATCACCTATTTCAACAGTTTTGAGGGAGTTTTTCAGGCGGTGGACGGCGGTTTGTGCCGTTTCGGGGTAGTGCCGCTGGAGAACAGTTCTTCGGGGTCAGTCAATGAAGTGTATGACCTGATGAACCGTTACCGGTTTTACATTGTTCGCAGCATAAAATTGCCGATAACGCATACCTTACTGGCGGCTCACGGCGCGAAAATTGACGATATTAAGGAAGTATTTTCACATGAACAGGCGATCCGCCAGTGTAGCCGTTTTTTGAAATCATGGAACGGCGTCAAAATAACCGAATGCGCGAACACGGCAATGGCCGCCAAACAGGCGGCAGACTCAGGTCGGACGGATGCGGCGGTTATTTCATCGCTGGATTGCGCCGAACTGTACGGCTTGCAGGCTTTGTCATACAATATTCAAAATACCGATAACAATTACACACGCTTCATCTGTATTTCGAAAAAACCGGAAATATACCAGGGAGCGCACAAAACCAGCCTTATATTGGCCCTGAAACACAAGCCCGGTTCTCTGTACAATGTCCTCGCCAAATTTAACGCGCGGGGAATTAACCTGAACAAACTGGAAAGCCGCCCCATCTGTGGGCAGAACTTTGAGTTTATGTTTTATTTTGACATTGACACTCCGGTCATTTCAGATGAGTTGAAGCAGGCGCTGGCGGAGCTTGAACAGGAAACCGATATGTTTAGTTTTCTGGGGACTTATCAGGAGATTTAAATTTGCGGCAAGACGCAGGTTTATGGCTACAATTTATTCACTCCGTTCAGATACGCCAATATGCTTGCCTCGATAATGTCGGTGCTGACGGCCCTGCCAACGGCTTTTTTATCATCCAGGGTCAGTTTGACGATGACTTCTCCCAGAGCGTCTTCGCCTTCCGTTGCCGCATGAATCGAATAATCATCAAGTTCGATTTTTTTGTTGATGATGGTATTGATTGCCTTATAGGCCGCATCCACCGGCCCATCGCCGCTGGCGACTTTTTCAATTATGGTATCATCCACTTTCAAACTGATGGTTGAAGTCGCCGTTATTTTGCTTCCGCTGTTTATAATAAAATTGTCCAGCATATAATGCTGATTGACCGGTTCTAGTTTCATGGCGACTAGCGCGTCCAAATCGCCGTTTGAAATTACCTTTTTCTTGTCCGCCAAAATTTTAAACCGAGCGAAAGCATTGTCAATCTCCTGCGGGCTGAGGCTGTACCCCAGTTCAGTCAGCCTTTCGCCAAAGGCGTGCCTGCCCGAATGTTTGCCCAGCGCCATTTTCTTTTGAGGTATGCCGATTTCCTGCGGCGTCATAATCTCATAGGTGCTGCGTTCCGCCAGTACGCCGTGCTGATGAATTCCCGCCTCATGGACAAAAGCGTTATCCCCGACTATTGCCTTGTTGGGGGCGATCGGAACACCAGTAATGGTTTGAATCAATTTGCTTGAGCGGTAAATCTGCTTTATGTCTATCCCGCATTCCGCGCTGTAATAATCCTTTCTCGTCCGCAAATTCATAACGACTTCTTCAAGCGAGGTGTTGCCCGCGCGCTCGCCTATTCCGTTTATGGTACACTCTATTTGCGTTGCCCCGGCCCTGATTGACGCCAGCGTATTGCTGACGGCAAGCCCCAGGTCATTGTGGCAATGCACGGAAATTTCCGCTTTTTCAATACCGTTCACATAATTCTTCACATAACTTATATAGGCGGCCATTTCTTCCGGTGAGGAATATCCCACGGTATCGGGAATATTGATAACGGTCGCCCCGCAGGCGATTGCTTTGGAAAACACTCTGGCCAAAAATTCTTTATCGCTTCTTGAAGCGTCCTCCGCCGAAAACTCCACATCGCCGCAATATTTTTTGGCGTAGGCGACCGCGTAACCCGTTCTTTCCAAAACCTCATCTTCCGACATTTTCAGTTTATATTTCATGTGTATCGGCGAGGTTGCCAAAAAGGTATGTATGCGGGGATGAACGGCGTGTCTGACCGCTTCATACGCGCGGTCTATATCCTGTTCCACGGCCCTGCACAGGCTGGCGACTGCTGCATTCTTCACTGCTTTGGCGATTTCACACACACTTTCAAAATCACCCGGCGACGCTATGGCAAACCCCGCTTCAATGACATCGACATTCAGTTTTTCAAGCTGCACGGCAACTTCCAGTTTTTCCTGAAGGTTCATGCTGCATCCCGGTGATTGTTCGCCGTCACGCAATGTGGTATCAAAAATTTTAATTCTGTTTGCCATACAATTTTCCCGTTTTTGAGTTTATAAAATTATACAAAATTGCGTGAAGTTTGATAAGCATGGAAAGATATATTCAGGAAAAGGTATAATGGGCGGTATTTCGGCTTGAAACCGCTGTGATTATAAGGTATTGTTTATAAGTGAATCTGGGTTGTGAAATACAAATATAAGGAGAGATAAGATGTTGCGTGAACTTACCTTAAGTGTCGATGAATCACTTTATGATACTCTTATGCCTATGGTCGAAAAACAAACTATAGGGAATTTATTGGCCGAATTTGTTCAAGCCCGGTTTCCCAGGCCTGCCTATACCCAGGCTGAATTGGAAGCCGGTTATCAGGCAATGGCGGCTGATGAAGAATATGAGCGGGAAGCTATGGAATGGTGTAACGGACTTATGAACGGAATTGATGATGAAACGCAGTGAAGTTTGGTGGGTTGATTTTGAGCCGTCTTTCGGAAGCGAAACCAAAAAAACAAGACCGGCGGTCATCATAAGCAATGATGCTTCAAATATGGTTCTTTCGCGCGTTGTAGTTGTTCCATTCACCAGTAATGTATCTCGAATTTATCCGAGTAACGCATTGGTTAATGTAAATGGAAAGCCATCTAAATTAATGGCTGACCAAATAATGACTGCTGATAAAAGCCGTTTAAGGAACTATATCGGCGTATTGAGTTCCGATGATATGGCAAAGGTTGCGGAAACGGTTCGAATACATTTAAAACTATAACGGGATAGTCAAATGTTAAAATTGGCGCTTGATACCGTTGCGTTACCCTTGACGTCGCTGTTACGGCTGTTCATTGTTATTTCGATGCCTTTTAACCATTTTTTAACAGGCAATTTATAGTCCCTTAACATGATCCTACCATAGTCCTATAATAGAGTTCAGGTAAGGAATATCTATGCATACAAGAATTGTGTTTTTGGAAGAGCTAAACCGGCTGCGGCATGACATACTCACTATGGCCACCAAAGTTGAGGAAGATTTGGGAAAGGCTCTGAGCGCCCTGCGGGACAATGATAAAGAGCTGGCAAAAGAAGTTAAGGCTGATGATGCGGTGATTAATGCCCTGCAAATTAAAATTGAGGATGAGGCTGCCATTGCGATTGCCACCCAGCAGCCTGTGGCGCGGGACCTGCGGGAACTGGTTACCATCTTCAAACTGACCAGCAATCTGGAGCGGGCCGGGGATCATGCGGTTCATCTGGCAAATGCGGCCCTTAAGCTGGGCAATGAGCCATCTTTCCGTTCCATGGAGCATCTGGAACGAATGGCGGAAACCGGCCAGGAAATGATCCGGTCCGCCATTTCGGCGTATTTGTCGCAGGATGCGGAAGGGGCGCGAAAAGTTGCCGCCCTTGACGACAATATTGATAAGGAACACAAAATTCTGATTGAGGAAGTCCTCATCCTGATGAAGGAACATCCCAAATTGATTAAAAAGGCGATACGCCTCCTTAACGCTTCAGGCTATCTGGAAAGGCTGGGGGATCATATTACCAATATCTGCGAGGAAATTATCTATATGGTCGAAGGCAAGCATGAGGAATTGAATGAATAATGGAATCTAAAGCGGTCGCCGCTTCCCGATCGGCGATACTTATCATAGAGGATGATTCTGAAATCCAGGAATTGCTTTCCTTTGCGATGGCAAAAGAAGGCTGGAAATTGATTCTCGTAAAAACCGGCGAAGAAGGGCTTGATTACCTGAAAAAAAACCAGGCAAATTGCATACTTTTGGATATTATGCTGCCGGGCATGGACGGGCTGAAATTTATAAAAAAACTGAAAGAAATGGAAAAGTGCCGGAGCATACCGGTAATAATGACTACTGCCAGGGGGGAGGAATCCGATATTATTACCGGACTGGAATTGGGGGCCGATGATTATGTGGTCAAGCCCTACAGCCCCAAGGTGCTTATCGCCCGGATTCGGGCAAGCCTAAGGCGGCAGGAGGAAGGCAGTTCCGGTGTCAAAACACGGGTCTGGCAGCAGGGGAAACTGTGCCTTGACGCTGACCGCCACACGGCTTCTTACGATGGCAAAGCGCTTGACCTTTTTGCTACCGAATTTGCCCTGTTGCAGCATTTTCTTTCCAACCCCGATATAGTATTCACCCGCGGCCAGATTATCGCCGCCATTAAGGGGACGGATTACCCGGCAACAGACCGGTCGGTTGATGTGCAGATACTTGGTTTAAGAAAAAAACTCGCTGAAGCGGGCGATTTAATTGAAACAATCAGGGGGGTAGGCTATCGCCTAAAAACAGCAGAATGACTATATTCCGAAAAAATATCATTACTCTGGGTCTTACCGGTTTTGGGCTTTCTGCCATTTTGGTTATTTTGGCGCTGGCTTTGATGAATTATCAGTATAACAATACCAGCGGCAGAATCCTGCTGAATACGGCCAAAGTTTTGGCTGCCGCAATGGGGGAAGACCGTATAGGAGAATATTGTTCCGGCACGGGACAATCCATGGATACTGATTTGTTTACCTGTCTGGAGGCAATTCGCAATAAAGGCGCTTATCGTCTTAGTTTGGTGGATATAAACGGTGAAGTGCTGTGGGATTCTGTTGTTGAAAAGGGTTTGGTTAATCATAATGACCGCGAGGAAGTACAGGCCGCGCTTGAAGGAAGAGAGGGGATAAGCCAACGGAAGTCTATCAGCACCGGTACGCTACAGTTCTATGCGGCGCTGCCGGTTCAGGGCACGGATGGTAAAATCACCGGCGCGTTCCGGCTTTCCGTTACGGTTCCCGGCTTTTGGCAGCGTGTTGCTCCGGCGGCGCTGCCTTTCCTGATTTGCGCCGCTCTTTTTACCCTTGCCGCTTTTGCCGCGATAACTGTATTTTCCCGTTCTTTTGCCGGATCGCTTAAGCGCGTGGTGAATATCGCGGAAACAGCGGCGGGTGAGCGTTACCGGGACAATTCCTCTCCCATTCCCCTGGGAGAAGCGGATGAAATTCTTGCCCTGGAAACAGCCTTGCACCAGATGGCGGAAAAATTAAACCGGCGGGCGGAACAGGCGGAGATGGAAGGGCGGCAGTTTCTCACCATAGTCAACGGTATGCCGGAGGCGGTACTTGCCATGGACAATAACCTGATTCTGTATTTGGTAAACCCCCGCGCCCGTTCTCTCTTTGGTCTGGATGACGCAAAGGGAATTTCCCTGCTGGAGGCTACCCGTTCCACGGAACTGGAAAAAGCCGCCCGCAAGGTTCTGGCGGAAAACCGGTCACTGGAAATGGAATTATCACTCAGGGCCGGTAACGGAGAAGCCCGCACAGGACAACTGTTTCAGGTTTTTGCCGCCCCGCTTTCCGCTTCCGGCGTGATAATGATAATGGGAAACATTACCCGCCTGGCCCGGCTGGAGCAGGTGCGTAAAGATTTTGTCGCCAATGTTTCACACGAACTGCGTACCCCCATTCAACTGATAAAGGGATTTTCTGAAACATTGCTTGACGCTCCCGCTGATGACAGTGAACAGTTTCGCCGCTGTATAGAAATAATTCGTAAAAATGCCGGAACTATGGAGAATCTTACCAACGATCTGCTGGTTCTTGCGTGTTTGGAAGATAATGAAAACAGTAGTTTCAGCATAGAAGAACAGCAGCTTGCCCCTCTTTTTGCCGAGGCGGTACTGTCAGTTGAACCTCATGCAAAAAGCAGGGAAACACAAATTATGGTAAACTGTCCTGCCGAACTTACCGCAGTAGTCCACGGCACTTTTATCGTACAGGCGCTGATTAATCTTCTGGACAACGGGATAAAATATTCGCCGAAAAAATCGCGGCTGTGGGCATCAGCCTGCCGGGATAACGGCAATGTGGTGCTGGAAGTAAAAGACGAAGGCATCGGCATTCCCGGCGAACATTTAGAACGTATTTTTGAACGCTTTTACCGTGTTGACCGTTCCCACAGCCGGGAAACCGTACCTCTATCAGGAGGCGAACCTGCTACAGAAAACGGCGGGACGGGCCTGGGACTTTCCATAGTCCGCCACATTGCGCTGCTGCACAAGGGAACAACGGAAGTTGAAAGTCATGCCGGTGAAGGATCAGTCTTCAGAATCAGATTCGCCGGATAATGAGTCATCCGCTTCTTCGTCATCGTCATCCCGTATATTTTCCGTTATATCGAGAAGCTCAACCGTAAAAATCAATGTTGAAAAAGGAGGAATTACCTGTCCCGCGCCGCGTTCCCCATAAGCCAGACGGGAAGGAATGTAGACGCGGTACTTGCTGCCCACATTCATCAGCAGAATAGCTTCTGTCCAGCCGGATATAACCATATCCAGTGAAAATGTTTCCGGTTCGTCCCGCTCATAAGAACTGTCAAACACCGTGCCGTCGGTAAGAGTCCCCTCATAATGCACCTGTACCATGTCGTTTATCGTCGGTTTGGGGCCGCTTCCCTCTTCAAGCACCAGATACTGCAAACCGCTGTCGGTAATGTTTATATCGGCCTGGGAAGCGTTTGCCGCAAGAAAGGCCTCTTCTTTTGCCTGTAATTCTGCGGACTGTTTTCGCAGGGTACTTTCAAAGGCATTCTGTACGATTTCAAGGGCTTCATCCCTGTCCATCACCGTCTGTCCCTGTTCCATTGCAGACCGCAGCCCTTCCATAAACGCGGCATAATCCATTTCCAGACCGGCCTGTTTAAGGTCGCCCCCCACCGTCATTCCAAACGCATAACTTGTCCGGGCTTTTTCCCCGGTAAAATCAATATCTTCCCGTATTCCATTGGCTTGAACAGCCAATGCCACAAAGAAAAGACAGGATACTATCGCACAACGCTTCATAATGGTCTCCTTATTATTTATTGGCTAATGATGCCAAGCAATTCGACTTCAAATATCAGTGTTGAATAGGGGGGAATTTGCTGTCCGGCTCCCTGACGGCCGTAACCTAAATCCGAAGGTATAATCAGGCGGTATTTGCTGCCCACATTCATTAATTGAAGGCCCTCGGTCCAGCCGGGAATAACTCCGTCAAGGGGAAATTCTATCGGCTCTCCGCGGGAATAGGAACTGTCAAAAACCGTACCGTTGGTCAGGGCGCCTTCATAATGCACCCGTACGGTATCGGTGACTGCCGGTTTGGGGCCGTTTCCTTCGCTTATCACTTCGTATTGCAGGCCGCTGCCGGTAACATTGATGCCGGTTTTTTTGCTGTTTTCCGCCAGAAAGTCATTTTCCGCCTGTTTGGTTTCCATATCGCGTATTTCCGCAAGGGAATTGAATGCTTCACTGAAAATCTGATAGGCTTCTTCAATGGAATAACGGGGCGTGGAATCGTACAGGACATCTTTTATTCCCTGGGTGAATTCTTCCATGTTGGGGTAAAGGTTATCCGCCTTCAGGCTTGTTCCCACATTCATCCCCAGAGCATAACTGGCTTCTTTACTGAAGGTTTCTTGCGGGGAAGAGGCATTGGCTTTGCCCCCGGTACAGCCTGAAAAAACACAGAGAAAGGCAGCGGGCACAATAACCCAAAAAGCATGTTTCATGGTTTCAGCATATCGCTTATTTTAAGTTTTGAATACCCCGATAAACAATATATGAGAGTTTTTTATACCGCCATTGCCGCCGTTTTTATCCTTGCTTCCTGCGCCGCCCTTCCTCCCCAAAAGGAAGTTATTCCCGAATTTCCCCAGCCGCCGGAACATATCATGGGAAAGGGAACAGTGCCTGAGGAACAACTTGCCGCTTTTCTACTGGACACCAACGCGGGTGCTGACGGCGATTTTGTCCGCCAGCTTTCGGCTTATTATGTTGAAGAAGCCGCCGCCGAAGGGATAAACCATGATACGGCCTTTGCCCAGATGTGCCTGGAAACCGGCTTTCTCCGCTACGGCGGGCTGGTGACACCCGACATGAACAATTTCTGCGGCCTGGGCGCAATCGGTCCCGAACAGCCCGGCCTGGTTTTTCCCGATGCCCGCAGCGGCGTCCGCGCCCATATCCAGCACCTTCAGGCCTATGCCAGCGTTGAACCGTTGAATCAGGATTTAATCGACCCCCGCTACCGTTATGTGAAACGAGGATCCTCCCCCACGATACACGGCCTTGCCGGTACATGGGCGGCGGACAGGGCCTACAGCGGCAAAATAGGCGCTATTCTGCAGCGGCTGTATGAATTTGCGCATTAAGTTACGGAGTTATACGGAGAGGAAAATATTTTTGTATCAGAATCTCTGTGGTAAAAAATCCCTGAATTTATGATGTTGCAGCAGGCGACTGTGTATACCCAATGTCATATAAATATTCAGGGGCAATATCTATCGACCCATTGCACCAAGCTACCGTACCGTAATCAACATACACGCTCTTGAATACACTTACATCTTTCAACGGCCTAAATACAGGTTCATCAAGGAGATTGGAAATATCGACTTCTTTTTCTTCTTCGGTTGAAAAACGTATAAACAGTTTGTAATCGTCAAGCGGATGCACATATTTGACCTTTTTTAAGGGTACGGGATCATCAGCATATACAATACCATTTAATTCGTACATAAAAATACCTACCTTAATGGTTCTATTTTATCAAAAGGCTGATTACTCACCGCTTTATTCCATGCTGTGTATAATTCATTCTCATGCAGTGTAAATTAATTATGGGATTATGCACAAGGGGTAATTTCAGCTTTTCACGCGATGAAGGCTCGCAGGAGCTTCATTTACCTCCTGTCTAAAGCTATGGCAGATCATAAAAGCCCGGCCCAGCTTATTAATGAACTGGTGGGTAAAGAAATTGCCGCCGTTGTATAACATATTCCTCATTCTTCACTTTCCCTTGCACCGCCTCTCCAAAAAAACGCCGCCAATTGCTTGACGGCGTTATGAAATTATGCCTTACACTGGTGTGTTACCTGTTAAATTGCAGTGAATAAGGTTTTATCCGCTGCACGTTTTTCAAAGTCTTTTTACTGCTCCTATTCACAAAACAGGCAGCAGCCGCCATTGCGGTTGTTCACTTAATTTTTGTAATAAACTTTTTCCCCATCATCATTAGGACTGAAGTTCCCCATAAAAATACCACTAATACCCAGATCGCTTGTAGTGTAAGGAGAATACACTGTTAATGTCTTGGCGGTAGCGTCATAATCATAATCAACTGTCGCCGTGTGATTCCCAGTACCATACGTCGGAACATAAGTCAAACAGAGTAAATCATCCTCTACGCTTGTAATATAAAAGTTACGGGCAATTGAAGTCGCTCCGCTATAACTTACAAGCCTACCTTCAGATGTAATTTCAAATTGGCGATTGGTGTCGAGGTTGCCAGTAGCATTGGCAGCAGTAGTAAAATACCTGCCTGCAAGCTCACCAGGATTAACAGGAACAGGACCGCCGCCGCCGCTTGATGAACCGATGACAAGAGAGAAATTGCCCGATGTCGTGCCATCCAGCGTCAACTTCAAGTTGCTGGTTGTGCCTGCTGTTGTGGTTGTACTACCCGTAAGGGTCAGCGTTCCGGTATTGCTCGCAATCGTTATCGAGCTGGAAGCAGTTACGCCGGTGGGGAGGTTCGCTACTGTTGCAGCGTAAGAGCCGTTGGCGATTTCATTCGTGGTTACGGTGTAGGTAACGCTTCCCGCCGTTCCCGGTGTCAGCGTGCCGCTCTGTGAGCCTACCCTTACGCTTTTGCCACCGCCGCCGCCATCATCATCACTGCACGCCGCCATTGAGAATCCGATTACCGCCACCAATGCGATAATCCCGAAAAGTTTTACCATGTTTTTCATAGTAAACTCCTTTTGGATTTTTAGTCCGATGTATTTCCCGCCCTTATGACAGGAAATCACAAAATTTGCCCACCCATACGGATAAGGCTATATAAAGGCTGATTTTCTATCTGCCCAAATACCTAAAGTTGGTATAAAAAGCCGTTTTTTAACCAATTTATCCATCCAAAATAAACAGAGTATTGTTTTTTTATGCAATTCAGGGGATAATAAAGGATATTTTATGTCGCTCATAGTGCTTTTTATATACCACTATTTTATTTGTTTGAGACCTGTAATGGGTTAGAAATCGTACCAGTAAGGAGAAAACTATAATGGATTCCAGTAAGCAAGGCAAAACTATGATGGATTCTAGGTTCTTTTTTGCCGCCTTTTTAACCATTTTCTGGGCTTTTACCGCCGCTGAAACGGTGTACGCCCAAGCCCAGGAAAACCGGTTTTATATAGATTTGCAGAAATTTCCGCTGTATATAAAGGCTGATTTTAACCCTTCCGATGCCATTTCCCCTGATTTGCAGGACGGCTCATGGCAGGTCATGGAACAATGGCCCGGTGCCGTAATACGCAGAATTGTTGGGGGGGGGGGGTAGTAAATTACAGAAGCGCGCCTTTCTGTCGCCCTGGGGCAGACCGGAGCGGGAATGGACTTTTGCACTTCCCTTTTCTACGGACGATGACGTACCGATAATTCCCTGTTTGTATTTGGCATCTATCGGCGTCAACTGGGAGATATATCTGAACGGAACTCTGCTCAAGAAAGAAATGTATTTGGTTGATGGGCGTATCATGGAACAACACAGCGAGCGCGATGTAATCATTCCCATAAACTCCAGTCTGCTGCACAAAAGCGGGAATGTTCTGGTGTTCCGCATTGTCGGAGACCCGACTGATTATACAACTGGTTTCATATATAAATCGCCTTATTATATCGCTGAATATGATTATATAATACGCAAACATAACGAGATTGCCAAAATAATTATAATTTCAATTCTAGTCATATTGGGGGTATACCACTTCCTGTTTTTCGCCATTTTCCGCGATAACCGTTATGACTTGCTATGTGGAATTTTTGCATTTGGTATGGGTTTATATTATCTGTGGCGGACTTACTTGATATATCAATTAATCCCCAATACTGCTATTGTGGTCAGGCTGGAATTCTTTACGGTCTATTTTATGATACTTGCCCTTATGGCTTATACGGACAAGCTTTGCAATGTACGTTTTTCTATTGTAACGAAAATATACTGCGTTTTTTGCTCTGTTCTTGCGGTGTCCCAGTTGCTTTTTTCACGGACTTATGGAAGTGAAACATTGATTGTCTGGCAGCTTGTGAGTATTCCCGCAATGGTGTGGATTTTTATTTATGACATTGTTTATCCGATTATCCGTGAATTGAAAAACGGCAGAAAGTTCGCCGATACAATGATTAATACTTACCCGGGGAATCTGCTGGTTGCTGTTGCCATTATCGTCCTAACCGTAGTCATTGATCTTTTTGATTCTTTTGCCCTGCATTACTCGCTTGATTTAACCAGATACAGTATGGTCATCTTTGTATTGTCGGTTACATTTATGTTATTTAGAATATCCACCATAAAAAACAAAGAACTTAAAGAAAAAAGCGCACTGCTGGAAAAGGCGGCTAATCCCGCGTCCAATCGTGAGAGGCTGTTCAATTCATACGGTTTAACGGAACGTGAAAAAGAAATTGCCCGGTT
>JAIRRB010000113.1 GCA_031256195.1 Treponema sp.
ATCAAAATTTTCTTCCGCTCCGCCGATTTTTTCCCGCTTGCGCACAAACGAACAGAACAGGCTGACAAACACATCAAGATCGCTTAACTCCCTGTCCGAGTATTTCGCAATGGCTGAAAGTTCCCTGATGCGAATCAGGCTTTTGCCGTCAACCTGCGGTATCTCTTTGCCGATTTCCGGCGCGACATCCAGCATCCCGATTTCCACCGTATTGCCGAACAGTTTAGCCAGAGTTCGCTTTTGCTGGGGAGCGTCCCATACCAGTATCTGCTGCCCTTCAAGAAAGGCGGGCAGGCGGGTACTGCTGATGGGAATCATCCCCGGAATGATGGTTTCGCTCAGGGTTTCCAAAACGGCAAGGTTGCGCATTTTGGCAATCTCGACAATCCATGCGTCCTGTACCGGGCGGGTATTCAGAAGGCATACCGGCTGACCGTACAATTCGCTTTTTTGGGCAAAGCGCAGGGCGGATACCAGTTTATAGGCAACGCCGCAGCCGGAAAGGTCCTTAAACGGATAGGGCGGAGTTTTTTGGTTTGAGCTGTCTTTCAGTTTGGGGTTGATGATGGTCAGGGCTTCCGGCAAATGCTCCTGCGGTTCGTGGTGATCGGTGACAATCACGTCCACGGAAAGTTCCCCCGCCCGCCTGATTTCGTTAAGGCAGGATATGCCGCAGTCCACGGTAATAATCAGGGTGCCATAGGCCGCCGCAAATTCTTCGACCGCCTTGATTGAAAGCCCGTACGGGTCTTCTCCGCCGGGAATCCGCCATGCGACATCCATGCCCATGCCGACAAGATACTGGGTCAGCAGAACCGTGCCGGTGATGCCGTCCACATCACTGTCGCCAAAAACCAGTATCTTTTCGCCTTCTTCTTTCGCGGCGAGTATACGTTCCACGGCGTCTTCCATGCCGGGCAGTTCAAAGGGGTTATGCAAATACCGCATATCATCTTCAAGGAAAAATTTAAGCGCTTCCCCGGTACAGATTCCCCGCCTGACCAATATTGAAGCGGCCAGCAAACTACAGCCGTATTGCGCGCTTATATCCTTAACCTGTTCGGGGGAGACCGCCTTTTTTTCCCAATTCATGCTGGTTTCAAAATAACCGAATCAGGAAGAATACTCAAGTGACTATACGTTAGCTTAAAAAAACAATTACCATAATCCGCATAAACCATCCGAGGTGAGGCCGGCGGGGGCGGCAAAACGCTTGTAGAATCTGCCTGCGCAGCCCCAGACCGGCCTTCTTTTCTCTTTCAAATCATAGTGTAACCTGGAAATGGTGAATGACAATCATATTCCTCATGCCGGTCTGCTTTTATTCTGGCACAAATTTAAATTTTACTCTCTGGTCTACTCCGGCAGGGAATTCCAAATGTTTTGCCGCCCCCGCCGACCTCACCTCGGCTGAACTATTCAGGCTCATTCTGAAATAAATTTGAATAAAGTCACTGCGTATAGTCACTCAAACTGACCGGGTATCAAAAACGGTTCATTTGCGCATTATTCTCATCGCGTTCAGAACCGCCAAAAGGGAAACGCCCACGTCGGCAAAAACCGCTTCCCACATGGCGGCGATGCCCAAAGCCCCCAGCAAAAGAAAAACAGCTTTTACCCCTAACGCGAAAAATATATTTTGTCTGACAACTTTCATGGTAAAGCGGGCAATGTCCGTGAGTTCGGTCAATTTTGACGGCTCATCGGTCATCAGTACCACATCGGCGGCTTCGATGGCGGCGTCTGAACCAAGGCCGCCCATAGCAACGCCTATATCCGCCATCGCAAGAACAGGCGCGTCATTTATCCCGTCTCCTACAAAAGCAAGTTTGCCTCCGGCTCGTTTTTGCTGATTAAGATTTTCCAGTTTTGCAACTTTTTCGTGAGGCAGCAACCCGCCGTATACTTCGTCCAGTCCCAATTCAGCGGCAACCGCTCCGGCAATCTGCGGATTGTCCCCGGTAAGCATGACGGTTTTGCGCAGCCCCTGCGCTTTCAGCGCGCTTATGGCACTGCGGCTGTCAGGTTTAACCTCATCGGCAATAACAATACAGCCCGCATATACGCCGTCCGCCGCGACATAAACTTTCGTCCCCGCGTCAGGCGCTTCCTGAAAACCAATTCCTTTTTGCAGCATAAGATGGTGATTCCCCGCCGCAATAATTGCGCCATCCATCTTAACGGACACGCCGTGCCCCGCATATTCGGTGTACTCGCACAGATTATGCCGGTTTACCTCTCTGCCGTATTCCCGCATAATCGAAAGGGCAATGGGATGACTGGAAAACGCCTCGGCATGGGCCGCCCGTTCAAGCAGCGCCCCGCCTGAAAATCCGTTTGCCGGAAGAACCGCGGTAACCTTAAACACGCCTCTGGTTAAAGTGCCGGTCTTGTCAAACACAACCATATCAAGATGATTGAAGGCCTCAAGGTAATTGCCACCCTTGACCAATATGCCCTTTTTCGCCGCGCCGCCGATACCGCCGAAAAAACTCATCGGAATGGATAACACCAGCGCGCAGGGGCAGGAAATCACCAAAAATATCAGGGCGCGGTATATCCAGGTATCCCACGCGCCCTGCAAAAACAGGGGCGGCAGGACGGCAAGCAAAACCGCTCCGGCAACAACGGCGGGTGTGTAATAGCGCGCAAATGTGGTAATAAAATTTTCAGTTTTCGCTTTTGTGTTCGCCGCATTTTCAACCAGATTGATAATTTTTGAAACTGTAGATTCACCCGCTGTTTTGGTAACCTTAACGGTTAATACGCCGCTCTGGTTAACGCAGCCGGATAATACTGTATCGGAAACAGCCGCTTTCCGGGGAACGGATTCCCCCGTTAGCGCCGATGTGTCAAGCATGGATTGGCCTTCGATAACCACACCGTCCAGCGGAATTTTTTCTCCCGGTTTAATGATAATTAACTCTCCCGGCTGCACCGTATCCGGCGGCGCTTTGACAATATCACCGCCTTTTTTCAGATTGGCATAATCAGGCCGGATGTCCATTAAACGGGTAATGGAATTTTTTGATTTTCTTGCGGCCATATCCTGAAAATATTCACCGGTCTGGTAAAAGAGCATAACGCCTACCGCCTCGGCAGGCTGACCGATTGCCAGCGCGCCGGCAGTGGCAATGCTCATCAGAAAATTTTCATCAAACAACTGCCGGTGCGCCATATTTTTGAGCGCCCGCAGAATAATATCCCCGCCCAACGCTCCATACGCCGCAAGAAAAACAGCAAGCGGGATTAAGCCCTCGCCCCTGATTTTTTCCAGCGCCATTGCGGCGGCAAGAGCGGCCGCTCCCGCAATCAGCCGCAGTACCTTTAATTTTTGCATAAACCATCATTCCTTTATGTGTTCAAAACCTTTTCTGAAAATATCCTTAACATGCCGGTCGGCGAGGGAGTAGTAGACAATTTTGCCCTGTCTGGTGTATTTCACCAGGTTTGAAAGGCGCAGGCTTCTAAGGTGATGTGAAATTGCCGATTTGGTCATGCCCAGCAAAACCGCCAAATCACACACGCACATGGAACTGCAGGAAAGCGCCCACAGAATTTTAACACGGGTATTGTCCGAAAACATTTTGTATAGGTTTGCCAAATCGCCAAAAACCCCCGTTGGCGGCATGGCGGAGCGGACACGCCGCACCACATCTTCATGAATAACATCACAATCGCAGGAGAACTTATGTTTTTTCTTCATAAATACCTCAGTTGAACAGTTGCTCAACTGTTATAATATATGCACAAAGGGATTTATTGTCAAGAAGAATTTTTACCAGTCCCAGCTTGCCAGCCGTCTGCCCAGCGCTTCGGCGAGTATTGCCGTTGTCAGGGCTTTGGCTTCGCGCAGGGATTTTCCGTCCAGGGTAAAGCGGCTTATCTGCGCGGGGGAAAGCGAACGCACCGTTTCAAGCCAATGACGGCAGCCGGGGCCTGCTTCCACCATGCCCTGCCCTTCCCCGCCGAAACAGGCGGCGCAGACCATGCCCCCTTCCCGCGGGGAAAAAACGCTCATGGCATCGGAGGACAGAGATTCGCCGCAGAGGGAACAGCGGTCAAATTCCGGCCTTAAACCGAGGAAACCGGCCCATTGCCATAAAAAGCACCACAGTATCCGGGCGCAGGTTTCAGCGTCGGCAAGGGCCAGCGCGTCCAGCGCCGCCTCCGCCAGTGAGAGCGCCCTGCCCCAGTTTCCCCCCCCGCCGTGAGACGCAAGTATCGTTTCCGCCACCGCATCGGCGGCCATTGCCCGCTCGTACAGTTCCCGCAAACCGGGCCGCCAGTTCTGCACATCAAAATCACTGAGTTTGCGGCTGTCCTTTGACGGATCATGGTAAATCCATGCCTGCCCCGAATGAAACGGCGATGCGTAAGCGCGTAATTTGCTTTTGGGACCGCCAAAAACCGTGGCGCGGAGCAGACCCGCCTCATCCGCAAGCAGCCATATATCGCGGTTAGACTCCCCCGACGGGCGGCTTCTGAGAATAAGGGCCGAATAGCTCAGGTTACGGGTCACGGTTTATTGTAACAACCGGCATACCCTGCAACAAGGCCGGGACAAACCGGCTGCTTGATACTCACGCACCTGTTATGTAATAATAAGGCATGAACATCCTGGCTGAAGAACTAAACACTATCCTTGAAGGGACTATTGCGGGCAGGCTCCTCTCCGATTTGGGGCGGCGTTACTATTTTCCCAAGGGCATTATCGCCCAGTCAACCGAGGCGAAAAAAGCCGCAACACGGGCAAACGGCACTATCGGCATGGCTTATTCCGGCGGAAAGCCCCTGATACTTTCGGCTATCGCCGATAATATGGCCTCACTGTCTCCCGAAGAATCGGTCGCTTATGCCCCCACCGCCGGAGTGGAAAAGGCGCGAGCGGTCTGGAAAGACCTGATGATTCAGAAAAATCCTTCGTTAGACCCGGCGCACATTTCCCTGCCTGTTGTCGTGCCGGGGCTGACTTCCGGCCTTTCCTGCGCGGCGGATATGTTTTTCAACAAGGGTTCACATCTGCTCGCCAGCGATCCCTGCTGGGACAATTACAGCCTGATTTTTGAAGTACGCCGGGAAGCGGAAATTATTCCCGTTCCTTTTTTCAGCAGCGGGCCGGGACTCGATATGGAAGCAATCCGCGCGGCGGTACGGCATCAGGCGAAAAGCGGTACGGTGCGGATGTTATTCAACTTTCCCAATAATCCCTCCGGCTATTCACCCACCATCGAGGAAGAAGAAGCCATTGTTTCCCTGATTCGGGAAACCGCCGAGAACGGCACTGACGTGCTGGTAATCTGTGATGACGCCTATTTCGGCCTGTTTTATGAAGACACCATTTCGCCGGAATCGTTATTTGTCCGGTTTGCCAATATTCATGAACGGGTGCTGGCAATCAAAATTGACGGCCCCATTAAAGAAGACTATGTTTGGGGCCTGCGCATGGGCTTCCTTACCTTTGGCTCAAAAAATTTAAATCAGACCCATTATGACGCGCTGATAAAAAAACTCATGGGGGCTATCCGTTCATCGGTTTCCTGCGCCAATACCAGCGCCCAGTACCTGATGCTGAAAGCAATGGAAGACCCGCGCACTCCCGGCGAAAAAAGCGCCTACCGGGCATTGCTGCAGCGCCGCTACAATCTGGTAAAAGATTTTATCAACGCGCACCCCCATCATCCGGTACTGCGTCCCCTGCCCTTTAACTCCGGTTATTTTATGTGCTTCTATTGCAGTACGGACGCGGAGGCCCTGCGGCAGGAACTGCTGACCAAACACGGTATCGGCGTCATTTCTCTGGGCGACCATTGCATCCGGGTCGCCTTTTCCAGCATCGACGAGGACAAAATTACCGGCGTGTACCAGCAGATTTACGATACGGCCATTGCACTGCAATAGTTTTTTTTACCACGGAGTACACGGAAAAAAATTCTCATACCAAAACCTCCGTGACCTCCGTGGTAAAAATTTATACGGGGAAGAAAGAGAGCAAGTAGCAGTTAACAGTGTACTTGTTCGTAAACGATACTTGATACTACCACGCAATATTTACTAACTTCGCTTTCTGCTACCTGTTATCCGCTCCCTGCTCATTGTATACTGATATTTATGGATAATAGTCTCAATGAAGGACAAATCCCGGAGATTGGGGAAACCGAGAAAGAAACGAGTATGTCGTTTAAAGATTTACGGGAATTTTATATAAAATACGCCAAAACTTATTTTCAAGGCAAAAAATACCATAACAATGGGTTAGACAAGGATATTCTTGTTTCCCGAGATGGTATCGACAAACTGGAAAGTACGATAAGTTTCAGAGAACAAAGTCTCGCTATCCAGTTACTTGATAAATTTCTTGTCAATAGTACGATAGAAGGCCGGAAACCTGACAGGAAAAATCGCTGGAATGTGGACGAATTTGTTTATTTAATGTGCAAATGCAGGATTAATGATAAACTATACAAAGTACGTACCACGGCAAAGAAAACCGCCAATAATCCGTTAAAATTTTACGGGTATATTCTTATAGATTTAAAAATTGAAGCCACACGCCGGTAATTGGTGCCGGTGCGTTGCCGCATATCGAGCACCCCTCTACGTGTGGCTCCCCAGCCGCGCAAAACCCGGCCTTAATTCAAATATGATACCAATTTTTTAGTTTGTCAAGAGAAACTGAAAAAATTAATTATTAAAAAATTTACCACGAAGAACACGAAAAAAATCTCATACCAAAAACTCCGTGACCTCCGTGGTAATTTTTCTTTCAGGACAGCCGCACATTTCCGTCAGCGCCCATGGCACTGTTTGTATTTTCTGCCGCTGCCGCAGGGACAGGGGTCGTTGCGGCCTACTTTGGGCTGGCTGCGGATTACCGTGGCGCCGTCAGGGCGGCTTGCGGCGTTCATCGGCGAATTGCCGGAAGCTGCCGTTCCGAAAGAAGAAGTGCCGGAAGAGGTTCCGAAGGAATCCATACTGCTGTGGCTTGCCGATTGCGCGGTGGTGAATGAACGGCTTACCCGGCGGGTTTCACCGGGGGGGGCGACCTGAATCCGTATCAGGTGCAGGCGTGAGGCGATTTCCTGGCGTATTTCATCAATCATGCGGTCAAAAATCTGAAAGCCTTCAACTTTGTATTCGGTCAGGGGGTTTTTCTGGGCATAGTGACGCAGGTATACCGCTTCGCGCAGGGCCTCCATATTTTCCAGATGGTCCAGCCATTTGCGGTCAACGGCGTGAAGGTAGTTGTCCCTGATAATGGCATTAAGATAGGCCGCGCCGATAATGGATTCCTTATCGGTAATGTCTTTTTCAAGATCGGCAAGTATGCGCTGTTCAAGCGCTTCGGTATTTTTTACCAGATCGCTGGTTACATCAAGCGTGAGCTGACAGCCGAATTTGGTGCGAAGCTGTTCAACGATATTCTTGACCGCGGATTCCGCGTCATGTCTTTGGCTGCGGCTGAATTCTTCGACTAACTCACTGGTAATGTCGGCGCTGGCGTCATTTACCCGCTTTTTAAGATCGTTATCAAGCAGAATGGCATCCCGCTGTTCATAAATGTATTTGCGCTGCTGATTTAACACATCGTCATATTCCAGAAGATGTTTGCGTATTTCAAAATTCCGTTCCTCAACTTTTTTCTGGGCGTTTTCGATGCTCTTGTTCAGCCAGGGATGGTAAATGGGCTCGCCCGCCTCCATGCCGATGCGGGACATGATGTTTTTCATTTTTTCACCGCCGAACAGCCGCATCAGTTCATCATCCATTGAGATAAAAAATTTGCTTTTGCCGGGATCGCCCTGCCTGCCTGAACGGCCCCGCAGCTGGTTGTCAATACGGCGGCTTTCATGCCGCTCGGTGCCGATAACATACAGGCCGCCCAGGGTTTTTACTTCCTCGTAATCTTTTTTCCATTTTTCATATTCTTCGCGGTAAATGGCGGCATACTGTTCGGGTTCCGCATTTGTACCGGCGCGTCTGCGGGCGCGGTGTTCGGGACTGCCGCCGAGTTTAATGTCCGTGCCGCGGCCCGCCATGTTAGTTGCAATCGTTACCGAGCCTTTCGCTCCCGCTTCGGCGATAATCAGCGCCTCACGGGCGTGGTTCTTGGCGTTCAGCACTTCATGGCGAATTCCCCGGCGGGTAAGCTGCGCGGAAATTTTTTCGGACTTTTCTATTGAAACAGTTCCCACCAGCATGGGCTGGCCCTTTTTATAGGCTTCGGCAATTTCATTGCAGAGGGCCTGATATTTGTCCGCTTCGTTAAGGTAAACAACGTCATCTTCATCAAGGCGGGCGACGGGCAGATTGGTGGGAATGACCACCACTTCAAGTTTGTAAATTTTACTAAACTCGACCGCCTCGGTGTCGGCAGTACCGGTCATGCCGGAAATTTTTTGATACAGACGGAAATAATTCTGAAAGGTAATCGTCGCCAGGGTACGGTTGCGCTGGGCGATTCTAATCCGTTCCTTTGCCTCGATTGCCTGATGCAGGCCGTCCGAATAACGCCTGCCATGCAAAATACGTCCGGTAAATTCATCGACAATCTGTACCTGCCCGTCCTGTACCACATAATCAACATCAAGATGAAAGAGTTTGTGGGCTTTCAGCGCCTGGGTAAAATAGTGAATGTATTCAAAATTTTCCTCATCAACAATGGCTCCCTGAATCAAATTGCGTTTTTGCAGAACCTCTTCAATGGTGGCAAGCCCCTGATTGGTAAAAGAAACGTTTTTATTTTTTTCGTTGAGCTTGTAATCGCCTATTACTTCCTCGCCCTGGATTTCATCGGGATAATCGCCGTTCTCTTTTTTCTGCACTTCCTTCAGGCTTCCCAGCAGTTTATCAACCTCGGCGAATTTAAAGGTATCGTCTTCCGCCGCGCCGGATATAATCAGCGGAGTGCGGGCCTCGTCAATTAAAATCGAATCGATTTCGTCAACGATGCAGAAATTATGCCCCCGCTGTACGCGGCTTTCCATGTCGCGGTGCATATTGTCGCGGAGGTAATCAAAGCCGAACTCGTTGTTCGTACCGTAGGTAATGTCGCAGGCGTAATTTTCCTTGCGGCGGGCATTGTCCATATCGGACAAAATGGTTCCCACGCTGAGGCCCAAATAACTGAAAATGGGACGCATCCACTCGGCGTCGCGGCTTGCCAGATAATCGTTCACCGTGACAACGTGTATGCCTTTGCCGGGAATGGCGTTCAGGTAAGCCGCCGCCACGGACATAAGGGTCTTGCCCTCGCCGGTTTTCATCTCAACGATTTTTCCCTGATGCAGCACAACGGAACCCAGCACCTGCACATCGTAGGGCCGCTCGCCGAGGCAGCGCCGCGCCGCCTCCCGCGCCAGGGCAAAGGCTTCGGGCAGCAGTTTATCCAGATTTTCGCCGTTTTGGCAGCGCTCGCGCAGGAGCGCCGTTTGCCGGGGGAATTCTTCGGCAGGCAGGGAAGCGGCCCAGGTTTCTTTATCATTTACCGAGTGCAATATGGGCAACAGGGCCTTGAGGTCCCGCTCGTGCTGGGAACCAAACAGCGCCTTGATAAATTTATCCAACATGGGTTAATGGTAGCGAAAAACAGGGTGGTTTACAACAGGGTAGCCAGCATGACTGCCTTTATGGTGTGCTTGCGGTTTTCGGCCTGGTCCCAGGCGCGGCTGCTCGGGCCGTCTATTACATCGTGCGTTACTTCCTGGCCCTTGACCGCCGGCAGACAGTGCAGAAAGATGCTGTCCCCGCGTCCGGTTTTATCCATGAGCGCCTGATTCACCTGATAGGGGCCCAGCAGCCGCTTGCGTTCTTCCTGTTTGTCTTCCTCGCCCATAGATGTCCAAACATCGGTGTACACGGCGTCCGCGCCGGCAAGGGCGGCGGTATCGGCGGTAACGGTAATCTGCGCTCCGGAAGTAGCGGCTAACGGGGCGCATTTTTCGCGGAGAGCGGCGTCGGGGTTCAGTTCCGGCGGCGTGATTACGGAAAAATGCACCCCCAGTTTGGAACATATCACCATAAGGGAACGGGCGACATTGTTCCGCCCGTCACCCACAAAACAGAGCCGTTTTCCCTTTGAGGAACCGCAGTGCGTTTCAAGGGTCATAATGTCCGCCAGCGCCTGAGTGGGGTGAAACTGATCGGTAAGGCCGTTGTACACCGGTACGCCGGAATATTTTGCCAGTATTTCCACGGTTTCCTGCTTAAAGCCGCGAAACTGAATTGCGCTGAACATGCGGCCCAGCACCCGCGCCGTATCCTCGATGGATTCCTTTACCCCCAACTGAATATCCGCCGTGGACAGGAAAACCGGGTGGCCGCCTTCTTCGCCAAAGGCCGTCTCAAAAGCGCAGCGGGTCCGCGTGGAACGTTTTTCAAAAAGCAGGGCAAGGGTTTTGCCCTTAAACCGCTGCGGCATTTCGTTACTTGTACTTTCAGTTTTAACCTGCTGTGCAAGGTCCAGCAGATACCGGATTTCTTCCGTTGAATAATCCAGCAAGGTCAGCAGAGACCGCCCCTTTAACACTACGGACATACAACCTCCAAATGGCAAATGGTGTCAGTCACCAAATACAGAAGAATTTAACCACGGAGTACACGGAGAAGAAGATACTTTTCGTCCCAAAAACTCCGTGTCCTCCGTGGTCTAAATTTCTTAAGCCAATGCATATGGTAGCTACCAAAATAAATAAAAAAGGGAATTTATTCAATAGGATATTAATGGGGAAAAACAAGAGCGCCCGGCGCATCTACACCGGACACCCCTGTTTTCTTAAAAAAATGTGGTTACTTTACATTTTTCCGTGTGGCGAGCAATACACCGAATGTTTTAACTACTGCGTTTTCGTCAAATCCCCGGTTAGTGCCGGCCCAATGAATAATATACTGGTCGAAAAACGCCTGTTCCTGGCCGGAAACATTTTTCCGTGTGGCGAGCAATACGCCGAATGTTTTAACAAACGGGTTTACATCAAGGTTTTTTGGGCTGCTAATCCAGGAAAACAGCAACTGGTCGAAAAAGGTCTGGTCCTGACCGGAAACATTTTTGCGCGTGGCGAGTAATACGCCGAAATTTTTCACCAGAATGTTTTCGTCAAAACTTTTGTTGGTACCGGCCCAACGGGTGATATATTGGTCGTAAAACGCCTGGTCCTGACCGGAAACATTTTTCCGTGTGGCGAGCAATACGCCGAATGTTTTTACAAACGGATTGACGTCAAAGTCTTTGCCGCTGCCAATCCAGGCAAACAAAAACTGGTCGAAAAACGGCTGATCCTGGCTGGGAACATTTTTGCGCGTAGCGTCCAATACGCCATACGTTTTGACAAACGTCGTTTCATCAAAATTCCTGCCGCTGTCAACACAGGCAATAAGGTATTTATCATAAAATGCCTGGGGGGAATTCGCGGATTGCGCCTGAACCAATGCCGGTATACAACCCCACACCAGCGCGATAATGCATACAAGGTATGTCTTTTTCATACCATCCTCCAAATTAAATAAAAAATTACCGGGCTGCCGGTATCAACAGCCCGGTATAAAAAAGCGCTGACCGTTTATTGCGTCAAATCAATACTGTTGAAAGTTACGATTTTTGTTCCGCCGTTGGTGATGACAACCGACAATGGAGCTCCTGACGGCCATACATAACCTGAATTATCTTTTACCGTTACGTTGTAAGTACCTGCCACGAGCGTAAAATCCTTGCTGGAACCCTTCGCAATCGAAACGGTTTCCTGTAGTGTCGGTGTATTGGTGCCAACCCTGGCGGTAACTTCTACTATGACATCACCGGGAGTTGTAGATTCATTTACAACCCTCAGTGTTCCGCCATTGTCGGTAAAGGTATAGGTTCTGTTGGAGGTGGCCATCGAGACGGCCGGGTTATTTGTAGTACCCCCCGCAGACCAGGAAATTGTGGCAGTTCCGGTAAAATTTGATTCCACTGATTTTGATCCACTTACTGGTATAGTAACAGAGCCATTAAAAGCATTCGTTGATGTTACGACAACTTCAAGAGAAGAATTGTTGGTAAACGTATAGGTAACGGGAGATGGGTCGCCTGCAACCAGAGCGTCTCCATTGTAAGTTATAGTGGTGGTTCCATTTTTGGTAATAGCGACAGATGATAACGTAAACTCATTATCAGAACTATCTTTTACCGTTACACTGTATGTACCGACATTCAACGTATACGTTTTGTTGTCGCCTTTTGCAATAGCAGTACTGCTCGCAATCGCCGATGGGGCGGTAACGGTAATAGAGTCATCGGTGTATACCGACTTATTATTAATACGCAATGTTCCGGTATCGGGAGTAACCGGCGGCTGATTGCCGCCGCTGAGAACCAGACTAAATCCATCGTATATTACCGTTGCTGTTCCCTGTTTTTTAATGGTGACCGACAACGGCGCTCCTGCCGGCCATGTATAGTCTGAATCATCCGTGACTGTTACTTCGTAATCGCCCGGAACCAGGGGAAATGATTTTTGATCGTTCTTTCCAATCGACACGGTTTTGCCAATGTGTTCAGATGTCCCCCCCTTTTTGGCGGAGACATAAACGATAATGTCATTGCCAAGTGTAGTCTGATTTTTAACAACCAAATCTCCCATGTCTTCAATAAGTTCGCATGAGGTAAACGCCAACCCCATCCCGACAACCAGCGCCAGCGTGACCAGCATGGCCCCTGCCATCCTGACCCATTTCAATGATTTCTGCATACACAGACTCCTTTTGCGTGTTTCCGCCTGTGGGCGGGTAAACACTTCAATTGTGCCCTCTCAAGGGGCGGCTTCCTCCAACGGAGGAAGGGGTGTAACCTACACTTTAAGCAGTATCAGATTACGTATATATAACATATATCACGTAAATATAATACTTTCAAGCGGATTTCACCTTTTTTTAAGTAAGATGGGCGCATGGGCTTTAAGGAGAATTTAAAGGCTGAACTGGCCTATAAAAATATACTGGTTAAGGAACTGGCCTCAATTTCGGGGGTGAACCGGCGGACTATTGACAATTACCTGCGGGAAAACGGCTCCATACCCTCCGCCGAGGCCGCTGTCCGTATCGCGGCGGCGCTGGGGGTAACGGTGGAATACCTTATTACCGGTCAGGAATGGCAGAAACAAAGCTCGCCCTTGTTCCCCGACGCGCGCATTATCCTTAAAAGTCTGGAATTGCTGGACAAGCGGAACCGGAAAATTGTATTTAGTCTGATAAAAACCCTGCGGGAAATGGAAGGTTCCGATTAAAGGTGCGTAAAAGTGCCGGTGTCACCGGCTGCCGGTTACCGGTTAATTGAAGCGATGGCCTGCTGGGTCATGCGGTCACAGTATTCGTTATATTCAATGCCCGCATGGCCCTGAACCCATACCCAGTTCAGCGAAAATTCCCCGGCAAGGGAATCAAGCGCCATCCACAAATCCTGGTTTTTAACCGGCTTTTTATCGCTGGTTCGCCAGGAATTCTGCTTCCACTTGTGAATCCAGTCGGTAATGCCTTTTTGAACATATTGGGAATCGGTGTATATGGTCAGCCGGGGGGCGTTCTGCGGCGTGCTGTTCATGGTTTTGAACGCCCACAGCGATTCAATAACCGCGGTAAGTTCCATGCGGTTGTTGGTGGTATTTTCTTCCGCCCCCCAGCGTTCAGCCAGTATTTTATCGCCCTGAACACTATCCTGTACCATAACATAGGCCCAGCCGCCCGGCCCGGGATTGCCCGAACAGCCTCCGTCGGTATAAATTTTAAGCGGCGTTTCCATTATATTCGCATTAACGGTATATCGCCGTGCGCCCCGATTAAGGTCTGCCGGGCGGGGTCTACCACCAAATCCATCTCCTCAAGGGGAATTGCCCCCAAAAGGACTTCGTCCGCCCCTTCTATAATAACCGCGCTAATCATGGAAGAGCGGTTCCCCCAGTTTACCTGCACCGGTTCGGTATATTTACACATTTTTACGGCCCTGTTTGCCAGAGTAGCGTATTTTTCTCCCATTACTCTCAAGCCCAGTTCCTGCCGGAGACCATCATTCATAATCAAGGTTCCCGCCCCGGTATCAACCATAGCCTGTACCGTTGTCTGGCGAATATCCGGCTCCTGCATTGTCCCGCTCATGTGGCTCAATACATCCTGAGCATTCTTTAAGGTAATATCGGTGTATACATATCCCATACTGTCCCCCTCCCCTTACTTATCTTTACCTATAAGATACAAAAAAAAGCGAAAAAAGCCAAGAAAATTCGGAGCAAAAATTGAGAATTTTTGTGTGGCATGCTCTTGCCGAGCTTGCCATAATCTTGTATCTTATAGGCGGGCTCTTTGGGGCCCTACCGCCCCGGACAGGGGTATAATCCTATAAGCCATACCGGTTTCGCGGGCATTGAACCGCCTGGAATGAATTCCGGTAAAAAAGTAGAGAGGAGAAAGAAATCATGGCAAAACAGTTACTGTTCAACGAAGAAGCCCG
>JAIRRB010000166.1 GCA_031256195.1 Treponema sp.
ATTGGGAAATTTACCACCCTTTTTGGCGAGATGACGGAATATATGGTTGCCCCTAAACTGCGGGAAAAATTTATTGAGTTTGGGCTTGATTTTCCCAAAGCAAACTCAAATACAAGAGTTAACGACAGGGTTAATAAAATTTCTTTTGAAGTTGACGTTATGCTTGAAAACGGCGATAAGGCTATGCTGGTTGAAGTTAAAACCCAGCTTACTGTTGAACGCATTAACAAACATATAGAACGGCTCGAAAAAATGCGTAAGTATGCCGATTTGCACGGCGACAAGCGTGCTTTTTTAGGGGCTGTTGCGGGTGTTGTGGTAACTGACGAAGCAAGGGAATACGCGTTGAGTCAGGGGTTTTATTTGATTGAGCCCTCTGGTGAAAATTTTAACATTACACCGCCGAATGGAAAGCCGAAAGAATGGTAATCACTGTGTATAGGTTTGAAACATATAAGCAGTACCCTTGATAAAGTATATGAAACCATATTTATTCTTTCATTAGCTCTTGTATAGTATATTCGCAACTGTCGCTAGGCAGTTTCCTGAATCGTGAGATCCACGGCCAGGGCGACGCGGTAGGTTTTTCCCCGCAAAACATTCAGTGTTTTAATGACGGTATAATCATCCAGGAGAAATTTGGCTTCGTGTATACCCGGCTCTACAGCCACGGCTTCCCGATCCCGCGGAATAGGGACATTATCCAGAAAAATCTGGGCATTTCTTGGCCCCTCAAAAATGATTAGCGGGGTAGGGTCCTGCAATTCTATAATTAAATCGAGAATTTTTGCCCGCTCTACCACAAAGCGGCGGCTTTCATTCCGGTAATCCTCTGAAAGTACAACCAAATGGTGTTCGCCTTCTTTCAAAAGCCGCTGTTCGGACAGGTTATCAACTGGTACAGTATCAATCAGCAGGGAAAAAGGTCTGTTCCGAAGCTGGGGCGGGTAGCGGTGGATCAACCGGACAGCGCCTTCATCGCTCAATATAGGACGAACCGCCATGTTAAAAGTCATTTTTTCAAGTTCATTGCTTATGCCTTTTATCACCGGCATGAACCTTAATAGAAGGGGGAAATCAGCAGCCGGATTTACATTTGCAAGGACAGTTGCGTAGGGACTGTTACGTAAGCCGTGGGACGACCGAAGCGGTACATGGTAAACGGTCTGCAGCTTACCCGGCAGCGATTCAAAAACGATACGGTTACCATCAAAATCGGCAACACCGGCGGCGGTTTGACGGTTCAGATCTTTGTATACTGCCATTACGAGCGAGCCGCGATAGGAGAGCCATGCCTGCGGCGCGGAAATCTCCACCTCTATGCCTCTGAAAAACCGTGTCTCGGCCCCCAGATTTATAAGTACCGAGTCGTTTATTCCCATAGATAAAACGCTTCCCGAGGGTTCGTAAGGAGATACCTCAACACTGCCGGCCACTACAGTACGGAAAGATTCCGCCTGCATCCGAAAGCCGGGGAACAGCAGGTAAATCGCCAAGAGCACCCTGTGTACTCGCCTAACCATTGTATTATTTCTCTATTACTCTGAAAAATCAGGGCCGGAGTCTTCCCGACGGATTCAATGCCCTGCCATCCCGCCGCAATTCAAAATGCAGATGCGGCCCGGTGGATTGGCCTGTCGATCCAACCCTGCCTATAAGAGTACCGGATCTAACTGTTGAATACAAGACTGTTTCTATCTTTTGCAAATGACCGTACAAACTAGTTAAATTTTCTCCATGAGTTATTATGACATAATTTCCATATACTGGACTTTCTCCGACTCCGGTAACAATTCCGGCGGCGGCGGCGAATACCGCGGTTCCTTCAGGTGCGGCCAGATCGATTCCCTGGTGCATGGAAATGTTACCGGTTACAGGATTTTCCCTAATACCGTAATCGCTGGTTATTCGGAAAGACTGGAGCGGAAAGCGGAAACCAGAGTTAAGGAAAAACACCCTTTCTGTAGGAGTGAAATCGGCACCCGGAAAAAAAAGAAACGTTTCGGATTTTTCCGCCGTATTGATTTTCAAACTAACAAAACTCTGATTCTCAAATCTGGCCGCACTGATGAGTTTTTCCAGTTCCGATTCAAGGTCAACAGGAATAAAGAGGCCGGGGCAGGAAGGAAGGAGCAGTTGTTTCCCCGTTCCCAAGACCATCGCACTGCT
Organism: Treponema sp.; assembly: GCA_031256195.1. Classification (GTDB taxonomy): domain Bacteria; phylum Spirochaetota; class Spirochaetia; order Treponematales; family Breznakiellaceae; genus WQXQ01. The sequence continues at coordinate 2,170 of JAIRRB010000166.1, forward strand.
GAGCCTGTTCAGGCTTGCCAGCGCCGAGTACGGTATGCTACAGCGGGCGGCCAGGGAAAAAATGTCATCGTCCGGCCGGGTAGTGTACCGGTATATCGTTAAATATTCGGCGGCGGCTTCAGGCCTGTTCCGGCGGTCCAAAAGACGCCTCCTGTTGTATTCTACATCGCTGATATATTGCTTAAAACCAGCATCACGAGAATCCAGCCGGACGATCAGGGGAAAATCCTGCGCTCCGCAAAACGGCAGGCAGTGTATTATTAAAAAAAAGGCAAGGGCCAATCCCTTGCCTATTCCCTCCCCGGACAAGTCCTACTCTGCCGCGATGGCTTCTGTCGGGCAAGAAGCCGCACACGCACCGCAATCCTGGCACTTTGCCGGATCAATCCAACGCTTGTCGTCTTTTTCGGATATTGCCTCCGCCGGACATTCGCTGTCGCAGGAGCCGCAATTAACACAGGCATCACTGATTTTATAGGCCATTTTCTACCTCTCTCTAATTGGGATACTCACAGAATAACATACAGATTGATAAATGGCAAGCGGCACTTAGGCCCCCGAATGCCTGTTTTTGCGTATTTTTCCTTTCATGCGTTTGTCGACATTTTTGTATTTTCCTATTGCCGAAGTCCTGATAATTTGCTATCCTATGGCATGGGTCTTTGTTTAGACCCATCGCTCCTTGACGGAGCGCAATCCATTATAAAATACCGGATTTTACAGACGGTAGCCGCCGCTGTGAATTCCGGTAATAGAAGAGAGGAGAGAAGGTATTATGGCAAAACAGTTATTGTTCAATGAAGAAGCCCGCCATAAGCTGCTTGACGGGGTTGAACAGATTTCCAGGGCCGTAAAGGTAACACTCGGCCCCAAGGGACGGAATGTCTTGTTAGACAAGAAATTCGGCGCACCTACCGTAACCAAAGACGGCGTTTCTGTCGCCAAAGAAGTGGAACTTGCCGACCCTTACGAAAACATGGGTGCTCAGCTTCTGAAAGAGGTGGCCACCAAAACAAACGACGTGGCCGGAGACGGTACCACAACCGCAACGGTATTGGCCTATTCACTGGTCAAAGAAGGGCTCAAATCCGTTGCCGCCGGGATGACCCCCATCGAACTCAAGCGGGGCATTGACAAGGCGGTGGAAATCGCGGTTGATGAAATCAAGAAAAATTCCAAAGACATCAAGGACAAGGAAGAAATTTCCCATGTTGCTTCCGTTTCCGCCAACAATGACGCTGAAATCGGTAATACCATTGCCGACGCTATGGAAAAAGTCGGCAAAGACGGAGTCATCACCGTGGAAGAATCCAAGACCATGGACACTTCCATCGAATTCGTAGAGGGGATGCAGTTTGACCGCGGTTATATTTCCGCATACTTCGTTACCGATCGTGATACCATGACCTGTGTCTATGAAGATGTGTTTATTCTTATCCATGACAAGAAAATTTCCAGCATGAAGGATATGCTTCCCTTACTGGAAAAAGTCGCTCAGAGTGGTAAACCCCTGCTCATCATCTCCGAAGATGTTGACGGCGAGGCCCTCTCTACTTTGGTTGTGAACAGTCTGCGGGGAACTCTGCGTACCTGTGCGGTAAAGGCGCCCGGCTTTGGCGACCGCCGCAAAGCCATGCTGGAGGATATTGCCATTCTCACCGGCGGCGAGGTTATTTCCGAAGAACTCGGCCTCAAACTGGAAAACACCGACATTTCCCAGCTTGGCAAGGCGAAGACTGTCAAAGTTGACAAGGATAACACCACCATCATCAACGGCGCGGGTAAACAAAAAGACATTCAGGACAGGATCGCCCAGATTAAGGCCCAGATCGAAGATACCACCAGCGACTATGATCGTGAGAAACTTCAGGAACGCCTTGCCAAACTGGCAGGAGGCGTGGCGGTGATCAATGTGGGGGCCGCAACCGAAGTCGAGTTGAAAGAGAAGAAGCACCGTGTCGAAGACGCCCTTTCCGCCACTCGCGCCGCCATTGATGAGGGCATTGTTCCCGGCGGTGAAATCGCTTTAATTCAGGCTGCCCTTGCGCTGGATAAGGCGGACACTTCCGGCCTTACCGATGATGAGAAAGTTGGGTTCAAAATTGTCAAACGCGCCCTTGAAGAGCCGATCCGCCAGATCGCCGAAAACGCCGGCCTTGACGGCGCTGTCATTGCCGAGAAGGCCAAGAGTGAGAAAAAAGGCATTGGATTTGATGCCGCCAAAATGGAATGGGTTGACATGGTTAAAGCCGGTATTATTGATCCCGCTAAAGTAACCCGCTCGGCCCTGCAAAATGCGGCATCGATTGCCAGTCTGCTCCTCACCACCGAATGCGCCATCACGGACATTCCCGAGAAGAAGGATGCTCCGGCTATGCCTGGCGGCGGAATGGGCGGTATGGGAGGAATGGATTACTAATTAAACTAGCTATGGTTATGAGGCTGTCTGGGAAAGACAGCCTCTTTTTTTGTCCGGCGCATAACACCGTTGAAAATCGTCTATTCAAAAGTGTATAATCCCCACTAAGGAGGATAAATCTTGAAAATTATTGTTGCGCCGGATTCGTTTAAGGGAAACATGAGCGCTCCCGAAGTTTGTTCGTTAATAGAGACCGGAATTATCCGTGCGGATAAAGACGCGGCAGTCATTAAGGTTCCTCTGGCGGACGGCGGTGAAGGAACAGCGCAGGCAGTTACCAGGGCGGCAGGCGGCCGCTTTATCAAGACAGTTGTTACCGATCCTTTGGGCAGGAAAATCGAAGCCGAATTCGGCCTTATTGAAGACGGAAAGACCGCCGTTTTGGACATGGCAAGCGCTTCGGGAATAGAACTGGTAGCCCGAAGCGAACTCAATCCGATGCAAGCGACAAGTTACGGTACTGGTGAGTTAATAGCAGCCGCTCTGGATACCGGCGCGAAAGAACTCATCATTGGTATTGGCGGAAGCGCCACCAATGACGGCGGTATCGGTATGATCAGC
>JAIRRB010000191.1 GCA_031256195.1 Treponema sp.
GAGCCAGGAGGGCGAGAAGAGAACGGTGGAGTGTGGGTGGGTGGGTGGGGGGGGGGCGGGCGCGCGGGGGGGCCAGAAACCGCACTCCGAAGGAGTGTGGATGAGTAAATGCAACTGGCCCCGGCGCCGAACAAAGTTTACAAGACAAATAAATGGAGGCAGAATTTATCCTGCCGTCCGCGCCGCGGACAAAGCGAGGTATGCTACTGTTTACAGAAAAGTCATTAATCAACGACTTTTTCTCCTCTGTGCTGCTTCATGTCCTCCGTGGTACGCATCGCCATTTTGGCGAATATTTCACTTATAAGGGGTATTTTCCGTTATTGAGCCGGTTTTGTCAAGTTTTTTTCGGAGGGATGCAATTTGGCAGAATATTATATATTGTACCCTTTTTTTCGGGCAAAAGAAAGTAAATACGAGAACGGTGCGCCCACGCATTGACCTTTATGATAAAATGGGCCTATGCTGTAATATACAGGAGGATATATGAAAAAGTTAAGTTTTTACCTGATTTTAGCCGTTGGTACGGTGGTTTTGATGGGCACGCTGGCAGGCTGCCCAAAGAAAGCTGCCAGCGGAACGTCCGGAGGTATAACGGTACGGCTGCTCACCGATGCCACCGGAATTGACGACAAATCCTATAATGCGGCGGCATGGCGGGGCATACTGGAGTTCTACGGTGATACCTGGGACAACGCACAAAAACGGGGTTCCGCTTACGATGTGGTAACCGCGCAGACTCAGGATTTGTATATTCCCAATCTGAGGCAGACCACTGATGAAGGCTATGATCTTATCGTTGCCACAGGCTTTACCTGGGCCGATGCCCTGAGCGAAGTTGCCAAAGGCAATCTGCGGCAAAAATATATGATTGTCGATACCGATTGGGTGAACGGCCCCAATATTATGCAGGCGGCCTATGCCGAACATGAAGGTTCTTTCCTTGTTGGAGCGGCGGCGGCCTTAAAAGCCAAAGAGGATGGCATCAGTAATCCTCGTTTCGGCTTTATCGGCGGCGTACCGAGCGGACTCATCACCAAGTTTGAAGTGGGTTATGTGCAGGGTGTTCTTTCGGTCATTCCCAATGCCCAAATCGTTGACTACTATGTGAATAGCTGGGGCGAGCCGGCGCTGGCGAAAACCCAGGCGAAAAACTGGTACGATTCCGGCGTATACGCGATTTACTCGGCGGCAGGCGGCAGCGGCAACGGGACTATCGCCCAGGCCAAAGAATACCGTTTGGCGGGGAAAAATGTCTGGGCCATCGGCGTCGATTCCGACCAATTTACTGAAGGGCTGTATAATGACAACGAATCGGCAGTGCTTACTTCCATGCTGAAACTGGTGGAAAACAGCCTGTTATACGCTCTGAATGCCGTAAGGGACGGCAGCTATAAGGGTGAACTTATTACCTTCGACCTGGTCAAGAACGGTGTTGGTTATTCTATTACCAATCCCGCGTTGGGCAATGCCATCGCAACACAGCTTAATACGCTCAAGCAAAAAATCATCAAAGGTGAAATTGTCATCGCCTCTTCCAATGCGGCGGCAAAAAAACTACCCGGCTTTCCCCAAAATCTGAAAGCCGTAGACGATTAACAGGGGGTTAAGAATTCTCCTGAATATTTTACCACGGAGTAACACGAAGGAATGAAAAAGATTTTCGTACCAAGTGTAACTCTGTGGTAAAAAAGTTAATCAGTGTGTTCAAATAAAAAAACGGTTTTGTGAAGTAAGGAGAGCATCGTGCTGGCCATTGAGATGCTGGAGATATGCAAAATCTTTCCCGGAGTGCGGGCCAATGACCGGGTGAATTTGCAGGTTAAAAGCGGTGAGATACACACCCTGCTGGGAGAAAACGGGGCCGGTAAATCAACCCTTATGTCGATTCTGTTCGGCCTGTACGAGCCGGACTCGGGTATTATTAAAATCCGGGGCGAGGAAGTAAAAATCCGCAGCCCCAATGATGCCGCCGCTTTGCGGATTGGCATGGTGCATCAACACTTCAAACTGATTCACAATTTTACCGTTACCGAAAATATTGTTCTGGGCATGGAACCGCATGACACACTGGGAAATCTTGATCTGGGCAGCGCGGAAAAGCGGGTGGCTGAACTTTCCGAAACCTACGGCCTGGCGGTAGACCCAAAGGCCAAAATTGAAAATATCACCGTGGGAATGCAGCAGCGGGTGGAGATTCTCAAAATACTGTACCGGAACGCGGACATACTGATTTTTGATGAGCCGACGAGCGTGCTGACCCCGCAGGAAATTGACGAACTGCTGGCGATTTTCCGCCGCCTTAAAGCCGAAGGAAAAACGATTCTTTTTATTACCCACAAACTGCGGGAAATAAAAGCCGCGGCGGACCGCTGCACCATACTCAGGCGGGGCAAGTACATTGACACGGTAAATGTCGCGCAGGTGAGTGAAGCGGAACTTGCCGAAAAAATGGTAGGTCGGGCGGTTTCGTTCAGGATAGAAAAAAAACCCGCCAGGACCGGCGATGTCATGCTTAAAATCGAAAACCTTACGGTTATCGGCGCAAAGGGAACTCCCGCGGTCAGCGGCCTTTCACTGGAACTGCACACCGGCGAGGTGCTGGGCATTGCCGGAGTTGACGGCAACGGTCAGTCCGACCTGGTGGGAGCCATTGCGGGGCTGCTGCCTGTTCACTCAGGCAGGGTGCTGCTGCGGGACCGTGACATTTCCAGAGACAGCATCAGAAAACGAAACGCCGGCGGTCTGGGCCTGGTGCCGGAAGACCGGCACAAACACGGCCTGATTCTTGACTTCCGCCTGGATGAAAATTTTATCCTTAAAAGCTTTCGCCAGCCGCGCTATTCAAGTCCTGCGGGCTTTCTGCGCTTTCCCCTTATAACCCGGCACGCCGAAAAACTTATCAATGATTTTGACATACGGGTGGGAAACGGAGCGGCAACGCCCGCAAAAACCATGTCCGGCGGTAATCAGCAGAAGGCGGTGATTGCCCGTGAAGTTGACCTGTCTCCGGATGTGCTGATTGTTGCGCAGCCAACGCAGGGTCTGGATGTGGGGGCCATTGAGTATATTCACCGCCGCATTATGGAAGAAAGGGACAAGGGCCGCGCCGTTCTTCTGGTATCCTTTGAACTGGACGAAATACTGGGTCTGTGCGACCGGATTGCCGCTATTTCCAAAGGCCGGATAATAGGGATTCTTCCGGCGGAGGAAGCGGACGAACGGCGCATCGGCGCAATGATGGGAGGCGTTCATGCTTAAAAAGGAACGTATCCTTGAAGTATTCACCGGTTCCGATGCGCTGGTTTCTGTGACAGTAGTAATTCTGGGTTTTGCGGCGGCAACCCTGATAATCTTGACAATTGGACGAAATCCCGTGGGAATGTACGAGGCGATTCTCCAGGTGGTAACCGGCATTTTCCGCAACCGCAATAATGTGTGGGGCTGGAATCCCCGCTATATCGGGGAATGGCTCGTTATGTCGATTCCCCTTATTCTCTGCGGCCTTTCAATGGGTTTTGCCGCCCGAACCGGCCTTTTTAACATAGGCGCTGAGGGACAATGTATCGCCGGTTTAACCGCCGCCCAGTTTATCGCCCTCTATTTTCCGCCGGTTCCCGTACTGCACTGGATTGCCGCGGTAACGGGAGGCATTGCCGCCGGCGCCGCCTGGGGGGGCATTGTCGGCTTTTTCAAAGCGCGTTTCAAAGTTTCCGAAGTAGTGGCGACTATTATGATGAACTACATCGCCCTGTACTTCCACCGTATTATCACTTTAAGGATTCCCGGCAGCAACACCTACAAAACGCCGGACTTTCCCGCAACGGCCACTCTCGCAAGCCCTCTGCTTGCCTCGCTGACGAACGGCTCCCGCCTGAACTACAGTCTGTGGCTGACCCTGGCGGCTATTACGGTTTACTGGGTCATCATGGGAAAAACGCGGCTGGGCTATTCGCTGCGGGCTACCGGCCTGAACAGGGATGCCGCCCTTTACGGCGGAATCAATGTGAATGTCAGCATCACCGCGGCGATGGCTATCGCCGGGGCCTTTGCCGGCCTTGCCGGCGCGTCAGTTTCCCTGGGTATTTTTTCTTTCGGGAGAATATTGGCCGGTATGGAAAATTATGGTTTTGATGGCATTGCCGTTGCGCTGGTGGGCAACAGTACCGCGTGGGGAACCGCCCTTGCCGGTCTGCTCTTTGGTATGCTCAAGTCCGCCCAGTCATTAATGCAGAACCGGCAGATACCCAAAGAAATCACCTCAATCATCATGGGCCTGGTGGTGGTTTTTATCTCCCTGCGGGCGGGAGTGAAACTGCTGATTGACTGGCAGATGAAAGAAAAAGCGCGCCGCCAGAGGAGTGAATAATGGCATTTTTTCAAACTATCTGGCAGATGCTTCCGTCAACATTAATGATTGTTTCCCCGATTCTTATCGCCGCCATAGGAGGAATGATTTGCGAGCGCTCCGGCGTAGTCAACATTGCCCTGGAAGGGCTTATGGCGTTAGGCGCAATGAGCGCCGCCGTATGCCATTTTCTGCTGGAATCACGCATTGGTTTTTCCATACCGGCGGCCCTGCTGTTCGCCGCGGTGGTGGGCGGCCTCTTTTCCCTGATACACGCATTCGCCTCAATTACCCTGCGGGCCGATCAGGTCATTTCCGGCACCGGCATAAACCTCCTGTCCAACGGGATTACCGTTTTTGTTTGCCAGCTTTTGTTTCGCATGGACCGCAGCCAAAACTACCGCATGGGAATGCGTTCCGGCCTGCTGGGAATTTATCCGACCGTATGGATAGCGCTGGCAATTCTGGCGGCAAGCTGGTTCATGCTGTACCGGCGGCCCTGGGGCCTGCGCCTGCGGGCGGCCGGTGAACATCCCCAGGCCCTTGCCTCGGCAGGGGTAAATGTCATCAGGATTCGCTACATTGCCGTAGTGATTTCGGGCCTGCTGGCCGGTCTTGCCGGCGGCTGCATAGTCCTCAGTCAGGACATCCAGTACACGGTAAGCACCATTAACGGCAAAGGTTTCATCGCGCTGGCGGCAGTATCTTTTGGCCGCTGGGTTCCCCTGGGGGTACTGGGAGCCAGTTTCCTGTTTGGCATGTCATCCGCCCTCGCGGTTAATATTATTAACATCAGCGGCCTGCAATTCCTGCCCTCGGAATTTTTCAACGCGCTGCCGTATCTGATAACATTAACCACACTGGTATTGTTCAGCGGAAAAGATTACGCCCCCCGCGCCGCCGGTAAACCTTTCGACAAGGGAAAAAGCTAACCCTTCTGCGAAATCATTTACAGAGACAAAAACTATTGTCCTGTACTATAATGGGGTATTGTGGCATATCTATATGAAACTCACCTCCACACAGCCGGCGTCAGCAAATGCGCGATTTCGGGAGGCGCCGATTACATCGCAGGATACAAAGACAAGGGATATTCCGGCATTATCGTAACCGACCATTTTTTTAACGCAAATTGTGCACTATCAAGAAAACTTCCCTGGGAAGAATGGGTAAACCGGTTTTGCCGGGGTTATGAGGAAGCGAAAGAAGAAGGCGAACGGCAGGGTCTTGATGTTTTTTTTGGCTGGGAAGAAACATTTGATATCTGCGATGATTATCTTGTATACGGACTCGGCAAGGAATGGTTACTGGAACACCCGCAGGTGCGAAACTGGACAAGAGGCGAGCAGTATCGCGCGGTAAAAGAAGCGGGAGGCTGTGTGGTGCAGGCCCACCCCTTCAGGCAGCGTCATTACATATCAAGGATAATCCTTTCCGCCGGTTGTGTTGACGCGGTTGAAGCCGCAAACGGCGGCAATGAAGATATATCCGCTGACGTTCTGGCGTATCGCTACGCACAAAAACTGGGCAAGCCCATGACTGCGGGAACCGATATTCACGATGCTTCCATTATGCGTAACAGGGAGATGTTTGGCGTATACCTGGACAGAAAGCTGGAAAGCATCGCCGATTATGTAAAAATAATTTTAAATAACCAGATAGCAGGCCTTAAAACAGACCCATCCCGGGCAAATATCTCCCGGTTTGATTCGTGTAACATAAAGACCATAAAAACTCCGGTAGATATACGGGATGAGCATGACAATATGAGCGGCGATTCCCGCAGCCTGTCCGATCTCTTATGCAAATAACCCGCTTTTTACTGATAAACAACAACGTCATAGACTGGTTCATCAAAATTTAAATCATAAACTCTTCTTTTAAAATTCAGGGGAACCTGAATATCTTTTACTTTTTTCTCACTGAATTCATCGACAATGATAACAACTTTTACGATTAAATATTTTATTGCCAGTCTTCTGGTCTCATTTTCCGCTTTAAGCCATTCACCCGCGTTTATTGAAGGCGTTTGGGGCCAAATGTTGGCGATAAAAAAGGTCATAACCGCGTTTTCAGTAGTGTCGTTAAAATCCGCGTTGGGAGCCATGTGGCCCCGGTCATATCCTGAACGGGTATAATCATTATGGTGGGGCAGGGAATAGCCATGTTCTTTTAAAAGGTTTTGCAATACGCCGCCATCCCTGCTTTGCGTAAATTGCACCGATGGCCGTTTTACGGATTCACCGATCACCCGTTCTTTTGTCAGTATATATTCAATTATATGCGGCCCCTTGTGAATTGCGTCATAACAGCCGGAATACAGCATTTTGTCCCCATTTGAAACCTCAAATTCAAAATGATCCGGCAAATCGCAGGCAAAGGCGGATATTATGCGAAATATTAGCAGTAATAAAAATAAGTTCTTTTTCATTCCTCATCCCACAGCCATGTTGACAGATAGCGCTCGCCTGAATCGGGTAAAATCGCCACGATGGTTTTGCCCTTGTTTTCCGGACGTTTGGCGACAGTCAGCGCCGCTTCAAGGGCGGAACCGGACGAGATACCCGCAAGGATGCCTTCTTCCTGCGCAAGGCGCCGCGCCGCTGCCCCGGCCTTCAGCTCATCAGTTTGATAAATTTCATCAATAACTGACGCATCATAAACCCCGGGCCTAAAACCCGCGCCAATGCCCTGAATCCGGTGAGGGCCGGCCTGTCCGCCGGAAAGCACCGGAGAGGCGGCAGGTTCCACGGCAATTACCCTGACGGCGGCTTTTTTTGATTTGAGATACCTGCCGGCGCCGCTTAAAGTTCCGCCGGTTCCGGCGCCGCCGACAAGAATATCAATCTGACCGCCGGTATCATTCCAAATTTCCGGCCCGGTAGTTTGTTCGTGTATCGCCGGATTTGCGGGATTGTTAAATTGCTGCGGAATAAAGGAATGGGGAATAGACGCGGCCAATTCTTCGGCCCGGTCAATTGCCCCTTGCATACCTTTGGCCCCCTCGGTAAGTTCCAGTTCCGCGCCCAGCGCTTTCAGGAGTTTGCGGCGTTCAATGCTCATCGTTTCCGGCATGGTCAGTATAAGCCGGTAACCTTTAACCGCCGCCACACAGGCCAACCCAACGCCGGTATTGCCGCTGGTAGGCTCGATGATAACCGCACCCTTATGCAGTTTGCCGTCTTTTTCCGCGGCTTCAATCATCGCCAATGCGACACGATCTTTAACGCTGTGCAGGGGGTTAAAACTTTCCAGTTTGACATACACCGCCGCCCCGCCTTCGTTAATTTTATTGATTTTAACCAGCGGCGTGTTTCCGATGAGGTCGGTAATTTTTTCGACTCGAGCCATAAATTATTTTCCTGCCTTTATAATAGCATAGGGAGAAAATATGTTTGTGCGGAACAGCGCTTCCCTAAAGAGCCGGCGCTGCCGATGGCGATGCAATTTCCTTCAGCCGTTTGATAATGTCAATATGTTGAGTACAGGCTTTTTCGCACTGACCGCAGGCCGTACATTTACCCGCAATGGAACGGTCCAAATTCCAGTGCCAGCGCAGCCGGTTGCCAATCGGGTCCTCCCCTGCTTTGGTATTGAAAATCTTTTGGTTGTAGGTATCCATGAATTTGGGAATGGGAATCTCATGGGGGCAGTCATCGCAGTAACTACAGCCGGTGCAGATTCCTTCAAGAGAAGCATTGGAGCCGGCCTTAACCGCCGCCAGTTCCGATTCAGTCCGGGGCTTATAATTTTCAATCGCCGCAAGGGCTTCCTGCACCTGTTTATCGGTTTCAAAACCCACGAGGGTAACGCTGATTTCAGGATGATCCCAGAGAAAATGCAGGGCCGCCGCAACAATTCCTTCACCGGGCCGCTGCAGGAATGAAAACCGTTCAGGATGCTGGGGAATAACCCCGCCGCCCAGGGGATTCATCACCACCGCGCCAAGTTTTTTTTCCCTGATTGCGTCAAAAGCCTTTTGCCGCGTCTTAAAATTGTATGCCGAATATCCAAACAGCACCCCTTCAAACACCCCTTCCATCAGCAGTTCTTTAATTTCATCGTCGATAAGGTGGCTGGACACGCAAATATGGCGGATAAGCCCCTCATCGTTAAGTTTTCTGAAAGCTTGCAAAACGCCGTCTTTTTTCCGGTTCTGCCAGTTGTCAAGATTGGTAATGGACCAGATATGATAAAAATCAATGGCGGGAATATTCAGGCGTTTAAGCTGCCCCTCAACTTCACGGTAAATTGCGTCCTCGGTTGTGGCAAAAGTTTTGGTCGCCGCATAAAAAGGGATATTTCGCCGCCTGAATTCGGCAAAAGCCTTGCCAAACACCGTCTCGCTTTTGGTCTCAAAGTAACCCGGCGCGGTATCAAAATAGTTTACCCCGCCCTCCGCCGCGGCAAGCATGGTACGGATACATTCATCATGGTCATCAATATGGGCAAAACGCATACCCCCAAAACCCAATACCGAAACTTTTTCACCGGTTCGGCCATATTCTCTGTACAGCATAAAACTCCTCCATGAACATAGTATCAAATTTTGTAAATAAAAACAATCGCAGACCCCAAACACTAATGCAAAATACCGTTTTTCACCATATATAAGGCATGAGAAAGAAATGTGAATTCATTGAAGGAATGAACAAATAAGCGGCAGAAATCATGGGTAAATTTTGAGCAAAGTAAGGGGGAATTATGAGGAAACAAAGAAGAGCGATAGTCTTTTCAGGCATAGAAAAAGCCATTATTTCAGTTAATGACCAGAATGTTATAATAGACAGTGATGTGGCAAAAATCTACGGCGTGGAAACGAGAGCGGTAAATCAAGCCATTAAGAATAATCCTGATAAATTTCCTGCGGGCTATATTATCGAAGCTGACAAGGATGAACTTATCAAAAATTTTGATAAGTTCAAAAATATAAAAAATTACCCAGGTACGCCAAAGGCTTTTACCGAAAAAGGCCTGTATATGCTTGCCACCATATTGAAAAGCACCCAGGCAACAACGGCGACACTTGCCATTATTGAGGCTTTTGCAAAACTGCGTGAATTGTCACATACTATCGCCAGGCTGGTGGATGTTAAAGAAAAGCCAAAACAACAATCCCTTATGCAAAGAAGCGGAGAAATTTTCTCTGAATTGATATCCGGTGATATACCGGTGTCGGAAACAGAGACTACTTTTGAGATAAATTTCGCTGTCATGAAATTCCGGCACACTATTAAAAAAGGGGAAAAAAAGGCAACGACAACAGGTGCCAAAAAGCCAATGAGTACCCGGCGCTCTATACGCTAATTATATTATCAAAACCGACAATGATGGACTTATCAAAAATTTTGATAAGTCCAAAAATATAAAAAATTATTGTGTTCTTATTAAACACACCGTGTTTCATTGACAAAACACGGTGTGGATAATGATTACTTCAAAGATGATTGCAGCCGGCTTCACCTCATCTGATTAAGCGTATTGGGAATTGATCTGTTCAGCTTTATCGAATAGTCTTCATAATAACCTATCCAGTTGATGGGGGTCAGGCCGTAATTTTCACTGTTTTTCCAGAATTGGTTATTGGTATCCCCTGCCTTACGATCAGCCGTATCACCGTAAGCGGATGATTCATAGTACTCAAGCATTGTTTCCAGCGATGATGATGACCAACTGTAAACTTTTTCAGGTTTGAACCATACCTGTTTTTTGGCGGAATCGTAAGCATAGGCGCCGGTATCGGTGATTTGAGCTGGAGTATCATAGGTATTTGTACGTGTATAGCCGCTTGCCGTAAAGGTATAACTTATACCGCTGTCCCCGGTATACGTAAAGGTCTTTCCTTGCAGTTCGTTTGCACCCTTATTGGCGGGCAGTTTTTGCTGAACCAGTAAAGCATCGTCGTCGGTAAATTGATACTCATACGTTGTCAGTGCGAATTCTTCATCAACCCAGGAAATGGAGTCCGCTCGCGCTTCCGCAAGACTTCTGTACCCCGCTTCTGCCAGCATCACATTAATTAATTTATCGGCGGTGTTCATGGAGCTGTTTTTGCTTTTCCATTGGGAAATGAGAGTGGCAGGGGTATAACCTTTTTGAGTCAGCCATTGTTTAAGGAATGCATCTCTATCTATGCCGTCTCCTGCGTTATCATAATCATCCCGAAAATCATCCCAGGCAGGAAGTTCGCGTGCCGCTTGCTCTAATACCCAATCGTCAAAATGGCTGCGTATCCAGGCAATTTCATCATCAAATTTTTTACCTTCGAGGTCCTTTAGTTGTTTTTTATTCATCTTTGTTCCGTCCACATAAATGTACTTTATGGCGATGGTTATGGTTTTGTCTCCGCTGTTGTAGCTGTATGAACCCTCTGTAACAGGTTCTTCATCATCACTATCATAGCACCTTGTATAGGTGGTTCCGGTGGCGGCAAAAACAACTTTTTGCCAATCTAAATATAATGTCTTTCCCTCAACCTCATTTGTCCCGCTGCTTGGGGGCAGTTTTTCGCCGCCGTCATCAGGGTTACTGCCGTCACCGCAGGCTGCCATTGAGAACCCGATTACCACCGCCAATGTGATAATCCCGAAGAACTTTGCAAAGTTTTTCATAAAGAACTCCTTCAATGTTACCCTTTCTTAACAAGGGCAACTGCATAATTAAGCAGCATTCAACGAATGCCCTATTAAAGCCGAAAAACAGCCTTGTCTCTATTATATCCCCTGTACACAGAAATAACACGAGAAAATACCTTAAATAGGTATAATATTACCTTGATTGTATGCGAATAAATAATTGCACCCCGTTAAGGGGTGTAATAGGTGAAGTACCGTTTATATTTCCACAGAAGCGTCATCCTGAACAGCGCCTGAATCGTACTTATCCAGGACTTTTTTCTGGAGCTCAGCGCGAAATTCAGGATGTATGGGATGGGCTACATCCTTGTACTCCCCCGCTCTGGTTTTCCGGCTGGGCATGGCGATAAAAACTCCGGTTTTACCCTCGATGATTTTGACATTATGCACCACAAAGCATTCGTCAAACGTGATTGTTACATAAGCCTTTAGCTTACCCTCGCCTGCCACTTTACGGACTCTAATGTCGGTAATCTCCATGCCGTACTCCTTGTCTTGTTAGCCCCCTCTCCTTTTAACTATTATACAACGCTACCGTCTAATGTGCAAGAAAAAAAGTACCAAAAACAAAAGGCCAGTACAACAAAAGGTTTTTCCGCGCCGATTCGGCCTGTTCCTGCCCGGGAAAAACCCCAAAACAGGTAGAACCGGAGCCGGAAAGCCCAGCAAAATCCGCCCCCAGTTCCTTTAGGCTGGAAATAATATGCTGGCAGGTGGTATTCATACCGCCCACAAGGGATGATTCTGCGGCGCTGTTGGTAAAAACTGTCAAAAAATCATTAAAAAAAGGCCATTCCCGCGGCGAACCGGCCAATACTTGCCGTACATCATACCCCACCGGCATTAACTCAAAATTTTTTATCACGGAGTTACACGGTGTTTCATGGTAAATTTCTTCCCTTTTGTGGCAGTTCTTCTCCTTCCCTTCCCTTATACCATCCAGCAAACGATACGCCTCGGCGGTATCACTGGGAAAGCCGGGGTTAACCAGCACCACCGGCAGGCCGCGGGCCGTTTCCGGCAATTCAAAGGGTTGTACTTTCTCCCCTCTGCCGCTTACCCATGCGGCGGAACCTGCGGTACTGTACATGAAAAAAGGAACATCGCTGCCCAAAGAAGCGCCCATTTCGGCCAAAACCGCGGCGCTGAGCAAACCGGCGCCGTCAGGCGCGGCAAGGCGGTTCAGGGCTAAAAGCGCCGCCGCCGCATCGGATGAACCGCCGCCCAGGCCGCCGCCCGGGGGAATGCGCTTTTCTACGGTTATTTTCAGCCCTTGTTCGTACCCGGTACGGCTTCTAAACAGGGAAACAGCCTGCGTTATAATGTTTTTTTCGGGGGGAATAGCCGGAAAATCGCCGCCCGGCAACTGCCAATCCATGCGAATTTCCAGCATAAGGGGCTGGTTGACCGTCTCAAAAAAGAGGGTATCCCCCAGGGCCAGGGCAATAAACAGGCTTTCGATTTCATGGTAACCGTCGGGCCGCCGGCCGCCAATGTGCAAATGCAGGTTCAATTTTGCCGGCGCTTCAACCTTCATCCGCATCATGCATACAGATTAACATAAATTTGAAAAAAAAACGCCCAATAGGGTAAAAACCTGTTGACAATTCTGCGAACTCTCCCTTAATGTTTTTAGAAGAGGCCTTATACCGTCAGTAGAGAGCCTCTACTCAGTTGAGTATGCACCAAATACACTTCAAAAACGGAGAGAATTTATGGTTCAGCACGAAGCCCAGAATAATCATGAGCCCATGGAAACGCTGGCTTTGACGCCTCTCTATTCAGGCGAATCTTTTTTTAATGCCAACGGCGATGTCATCGCCGGCACCTATGGTGACGCAGGCGGCTACATGCCCTTCTTCGCGTTTGCCGACAGTGATGAAGAAGACGATGACATGGAAGAAGAAGAATTCGATGACATGGAAGAGGAAGAATTCGACGATGACGAAGAAGAAGACTTCGATGATGATGAAGACGATGATGACGACGACGAAGACGACTTCGATGATGAAGACGAGGACTACGAGTACGACGAAGACGACGATTTTGAGTACGATGAAGAGTAAAGGTTAAGGGGTTGTTTCCCTGACCGCCATCGAGTAGAGCCGTTCCAAATCATAAAAATCACGGGCCTTCTGGCTCATCAGGTGTATAACCGTTGAGCCGAGGTCAATAATGCGCCACTCATCCGGAGGGGCCTGCGCCCCGGCGGGTTTGCGGGACCTTCTGAGTATTTCAATTTCCTTTTCACGGCAAAATTCCTTAATATGCCGTTCCAGTCCGTCCAGATGGGCGTTGCTGCTTGCGGTGGCGATAACAAAAAAGTCAGTCCATGCAGCCATTTCCCGCAAATCAAGCACCTGCACATCGGCCCCCTTGTGCTCACGCAGCAGGGTTCCCAATTCAGTTTCCAATAACGTATCTTCCATTAAAATCCCTTCCAATAATGAGTGTAAAATCCGAATGGTATTCAACATTTTGTATAATCAGTTCATCTTCAGGATTATCCCGCATGGGAGCCTCATAACTGATGTTACCGCACCGGATTATACCGGCAAAATTTTTAACCACCCCTTCTATCCCTGACCGGTCAATGATGAGGGTTCTTTCATAATCCGCGTGTTCGGCATTGCCAATGGAAATAATGTCATAGCCAAACCCCCGCAAAATCTCCGCCGTCCTTCCGGCAAGGCCGCTCACCGTGGTTCCGTTAAGCACTTCCACGGTAAAAATCCGGTCGGTCAGGGAACCTTCGACGGGGCTGGTAAGCGTTCCCAATACCTGCCGCACAATCTCTTTTACCAGATTTCCGTCGTAATAAGGTATAAGCAGCATTTTGCCTGAAACTTCCCGCAGGTTTCCTCCCACAGTCTGTATATTTATCCGGTCCAGGTCTATGGCGGCAAATTCATCAAACAGCCGGATTCGCGTACGCTGATTCAGGCTGGTGTTCATAAACGACTGGTACAGGTGAGAAACAGCGGAAGTTTTGAGTACATCATTCATCTCCGCCTGACGTTTTAGAAAACCCAGAAAAAACCGCTGCCGCCGGAATACGGCCATTTCAGGGTCTTCATCCGGAGCCGTGTAGCTTATATAGCTGATAGCCTTGTCCCCGTCAAGGCGGCTTATGCCGGAGGGAAACAATACCAGTTCTTCATCGCGTATGTCCACTTTGGAGGGAATAAAAAGTTCCACTCCCTCAATAAGGTCTACCGCTTTGCCCAGATTTTCGGCATTAACAACAATCGAAAAAACAATGTCTATGCCCAGCAGGCTTTCAATTTCATTTTCAAAAGGGGAAATTCTGTTGGGGTTGTACACGGTATCGATTCGGTCAACGCGGTTAATCCGCCGCAGCAGCGTTCCTATTTCGCCGGGAATGTCAAAAATCGCCGCTCTGCGGGTTTTGGGGTAACACATCAGTACAAAGGTACTGAGGGGCTTTTGATCCTTTTCGATAATATACAACACGCTGACGACGCGGTCGCTGGAAAGCACCTCATCTACCGGATCGCTGCGTAAGCTGTATACCGCGACAACGATACCGCCCGTCAAAAGCAGCGCTATGGCTATAAGCAGAATGATACTTGCGTCATTGCCGCCAAAATGGGTTTTTATCCGCATTATCCGGACGATCTCCTCATTTTTTCAAGAAGGTTTATACTATCCTGTGACAATTTTAATTTTTTCGCACGCAGCCAGGAAATTGTTTGTTCCAGCGCCATTACAAAAATTTTGTCAAGGTCATTTCCAGTATACACCAGTTTTCTGACAGCGGGGTCAACTTTTTCCCGGGAAACTTCCATTTTATCGGCAATGTACACTATTTTTGCCAGCGGGCCCATATTCTTGCCGCCCAGGGTGTGCAGGGCCGCCGCTTCCAGTACCGCTTCATTATGGACATTAAAACGCTCTTTAAGCAAAACGGCGGATGCCCTGCCGTGAAGCAGGGAGGGCTTTTCCTTTTCCAGCGGCAAGATTCTCCTGCCGTCGCTTTTTGCCAGTTTAATCAGTTCCTTTTCGCTTAACTGCTTGCCCAAATCATGGGCCATTCCCGCCAGATACCCCAGTTCCGGGTCGAGTTTGTATGCCGGAAACCGGCGGCACAAATCCCGGGCCATAAGAGCGGTATTGCGGGAATGGAGAAAACGTTCAAGGCTTAAATTTTCCCGCGCCGCCGCCTCCACACGAAGGATAAGGCTTTGGGCGGGACTTTCCGTGGGCCGGGGATTAAGTCCGTACAGCCCGCGGCTTTCAATAACAGCCCGTACGGCGGCAGGAACCAGGTAACGCCATGCCGCACCCGCCGCAATTTTTTCCCTGACCATGCCCGATGAAATTTCCATAACATCATTGGTTATGTGCGTACAGGGATAGGGAATATTTAATACGGTGTCCGAATGGAGGCGGCGGGCAATAATAATATCCGCCATCGCGAGAATCTCATCGCTTTTGTTCCATTGGGGAAAATCAGCCGCCAAATCATCGCCGATAATCAGGCCCGGTTTTTCATCCGGCGCATAGCGGCGGATAATATCGGCGATGGTATCCACCGCGTATGAAACCCCTTCCCGCCGTATTTCGCAATCGTCAACGGTCAGCCGGGGGTCGTCGGCAATGGAAGCGGCAGTCATTTCGAGCCGGTCGCGGGCGCTGTTTTCCATGCCGGCAGCCGCCAGCTTGAACGGGGAACGGTACGCGGGAACCAGTATCACGCGGTCATAATGCAGTTCGGAAAGAACGGCATCGGCAAGAAAAAGATGCCCCAGATGAAGCGGATTAAAACTGCCGCCCAAAACCGCCAGTTTCATGCCTGCTCCCCCGTAGTTTCGGTCAGGCGCAGCAAATCTTCCGCTAGTTCTTTTATCCCCTCGCCGGAAAAAACCGAAATGCTGCGGACTTTTTCACCGGAATATTTGGCGGTAAGCTCGGCAAGCCGCTCCCCGGTTTCCGGCAAGTCGGTTTTGGTTCCCACAAGAAGCCGCTTCTTTTGTACCAGTTCGGGGGAAAAAGCGGCAAGTTCCTGCTGCAGTATGTCAAAGGCGGTAAGGTAATTATCATCGGAAAGGTCAATCAGAAAGACCAGAGCCGCTGTACGGGAGATATGTTTCAGAAAACGTATACCCAGTCCTGCCCCGCGGGAAGCGCCCTCGATAAGGCCGGGAATATCGGCAAGAATAATGTCCCTGCCGCCTTCGTCACTGGTGTTTCCGACACTCAACACCCCCAAATTGGGAATCTTGGTGGTAAAGGGATACGCGGCGATTTTGGGCCGCGCATTGGTAAAACGGTCGAGCAGGCTGGACTTGCCTGCGTTGGGAAAACCCACCAGGCCAATGTCCGCCATTATTTGCAGTTCCACCTTGAGTTGAACCGTCTGTCCCGGCTTTCCCGGCAGGGCTTTGCGGGGCGCCTGATTTACCGCCGTCTTAAAATGAATGTTCCCCCAGCCGCCGTTTCCCCCTTTCAGGTACACAAAATCGTCCAGCTTATCGGAAAAATCCCGGATTACCATGTCCGTTTCCGCTTCGCGGATAACCGAGCCGGGGGGCAGCGGGATAATCACATCGGTTCCGTTCCGCCCATAGCGGCCCGAACCTTCGCCGTCGTGTCCGTTTTCCGCCTTAAAGGTATGTTTGTAGCGCAAATGGGCCAGAGTGCGTAAATTACGCCTAACGGTAAAAATAACATCCCCTCCCCTTCCCCCGTCTCCTCCCGCGGGACCGCCTTTGGGAACAAATTTTTCCCGGCGAAACCCTATACAGCCGTTTCCGCCCGAACCGGAGGACACTTCTATAATTGCCTCATCGGCAAATTTTTCCATAAATGTAGGGTACCAAAAAAACCCCAAAATGGCAAACCGGGTAAAAATTGACATCATGTCGATTTTTTACCCCTTGCCACACCCCCGCCATTGATAATTGTTGCCTGTTAAAAGTTATCTGTGTATTTATGGAAAACCGTAATTTACCAGCAAGAGACTCCCGCCGTTTCCCAAAAAGTGTAAATTTAAACGTCCCTTTTTTTAGACACTAGCCTACATAGCAATATATCACAATTTTACCAAAAATTACAAGCGATAGGGGCTGTTAGCAATGGGTTTGTAGGAACGAATAAACGGTCTGTCTGCTCACACCGAACTTTCTGGCAATGGCAGTTTTGGAACCATTTTCCGCCAAGAGCGACCGTATTTCCGCATCATGCTCTGATAGTTTTTGCAGGGCAGGCTTTCTTCCTGCGGGTCTTCCCAACACAAAACCTTCTGATTTTTTCCGTGCAAGGGC
>JAIRRB010000242.1 GCA_031256195.1 Treponema sp.
CATTGTAGCCCCCGACAGCGCTGACGGACAGTTTTTGAAGCAATTCTCGCAGCTTATCCGCAGTCTGATTGAACAGGACGATGAACGGCGCTTTATTTTTGTGGTAGGCGGCGGAGGCCCCGCCCGCGCCTGGCAAAACGCCTACCGCGAAGTCTGCAGCGATTCAGTACGTGATGAAGAAGCGGACTGGATTGGGATAATGGCGACACGGCTCAACGCCCAACTGGTCAAGGCGGTCATGGCCGAATGGTGCGGTCAGGATGTGGTTACCGACCCCACCCGCGCGGAACCTCTGAAAGGAAAGGTGCTGGTAGCCGCGGGCTGGAAGCCGGGCTTCTCCTCGGATAACGATGCGGTACTGCTTGCCGAGCGTTTCAGTGCAAAAATCGTTATCAATCTTTCCAACATTGAAAAGGTTTACACCGCCGATCCCAAAAAAGACCCTTCCGCCCGGCCGCTGGACCGCATTTCATGGGCGGATTTTCGGGCAATGGTGGGTGACGAGTGGGTTCCCGGCAAAAACGTCCCTTTTGATCCCGTTGCCAGCCGTCATGCGGAAAAAATCGGTTTAAAGGTAATATGCGCCGCGGGGAGAGACCTTGAAAACCTCAAAAAAATTATCTGCGGCGGAGAGTTTACAGGTACCACCATTGGCTGAATTGACCCTTGCCTATCTGGAGAGTCTCAGTACCGGCGAACTCATAGAGCTTGCCGGTAAAAACGGTCTGGATATTCCGCCCGGCCTTGAACGGGTTTTCATTATCGAAGAACTGCTCTACCCTGATCATGACCATGACGACAAGGCCGGAGAAACGGAAGAAGCGCATATTCACGATTCACATCACCATGAATTCAGGGAATTTGTAGTGCTTCCCCCGCAGTACCATGTTTCGTTTATCGATGTTCTTATCCGCGACCCCTTGTGGGCGTTTGTTTTTTGGGAAATAAAGGCCCATGACCGGGAACAGCATGAAAAATCCGCGGATTTTAAGGGTTACTGCCTGCGGGTAATCCCCCTCAATGAAGACAGCCTCCAGCCGGATGAGGCGGCTTCTTTTATGGTAACGGTGGATGACGGTGATTCCGCCCGGTATCTGGGCTTTCCACCGGAAGACGGACGGTGTTTTAAGGTTGAGTTGTGTATGCTGAATCATGAAGGCCACACAGTGCTTGCAGAGTCCCGCCCGTTCAGGCTGCCGCGTTTGATTATGCAGAAACCGGATGATGACCTGCAGGCGGTGTATCGTAATCCCCTTGCGGAACTGTCCGGAATAGGGCGCTTTTCGCTTGTCCACAGCGAAGACCGCCTGCTCCGTTCCCGGGAAGCGCCCCTGGCGGCGCCGAGAGGATAGTGTATGGAAGCCCGCTGCGCTGTTTCCTTGGTGCTGAATGTTCATCACCCCTATGTAAAAGAAATCCCTGCCGCAGTTCAACGGGATGCGGACTTACCGGAAGACGCCCCTCCCGAAAACCTGAACCTGACCCCCGAAACAGCGGAAGAAAGCTGGTTTTTTGAAACCCTTTCGGAAACATACCTGCCCCTGCTCATGCTTTTTGACCGGCTGGAAGCCGATCATGTCCCCTTCCGCCTGGGTCTTTCCCTTTCGCCCGTTATGGCCCAAATGCTGCGCGACGATTATCTGCAAAAAAAATACACCGCCTATCTGGATCATCAGATTGATTTTGGCAAACAGGAAATTGAGCGCCTGGACGGAAAACCGAAACTGCGCCTGCTTGCGCAGCATTATTATGATCAGGCCATTGACCGGCGCAGTCTCTTTACCACCCGTTACGAGAACAATGTTTTCAGGGCGCTTGAACGATACCATGAGAAAAGGAAAATAGAATTTCTTGCCGCTCCGGCTACCCATGCCTTTCTTCCCTTCTTTTGCTCTTTTCCCGAAGCGATACAGGCGCAGATAGAAACAACCATTGCCTATTACCGTTATTCGCTTGGCATCACCCCCCAGGGATTTTGGCTTCCCGAACTGGGCTGGACAAAAGAACTTGACCCATTTCTGCGCTCATATAATCTCAATTATACCATTGTCGACAGTCATGGCTTTGTACTGGGAAATCCGCCGCCCACGCGGGGCAGTTTCTTTCCCATCAGAACGCCGCAGAACATCATGGTACTGGCCCGCGATTTTTGCGCCTGCGCCGATATAAACAGAATGTCCCGGGAAGGGCCGTACCGCGACAACAGCCGGGACATTGGTTATGAACTTCCCGTCGAAAAACTCGGCCCCTTTGTCGCCCAAAACGGGGCGCGATGCCAGACCGGGTATAAATACTGGCAAGTATCGGCTAACGCCGTGGGCGACGCCGGCGAAGATATACTCTATGACCCGTCTGCCGCTCAGGCTGCAGCGAAAGAACACGCGCGGGTCTTTCTTGAGAACTGCTCAGGCAGGCTTGAATCGGTCGGGCGGCTTATGGGGGAAATCCCCCTTTCCCTCTGCGCCTTTAATGCGGACAGTTTTGGACGTCATTGGCACGAAGGACCTCAATTTCTGGAAAGCCTGTTCCGGCTTGCGGAAGATTACCGCGAACTTCAGTTTGTGACCCCCGCGGAATACCTCTATCAGCAGCCCGTTTCCGCTTTTGAAGTATCGCTTCCCGAATATTCATCATGGGGCGATAACGGTTATGCCGAAGTCTGGCTGGATTCCTCCAATGACTGGATTTACCGTCATCTGAACCGTTCCATCAACCGGATGGTTGAATTGACAGACCGGTTTTCCGGAAGTTCAAGCCTGAAGGAGCGGGCCATGAATCAGGCCGCCTGTGAGTTACTTCTTGCCATGGCCTCGGACTGGCCCGCCTTTTTGTACCGTCAGGAATGTACCGGCTATGCCCGCAGCCGGCTTGAAGACGCTTTACAGAATTTCACCACGATATATGAGGCATTAGGCAGCAATTACATAAGCACCGAATGGCTCACCAATCTTGAACGCCGCCATAACATTTTTCCCCATATCAATTACCATGTATTCAAAAGGAAGCAATGATTACCCTATGGCAATAATGCGAATATGTAGTATACTACCAGCAATGAGGGAGAACAATGACATTTAGTGAACGGATGAGAGAACTGCTGGATCAGGGAGTGGCGGCGTCAAAAGAATTCGCCCTGAAGGCCGGGGCAAAAGCCCAGGACCTGGGTGAACGGGGTATTCTGACGCTGGAAGTAAAACAGCTTGAAGGTCAGGCGCAAAAACTCCTCAGCCGCCTGGGGAATCAGGCTTATCAGGCATTTGTTGAGCGAAACCAGAAAACCCTTAACAGGGCTGTGCCGGAAGTTGAGAGTATACTGGCGGAAATTACCAAAGTGCGCGATTCGATTGAGCAAAAGGAAACGGAACTGCGCAACAGGCGGGCTTAATGGCAATGATATGAAACTCGATCCCATTCTGACCAAAGCAAACAGACTGGTACGTTCCGGCAAGTACGAGGCGGCAATACGAACCCTTGAGCCGGAGATAAACCGTTATCATGGTTCATTTCATTATTACTATCTGCTGGGTTCTTCCTGTCTGCGTATCGGAGACTTCGGCGGCGCTTTAACCTATTTCCGTCTTGCCCATGAAGCCAGAAGACAGGAACCGCTGGCAATTTTGGGATTGGCCGCCCTCTTTTTCCGCAAAGGTGAAACGGAACGCGCCGTAGACTATTATCTTGACGTTCTTGAATTAAACGAAAAAAACCGTACCGCCATAAAAGCGATGAAAGTGCTGCGCAGGCAGGCGGGTACCGATAGTTTTTTAAGCTGGATTGAAGCGGGGAAACTCCCTTCCCTGTACCCGCCTATTCCCTTTCCGGGCTTTTCCGTCAAAGAAAAACTGGGAGCGTTTGCCATTTTGTGCGCCGTCTGTATGCTGACATTCGGCTGTCTGGTCCGCTTCAAGGTCATTGCCAATCCTTTTTACCCGCGGGGCACCCGACTCGACCTTCCCGGCGGCATCGCCGGCGGCAGGGCCACATTGTCCTTAAGCCGCGAAGACAGGATGGCCCCCGTCCAAACCGGCGGTTCATACCGCTACATCCTCACCCGCGTCCAGGCCCTCGATGTCTACGAAAAGGCCCTTTCCCTGTTTACCGCCTACCGTGACGAAGCCGCCCGAATCAATCTGAACCGGATACTTGAATCCAATGCCGCCGAAGGCCTGAAAAACCGGGCGCGGGTTATCATTTCGTATATGGAAACCCCCGGTTTCGACACCTTCCGGCGCGGCGATAATGTTTCGTATAACGATGTCATGAAAGACCCCCGGTTATACAACGAGGTACACATTATCTGGCGGGGAATGGCCACCAATGTGGTAAACTCCGATGAGGGTACCAGTTTTGATTTTCTCGTCGGTTATGACACCCGCAAAACCCTGGATGGTATTGTCCACGTTGTATTCAGCAGCGCCATTCCCCTGAATCCTGAACGCCCTCTGGAGCTTTTGGGCCGCATTGTACCGTCAAACGCCGAAGACCCCATCCAACTGGAGGGTATTGCCATACATCAGTCCGGCAATTTATGAAAGCGGTCATCCAGCGGGTTATTGACGCATCGGTAACCGTCAACGGCGCTCTCAAGGGAAGTATCGCTTACGGATTACTGGTATACCTCGGTGTTGCGCGGGATGATACCACCGCCGATGCGGACTGGCTTGCCGAAAAAATCGCCCATCTGCGTATTTTTGATGATGCCGCAGGAAAAATGAATTGTTCTCTGCCTGAAATCATTAATCAACACAACGCGAAAGCTATTACCCCGAATCCTCCCGGCGTATTGGCGGTTTCTCAATTCACCTTGCTGGGAGACGCCCGCAAAGGCCGCCGCCCTTCATGGGGAAAGGCCGCCCCGCCCGAAAAAGCGCGGGAACTGTACGAATATTTTATGGAGAAAATCCGCAAACAGGGCTTGTTCTGCGCAAGCGGCGAATTTCAGGCCCACATGAAGGTCAGTTATACCAACGACGGCCCGGTCACCATTCTGCTGGACAGCGAAGAGAGTCGCCGGGAAAATGGTTCAACCGAGTAAAATGTTCAAGGGGAAGCGCTTGACGTGCTGAACGCTATCTGATAAGTACCACTCCCGAGATACGGCCAAACTTTGATATAGTATTTCTGGCCCGATGTCACTGAACGGGATATATAACGGGCAGAACCATACAAGCTTGCGCTGCTTCCTGCCGTCTTACCGTTACTGTCATATAGCTGCACACACAAGCCTATCAGCGTACCGTAACTGACATGTATGTACTGCGTGGATGCGGTAGCGGTGAAGGCGAACCACTGTTCTCCGCTTGGTGAAGTGATATTACCGCCAGTCCATCGGTTTGCGGTAAGCTGAGTGAGACTGCCGCCATTCGGAGTCCATGTGCCGCCGCCGCTGGGAGCAGCGTTTGACGTGTTAAACGCTATCTGATAAGTACCGCTCCCCGTATAGGGCCAAACCTTGATATAGTACTTCTGGCCTGACGTCACTGAACGGGAAGTATAACGGGTAGAACTATACAAATTTGTACTGCTTCCTGTTGTGTCACCGTTACTGTCATATATCTGCACATTCAAGTCTTTCAGCGTGTCGAAACTGACATGTATGTACTGTGTGGATGCGGTGGCGGTGAACGTGAACCACTGTTCTCCGCCTGATGAGCTGATATTACCGCCAGCCCATTCATTTGCGGTAAGTTGAATGGGACTGGCGCCGCTCGGAGTCCAGATGCCGCCGCCGCTGGGGACAGCGCTTGACGTATTAAACGCTATCTGGTAGGTGCCGCTCCCCATAGAAGGCCAAACCTTGATATAGTATTTCTGGTCCGATGTCACTGAACGGGAGGTATAACGGGTAGAACTATACAGATTTACACTGCCTCCTGCCGTGTTACCGCTACTGTCATATATCTGCACATTCAAGTTTGTCAGCGTACCGAAACCGACATGTATATACTGCGTGGATGCGGTGGCGGTGAACGTGAACCACTGTTCTCCGCTTGATGAAATGATATTACCGCCGACCCATTCATTTGCGGTAAGTTGAATGGGACTGCCGCCATTCGGAGTCCAGGTGCCAGCGATAGTTCCCCAGTCTACGGCCATATTCCCGTTCGAGAATGTTCCTGACCTAAACATTTTCATACCGAGGTTACTCATTATTGCGGTTGACGCATTGGATTCTTTTAAGGAACTTTCACTTAAAATTATGATACTCATTGCAGAAAGAGTATCATTCCCGCTGTAGGCAACATAAGAAGCGGAATACTTAGATGAAGTCGAAACTTGCACGGTATACAGAGGTACTTCCGCTTTTCCGCCGGATATTTTTACCAGATTGTAGGCAATATCTGCCGAAGAACCGGTTGTATTGGTAAAACCAAGCAGTACTACACTATTGTCAACCACACCCTGTAAATAGACATATTTATCATTAAAACTGTCTAAACCATTGATAGTCAATTTTCCTTTTGCCGGCGGAAATGTCGGTGGCGGCGGTGACGGTTCATCTTTACACCTAACAACGGTCATTCCGGATACGAAGGCTATTACCAGCATCCCCAGCAATAATTTTTTGTTTGCCATTTTTTTCTCCCTTAACTATGGTTTGTATAGGTAAATTCATAATAATATTAACATATAGTCAACCGAAAATTTGCAAATAATTTTTTATAAATTACATACGAAAGTATTTATACTTCAAATGCAATGTAAACAGATAACATTTGTTAAGTTGTTTTAATACTTGCCGCATACAGTGAATTGAGCAGCCCCAGAAATGCCGAGAGGCTGAACAGCAGTTCAATGCCAAAGAATTTCCAGATGAGGCCGCCCATCAGGGCAATGATAATACTGATGACATGGTTGATGGAAATGCCGGTGGAAAGAGTCGCGGTTATTTCTTCCTGATTTTCGGCAATGTCCTGTACATAGACATTGCTTGCCATGCTGGCGACGGAAATTATCGCGTCAAAGATGTAATTGACACAGACAACGTAAAAGGCGATATGCAGGGGAAAGATACGATGGGAAAAACCGTACAGGAGACAGACGATGACAAGGACAAGGGTGTCGCCTACCATAACGGCTTTGTAGCCAACGCGGTCTATCAGCTTTCCGATAAGGGGGCTGGCGAAAAAACTACAGGCCGCGCTTATGGCAAGCAAAAGGGAAATAACCGCAGTATCGGCGCCGTAATTCAGAATAAGCACATAGGGGGCAAAGGTCAGGAATACCTGCTTGCGGGCGCCGTAAAAAACTTCCAGCATATAAAATTTGGAAAATTTCCGGGCAAAATAAAAACGGCGGCGTTTGACTTTCAGGCCGCTGTCCCGTATCGCGGCGGAAACGAGAAACGCGCTCATCCCCAAAAAAGCGGCGGCGGCGAACATAATTCTGAACTGTGAAAATTTGGCATAACCAAGCCGGGAGAGGATGAAGAATGCCGCCGCAACCGTCAAATAACCGACAATGCTGCCTCCATACCCCAGGGCGCCGGTCAATCCCAGTGATGCGCCGCCCTTGTCTTCCCGCGCCAGATTCAGCGAAAGGGAAGCCCGTACCGGCATAACAATGTGTTCACCGCACGAGTACAATACCATAAGGAAAATAACCGCCGCCTTGCCCGCTGTTTGGGGAAAAAATTCGCCGGGCATAAAACCCGCCAGAGTAAAGCCCGCCAGCGCCGCCATCATCAGGGAAATGCCTATTTTAAAAATGCGGTTTTCGGAAAAACGGTACATCCACGCGAGGAACAGCACCAATAACAAGCCCGGCAGTTCGCGAAAAAATTCCGTCACCCCCCGTCCAAAGGCGTCAATGCGGACAATTTCCGCGAGAAAATTATCCTGCACTCCCTTGTACAAACCGGCGGCAATGCCGGAGAGCGCCAGAGCGCAGAGAAAGCCACCTATTTTAACTTCAGAACGGTATATGCGGTTGAGAGCGGCGGGACGATGTACCGCCGTGTTTTTTTTCATAACTATGCCGCCGCCGTCTGCGGCGCACCATCCGCGGCGGTATTCCGCAGTTTTCGCAGTTCAAAAAATATCATCGCGCCGGTGATAAAAAGCGCAAAGGCATCGGCGACCGGAGCGGCGAAAACCACTCCCCACAAACCCCACAAACGGCCAAAAATCAGTATGCAGGGAAGCAGGGCGAGGCATTGGCGCAGCAACGAGAGAAAGATTGAGGTTTTATGACGACCCGTTACTACAAAAAAGTTAGTTGAAACAATCTGAAAGCCTGCCACGGGCAGCATTATCATCATAATCCGCATGGCGCGGGGGGCAAAGCGCATCAGTGCGGGACTGCCCTGCGGAGCGAATATTCTGACCAGTTGAACGGGAAACAATTCGGCGATGGTAAACCCAATAATGCAGATTGCCGTAGCGGCGGCAATGGCCCCCAGATAGGCGCGCAATACGCGGTTAAACTGCCGCGCCCCGTAATTGTAACCGAGTATCGGCTGCGCCCCCTGATTGATTCCAAATATCGGCATCAGAATCAGCATGAGGATGGAGCCGTTGATGTTCATTCCCGAAAGGGCGATGTCGCCGCCGTTGGCAACACCCAGAGCCGCCGCGCCGTACCAGCCCATGCTGACGTTATACAAAAGCTGTACGCCGGACATCACAAACTGAAACAGAAACTGGGCGGAGCCAAAAGCCATAATCTGACTGACGATGGCGAAGGAAGGCTTGAATGTCCTGGGCCTGAATCTAATGACCGCCTTTTTTCCCAGACTAAAACTCAGTATCCATATCATCGAAACCGCCTGCGAAATAATCGTCGCCCAGGCGGCGCCCTCAACGCCCCAGTGAAGAACAAAAATAAAAATCGGGTCAAGAACGATGTTAAGCCCCGCGCCCATAATCATGCTGATCATGGTGATGGTCGGAAAGCCCTGCGCCCTGGTGCAGTGGGAAAAACCAAAACCTATCTGGGAAAACACTGTTCCGTACAGGATGACCCGTAAATAATCGCGGGCATAGTTCAGGGCCTCACTGCCCTCCTGCGCTCCCAGCAGGGAAAGCAGCGGCTCCAGAAAAACCAGTCCCACGACAGTCATTACCAGACCTATTCCCAGCAGCAGGAAAAAACAATGATCCAGGGCGTTTTCCGCTTCCTGTTTCCGTTTCTGGCCCAGACGCATGGAAATCATGTTTGCCGCGCCGATGCCAAACAGCATGGCAAAGGCCAGTGAAATGGTCATTAAAGGCAGTACCAGCGAAAGGCCCCCCAGGGCAATCTCATTCACCCCCTGCCCGACAAAGATGCGGTCAACCACATTATACAAAGCATTGACCAACATTCCGGTTATGGCGGGAATGGAAAAACGCAGGAGGAGTTTACTAACCGGTTCGGTTCCCAGACGGCTTGCAGCATCAGGAGCTTCAGACATGGTGTTAGTTTTACATTTTTACTTTTCTTTGTAAAGAACCTGTTATATCAGCGGCCTTTCATTAACAGGAACAGACATCCTCATCGGAGCAGCAGGAACCATCCTCCACACAGTCCTCGCTCATCGCATTATTTGACTGCGCCGACACATTCAGAATAACGGCGCTGGCTATAACCAGAGCGGCTATTCCTGCAATAAGCCATCTATATTTTTTCATATCATACTCCCGCGGTCTCTCCCGCCTTTTTTTCAGCATTCATACGAGCGCTGGTATCAATGCCGATAATAGCACAATAATACCATCTTTGTCAACTTTTACCGCCTCTTTATTCCGCTCTAACGCACAGGGGGACACCATAGTCAACCTTCCACAAAAACAGGCCCTGAGGCGGCAAAGTCGGGCCGGCACAATCACGGCTGCCTGACGCAATAATGTCCCGCAGCAGTTCAGGCGGCGTATCGCGTTCCTCATAATGGAGAAAAGTTCCGGCAATGGAACGTACCATTTTCCATAAAAAAGCGTTGGCGCTGATTTCAAAAACCAGGCGGGAGCCGTCCGTAAAAAAGGCGGCATGGGAAATATACCTGCTGCGGGATTTGCCGGTATCATCAGAACCGCTTTTTCCAGAAGCACCGCTTCTTTCAGAAGCGGCAAAGATTGAGCAGTCCCGCTCCCCCAAAAGCAGGCGGCAGTACGCATTGAGCAGTTCGATGCGCGGACTGTGCCACAACTGCAGCGCATAGCGGCTTTCGTGGGGCAGGGCCTGCCGCCCGCAGATAAAATAATAGCGGTAAGTTCTCTTGCGCGCGTCAAAACGGGCATGAAAATCCGGCTGGACTTCGCAGGATTCAAGGATTCGTACATCAGGGGATAAAAGGCCGTTGAGGGCCGGAACAAAGCGATTCGGTTTAATGGTTTCAATATCGGTACGAAAACCGGCAGCCTGCCCGGCGGCGTGTACCCCCGAATCGGTGCGGCCCGCTCCGGTCAGCGTAACCGGATGCCGGTGCATCTGTTCCAGAGCGGTTTCAATAACCGCCTGCACGGTACGCTGCCCCGCTTGTCTCTGCCATCCGCAGAAATCCGTACCGTCATAGGCAATCAGCAGTTTAATCGTCCGCATAGACTAGTGTCCTGTCTTTTTCATTTGATGGTATCGAATTTTGACATCTGTAAAAGACAGGACACTAGGCATCAGCCGCCGTTCCCAGTTCCTTATTGATGGTATCGTAGAGCTTGCGGACCAGATCAAGAAAAGCCCCCGGTTTGTCTTTGGACTTTCTTCCCATGCCAAAGAGCTTGGCTATAATCCTGCGGGCATCTTCAAGAGAGGATTTTCGTTCTTCTGCATTGTGCGAAGGGCCGTATTTGTAGCGCAGATAGGCGCAGAGGTACAGCATCCCCTCGTAAGCATAGTTTTTATCCAGATCGGGACCGTAAAATTTTAAGCCCGACATGGCTTCAATCCCGCTCTGCTCACGGATAAGCGCCTCATTATAAAAATATTGGGCCTTTTTACGGAACAGAGTCGCCAGCCAGTCATAGTGCTGCCCGGGAAAACTCTTATCCAAATCATCAAAAATCCATGCCGTCCTTAAACTGGTAAGCCCCTGTTTGATGGTCGGCGAAATATGTTTAGTATCATAAAAACCATAGCAGCGGAGAACCAGATACTGCGAAGCGGCGCCTTCCGCAAGACCGCGCGGCTCGGTAAAATCCACATGGGGAAACAGTAACCGGGTATCCGCTTTGCGGCGGGCCTGATCGAGCATTGCCCGTTCTATTCCTACCGGGGGAAGCTGGTCAAAATCCGCTTCCATCGAGGCAAACCAGCATTCGGGACAAACCACCGCTTGATATATCAGGGGATACACTTTGCCGTATTTTACCGACGGCTCGTAAAGCCGGTGCAGTTCCAGAGTAAGGGTGCCGGCGATTAATCTGCCGCCGCCGGACAGCAGTTCCTCCTTGTGAAACACCTCCCTGCATACCGGACAGGTATATTCCTTTTTTGAAAAAAACGATACTTTTAATTCTTTTTCTTCAACTTCTTTTTTACTCATAGAACCTCCAGAACAACCAGAGCAAGCGCATTATCCTGCTCATGGGTAAGGGACAGATGCATCCGGTTCGCCCCGCTTTTTTGCAAGGCCTCCAGCGCCGTGCCAAAAACCTGTAGTTCGGGCCTCCCATTACTATGGTTAATAACCATAATATCCTTTAGTACGATTCCTTCAAGCCCCGTACCCAGCGCTTTGCCAAACGCTTCCTTGGCGGCAAAACGGCCCGCCAGGGAAAGATCCGCTCTTTCTCCCCGTGAAAGGGCGGCGGCAAGTTCATGGGGATGAAAATAACGCTCCGTCAAACCCGGCTGTGTACGCCAGCGCTGCATACGCCGAACCTGAACTATATCAATACCGACGCCGGTAATCAAAAGGATTCTCCCTTATTTTCTGAATTTTTTTGAAGGATAATCGTCAGGCTTAAATTTTCCGGCTCACGCCTGATCAGGGAAAAATCCGGGGGCAAATCAACCATAACCGGCAGAGTATAGCTTCCCGGTTCTGAAATGCCCGAACAATCAACGGAAAAAAAGCCCGGCGGCGGCTGAAAAACATCAAGCCACGGCTGCCTTCCCTCAATGCGAATGCTACCCGTCCTGCCGCCTGAATCGGCGGCAAAATCAGGATTAAGCCTTCTTAAAGTAATGGGTATGCCGTCTATGCTTCGCACCGAAACCGTCGGATTGATAAAACAGGAAAATTCCGCTATCCCGTTTCCCCTCAATACAAAAAGCGGGTTCGGATTGGCTATTTGCACCTCTATGATAAAATCACTGTTTCTCCCGTCAAGGTCAATAGGTTCTGTTTTTATTTCCGCAACAGGCTCAAGAAGGACAAAGGGGCCCGTTATCATTATTTCCGGCGGGAAAATCGAATGGGATATAAGATCAAAGCCGTCGGCCACCCTGCCTTCAATAACTGCCGTCAACGGAATGGTTTTGCTGATTTTCCGGTCAAGCTGAACGGATATTTCCAGGGGATATACGACTATTTCCAGCGGTTCAATACCCAGCGCGCTTTCTTTCTTGCGTATCTGCACCGGAGCGCTGTAAAAACCTTCGGTTTCATATTTGCTTAAATCAACGTAAGCCTCAATATCACTGTCGACAATCGACTGAATGCCGTTATCTTCCCCCCGCAGCGTTACCCGCGCGCTGCGGGGATAGACGCTTGCCGGAACCAGCGCGGAATTGGTCTCGATGGTCAGGGGAACTGAAAGAGGGCGCGTTGTCATGGTATTCAAGTGGTGAAACACAAACAGGATAAAGGCAAGAACAATGGACAGTACCTTAACCGGCCAATTTTCAATTATTTTGATTATGAGTTTTCTAGCGTTCAACCAGGACACCCTTCCCTTCGTTTATGGACGGCGAGTCTGCATCCTCACGATCACCCAGTTTAAGACTTCCCCTGTCCAGCAACTCCCTCAATTTGCGGCTAACCTCTATTGTAGAAAGATCATAATACAGCCGGGAATCAAAGGCTATTGAAATGGCGCCGGTTTCCTCGGAAACAATCAGCACCACCGCATCGGATTGCTCTGACATACCCAGACTTGCCCGATGCCGGGTTCCAAAACTTCTGCGTATATCCTGCTGTTCCGAAAGCGGCAGCAAACAACCCGCCGCAACTATCTTGCCGCTTTGTATAATCATGGCCCCGTCATGCAGGGGGCCGTCAAATTCATAAACCGCCACGATAAGGCTTGAAGAAATCTCCGCATTCAGCCTTGTCCCCATTTCTATAATATTGCGAATATTTATTTTGCGGGGAAAAACTATCAGCATCCCCCGCCGTTTTTGGGAAAGCAGTTCCGCGGCGGTCACCACCGCTTCAAGCTGGCCTATATTGGGCCCGGTATCAGGGCGGAAAAATTCCCCCTGCCCCAGACGCATAATCAATTTACGGAGTTCCGGCTGAAAGACAATGGCAACGACAATAAACAGCCCCGGCCCCAGGATATTCAGCACCCATTGCAGTGTGGTCAGCCTAAAAAGATAAGCGATGCCGTAAACGAGGGCAAGAAACCCCGCCCCCTTGACCAACTGCAGGGCCTGGGTTTTTACCAAAAGTTCATAGCCTTTGTACAACAGAAAGGCAAGCAGCGCCACATCCAGAATGGGGCGGATAAAATCATACATTGTTGAGAGACGCTGAATCCAGTCCATCGGTTAATTATAATACGGGGAACAGGGAATTGGGAATAAGGCGGCGGCGTTTCTCCCGTTTTTTCCTCGACAAAAATTGAAAATTTGTATATATTGGTATAATATGCTTGATTTTGACGATTATATTTCGACCATTCCCGACATTCCCCATCAGAATTTCGCCCAACTGCTGGAACAGGTGTCCCGGGATCATGCCGGAAACGACGCGATTCTGTACCGTTCCGGTAAACAACAGGATTTTACCCGCTGGACTTATGCCCGTTACGGCGAGGAATGCCGCCGGATAGCGCAGGGACTGCTTGCGGCGGGTCTGGTCAAAGGCGACCGTGTCGTACTGTGGGCCGAAAACCGACCCGAGTGGATGGCGGTCTGGATGGGAACGGTAATTGCCGGAATTTGCATTGTGCCGGTGGATTTTTTGGTTTCTGAACAGGAATGTATCAATATTATCAAAATAACCGGGGCAAAGGCGTTTTTCTACTCTGAACGGAAACGTGATTTTGCCCTGTCCCTGCCGGACAAGGGAATAACTTTGCCGGTTTCGGTGTGCATCAGTCCGCCTGAAGAAGCAAAAACCGGCGGCGAATTTGACCGGTTTGGCGCTGATGCCGGCGGGCAGATTCTGCCGCCGTCTGACAGTATTGCGTTTAACGATCCGGCCTCCATCGTTTTTACATCGGGGACAACCGGCTTTGCCAAAGGCGTGACCCTTTCCCATAAAAATATCATCGCCAACAGCAGCGCGGCAATTCGTATTCTGGAACCCGGCAAGATCGACACCTTTATGAATGTGTTGCCCCTGCATCATACCTATCCCACCGTCTGTTCATTTATTGTACCTATTGCCCTGGGCATTCCGGTAGTTATTGCCGAAAAAATTGTCGGCAAGGTGGTGATTGACGACATCAGGGACGGGAAAGTCACCTTTTTGATAGCCGTTCCCCTGCTGTATGACAAGGTAATGGCTGCCATTCAGACGGGGTATAAAAAGCTGCCGGGAATCCTCCGCGGCCCCTTAAATCTGATGAGGGTAATCGCTCTGGCCGAAGCGAAAAAAGGCCGGCCTGAATTCGGGCAAAAGGTATTTCGTTTTATACGAAAAAAAGCCGGTATGCACTCATTACGGATTATGGTTGCCGGCGGCGGGCCGCTCAATCCCCAAACGGCGGATTTTTTTGACTCCTTTGGTTTCAATATTGTTCACGGTTACGGCATGAGCGAGAACAGTCCCCTCATCAGCGTAAACACCGCCCGGCACAAACGGAATGTGTCGGTCGGCCTTCCGGTGAGCTACACTGAGGTTAACATCGTTGATGTCGGACCGGATGGTATCGGTGAAATCATCGTGAAGTCGCCGTCGGTAATGCTGGGTTATTTTGAGAATGAGGAATCAACCAGAGAGGTGATAAACAAGGACGGCTTTTTACTTACCGGCGACCTGGGATACCGGGACGAAGAAGGCTACCTCTACATAAAAGGCCGCAAGAAAAACCTTATCGTCAATTCCGGCGGCAAAAATATCTACCCGGAAGAAATCGAAGCCCATTTCAGCGGCTCGCGGTTCATAAGCGAAGTTCTGGTAGTAGGCCGCAGGGAGCCGGTTTATGGCGGTGAGGAAATATTCGCCGTTGTTGTTCCCGACTTTGAAGCAATTAAAGAATACTATCCGAACAGGGAAAATAATGATAATTTTATTAAGCCCCTGATCAAAAAAGCGATTGAGGAAATAAACCGTACTCTGCCCGGTTACAAAAAAATCAACGACTTTACGCTGCGTACCGAACCCTTTGAAAAAAACGCCCAGCAGAAAATACGGCGGTTTTTATATAAACATTATGCACAGAGAGGTGATGTAAAATGAAAAAGAACATTCTTTTTCCGGCGGTTGTGTGTATGGCGGTGTTTTTAGGCAGCCTACAAACGGTTTGCGCCCAGCAAAACAGCGGTACTGGCGGCCCCGCCGGCGCAATTCTTAATCATTACGCGGCGCGGAATTTTACCGCGGGCGCCATTCCTGCCGCCGACCTTGAACTTATCATACAGGCGGGAATCCGCGCTCCCAGCGCACGAAACCTTCAGCCCTGGCATTTTACCGTGGTGCAAAACCAGAATCTGGCAAAAAAGATGGTCTCCGACAACGTGGACGGCAATGTCCTTATTGTTGTTTCCGCGCGGGGAGACGGAACAACCAACGGCGTTCAAATTCTTGACTGCGCCCTGGCGGTGGAAAGCATCTATCTGGCGGCCCAGGCTCTGGGTTACGGTTCCCGCATATACACCGGCCCCATGAGCGCCCTGAACAGCAGCTTAAAAACCGAGTTGAGCCTTCCTTCCGGCCACAGTGCGGTGGCTCTGGTACGGGTGGGAAAAGTACAGGGCGGAGTTGACGCGGTCAGCGCGGCATCAAGCCGGAAAAAGACAGAAGAACTGGTAACCTACAAAAAATGAAGGGTATTAATACCGGCCTAACGCTTGGCCGAAGCGGCGTTACTGCGCTGTTGGGCGCGGCGGTAATAGTTGGTTTGCTTGAGTACGTCTGAAGGGTCGCTCACGAATATCTTGCTCTGGACAATATTGATTCGCTTCGTCAGGAGAATCTTTCGCAGCAGGGAATCGCGTTCTTTGGGTGAAACCCTCGCCATATCCGCCAGTTCCTTAAAGCCAAAGCTGCACATATAAGGGTGATTCGTGTTCAGCGGCACGCGCTCCTTTTCAAGCTGGATAAGCAGGGCGTCATAGATACGGCCCATTGGGTCGGTGATCATGGTATTGGCAAACTGCCGGTACATCAACCATATCCGCTCCGCCATAAGAGTGGTCATGCGGGCTACCAGTTCCGGAGATGTCTTAATCAGACCCGTGAAATTGGCCCGGTTTACCGCAAATACCGTGCAATTTTCAACTATCTCGGCGGTAGCGGCCCGGGGCTTATCTTCCAACAGGGCCATTTCGCCGAAAATGTCCCCCTTGCGCAGTACCGCCAGTACCACTTCCTGATTGTTCACGATTTTGCTTATCTTTACCGAACCTTCCTGAATGACGTATAACTCGTCCCCCGGTTCGCCTTCGGCAAAGAGAAGGCAGTCGGCCGGATAGATTCGTTCCATTTTGTCCGGCGGATATACCGGTTTTTTAACTTTTACATTGGGGGCAAACTGCTCCATTTTGCGCTGCGCGTCTTCCATGTCCGCCGCCTGGGGGCAATGGACGGTGTACTGTTGATAGGCGTAAAAAGCCTGATTGGGCTTTCGCCGGCTTGCATAGAATTCCGCAATTTTCAGCAGATGGGAGGGGCCGCTTGCGGCGGCGGCGCTCAGTGTCAGGCGGGACAGCATATCATCCAGAGTGCGCAGCCGCTGGGAGAATTGCTGGATGATTCGCACGGCAATGGGCGTATTGTCCCGTATCAAATTGCTGTACTGTTTCCTCTCTACCACCAACACGGTTACGTCGGTATAGGCTGTCGCGGTCTCAATGTAACTGAAGCCGGACATAACTGATACGGCGGCGATAATGTCCCCTGGGCCGGCAAGAATGTCCTTTCCCCGGACAACCTTGTCCACTTCCCGTATGATTCGTACCTTTCCTTCCTGAATGATGTAAAACTTATCCGTATTGGTTTTCCCCTCCACGACAAACAGGGAATCTTTTACAAACTTAACAATGGCCGGTTGAAATTGATTGTTTGCAGACAGTCCGCCGGATTCACCTGGCATTATAACCTCTCTTAATTAATTCCCCATTATATATCAAATGAGGAATTGTGGGATAGCCGTTTTTGGGCAAGCACCGTTTCTGCAATTTCGGCAAAGCCATCGCCGCCTTCCTGCGCGGCGACAAAGGCGGGCAGTGTTGTAATCAGCCCCTGATAGCGGCGAATGTTGGCAACCGCGCAGGCCAGGGGAAAATGGGCAAACATCGGCTCGTCGTTGGGAGAGTCGCCCATAAAAAGCACTTCCGACACATCGCCCTGCCAACCGAAGCGTTCCGTTAAAAAACGCTCCGCCATGGAAAGTTTATCGTAATTGCCCATCCAGATATTAATATGTATCGAAGAAATTTTTGCTACAGCCCCCCGCGCCCGGGCGATTTCCTGAACTTTTTCGGCGGCGCTCAGGGGAAGAACCGGCTCTTCTTCGGCATAATCCAGGGTAATGTCAAACAGCCGTGAAAATTGATCTTTGGCGTCACGCAGGCCGGAAACTTCAGTCATGGCCTGTTCCCGTATCTGCCGCAGTACCGGGTGATTGTTTTTTATGGCGTCAGGGTGGTACATGGATTTAAGAATCGGCAGCCTCGGCAACAGCCGCGGCGATTCCCCTGCGGGAGCTTCTTCCCAAAAGGCCAGCGCGCCGTTTTCGCCGACAATGCCGTCCACCGGCCACTGGCGGACAATACAGTCGCACCAGCCCGCGGGCCGACCCGTAACCGGTATCACTTTGAGACCTGCCGCCCTGAGTTTCCACAGGGCGGTATATGACGATGACAGGAGTTTACCCTGCCGCGTCAGGGTATCATCAATGTCTGTCAGGACATAACGAAGCCCGGCAGCCTGAGCAGGAGTTATTTCAGAAACAGGCCTCATAACAGTTAACGGGTAACAACACTGTTAACCGTTCGCTGTTAATTGTTCACTGCTTGCTATTACCGATGCCAGTTTACGACCCCGGCGCTGGTGGAACTGAACAGCGCCGTCCGCCTTGGCAAAAAGGGTATAATCGCCGCCGCAGCCTACGTTGGTTCCTGGATGTATCCTTGTTCCCCGCTGGCGGGCTATAATGGTCCCCGCCTTAACATGAGTGCCACCCGATGTCTTAATGCCCAAATATTGGGGATTGGAATCCCGCCCGTTTTTTGCGCCGCTTCCGCCGCGTTTCCGTGCCATTTAAGTCCTCCGTATGGTCAATGTACAGTACTGCGGATATTCCTCAACGACAGACGCAAGCCCCTCGATAAGGAACACCCCGGCGGCGGAAAGGAACTCCCTTCCCTCCTCCGTATAATCGGCTTCCCAAAAAAGGAAACCCGGGTCAGGCGCATCGCACCGGACCGTTATGCCCTTCCTGCCGGAAAGGACGCGAACCGCAGTCCGCATTAAAACCGAAACAGCGGCGCAGACTATATCCGTTCCCGTCGGCCCCGCCCCGGCATGACCGGCGGCTTTACAGGCCCGCAGAATACCATTTTCGTCCAGAACCGCTTCAATCTGAATCAATGAGGTTCCGGCATTACGATGCCGCAATCTCCCCTATCTTGATAATTGAATACTGCTGACGGTGGCCCTGTTTGCGGCGGTAGTCCTTTTTGGGCTTATACTTAAAAACGATGATTTTTGCGTCTTTTCCGTGGGATTCCACCGTAGCCCGCACCTTCGCCCCCTTTACATAGGGGCTGCCCACCGTTATCGTGTCGCCGGACAGCAGTAACACCGTATCAATATCCAGCGCCGTTCCCGGCTCCGCATCAATTTTTTCAACCTTGATCAGGGCCCCGGTCTCGGCCCTGTATTGTTTTCCCTTAAATTCAACTAAAGCGTACATTTATGTCTCCAATTTCCCCAGTTTGTTTATTTTTAGCATAAAAAGGGAAAGATTGTCAACACCATGCCGCACATACATTCAGCTTATTCAACAATCATCAAGTCGCCAAAATACAGGGTTTCGATTCTTCCCAGACGCAGCATGGCATTGTAACGCTTCAAAATTCCGGTTTTGGCGGCTTCTTCATCCAGATTAATCGTTTTTGCCCGCGGAAGAGACGCAAAGTATTCGGCGGCAATGGAACGAAAATCGCCGATACGGGAGGCAAGTTCCTCGGCAAAAGCACGGTCGTCTGCGGGGTAGGGAAAACTAACGGAAAGAATGATGGCGGCAGCCGGTTCTCCGGCCAGCGGTATTCTGAGCCTGCCGATGCCGGAAAATACATTTGAAGCCGCCGACGCTCCGGTATCAGGCCTGTGCCCGCCCTGTCCCTTACCGGCGGCAGAGCCGATACGGAACAGCGGCCCGGAATTCGGCGAGCGGAATAGGGCATAGAGACTGCCCGCCGCCAATGCCGCCACCAGCGCAATAGCCAGTACGACAAAGACCCGGTACACTATGAGCAGCCTGACG
The DNA here is from genome assembly GCA_031256195.1 of Treponema sp. Taxonomy (GTDB): domain Bacteria; phylum Spirochaetota; class Spirochaetia; order Treponematales; family Breznakiellaceae; genus WQXQ01. The sequence goes on from JAIRRB010000242.1 coordinate 19,740, forward strand.
GATAGAGGGGTAATTTCCCGTTTCATATGTATGTTCCGCATTCCATAGTATAGTATCCCTTGAAAAAAATCCAGCAATCGGATATGAGGGATTATGGAAAAAATAGTTCAATGGGTACGGGATTTTTTTGATGCAAACGGCAGGGATTGTTACGCTGTTGTGGGAATAAGCGGCGGCAAGGACAGCGCGGTAACCGCCGCCCTGTGCGCCCGCGCTCTGGGCTCAGGCAGGGTTTTCGGGGTTTTGATGCCGCGGGGAGAACAGCGGGATATTGCCGTCGCCCGGGAATTGGTTGAGTATTTATCCATCAAGCATTGTGTTATCAATATACACGATTCAAACGACGCGTTGTTCAGGTCAATACAGGAAGGCGGCTTAACCATCAATAATCAAGCCGCCATTAATACGCCGGCAAGAATCAGAATGACGACCCTGTACGCGGTCGCCGCCATTGTGGGCGGGTTGGTAGCCAATACCTGCAACCTCAGCGAAGACTGGGTCGGCTATTCAACCAAATTCGGCGACAGTGCCGGTGATTTCAGCCCCCTGTCACGTTTGACGGTAACCGAGGTAAAAGCCCTGGGCAGGCAGTTGGGATTACCGGAAAAATTTATTGACAAGATTCCTGAAGACGGACTTTCGGGGATGACCGATGAAGAAAAACTGGGATTCAGTTACGCTGTTTTGGACCGGTATATCCGTGAGGGCGTCTGCGAAGACAGCGCCATTAAAGAAAAAATCGACCGGCTGCACCAGTCAAATTTGCACAAGCTCAATCCCATGCCCTGTTTTGTCAGTTAACGGCATCCGGCAGTTTGTAAAAATTTTCCCCGGCAAACGAAGAGAGTTTTCGCGCCAGAATATCGCTGCTCTCTTTTGCCGTTTCGCCGATGACCGCCCGTACCTGATAACGCAGCGCGAGCGAGGCAAGCAGCCGGGCGCGGACCAGCGGAGGCCCGTTTGCGGCATAACCTGTTTCTCCCGACCAGGAAAAGGCGCAATCGCCTGATTCCAGCCCAAAGCACCATTGGGCGGATAAAGGTTCTTTCAGTATTTCTCCAATGCAATTTATGGCCCGCGCCGCAGGATGTATCACCGGAAACGCTGATTCTTTCCGGCAGACCCGCTCCGGCGGCGAGCCAAAACAGGCCAGCGCAATATCATTCTCAAAACCCAGTATCAGCGCCCCTTTTTCCTTAAAGATTCGGGAAAACGCTTTACGGAACTGAGCGGCGGCGCGCGCCGTTTCAAGCGGCGCGCCCCGGTCTTCCCTGCCGGACATACCGGGGTTTTTAACGGCGATAATTGCCGTCTGAACGCACAATGTTTCCGAAAGAAGGGGGCGGCCCGCCTTGAGCATCAGCTTGAGCATATCGCCGTTTACCGCGGGACCGTATGCAAGGCGGAAACGCAGCATTCCGCCGTAACCGATGCAGAACCGGGAAACAGCCAGAAACACGGTTCCCCCCAGACAGGCCGCCATCGGTACAAGCGGGTCTATCCAATAGGAGTTGATAATAAAATACGCGCCAAAAGCGCCGCCGCAGATTAAGGTTGCGGCAGACCCCAGTATTAGCAATAATACCGGGCTTAACGCATGGATACAGGCAAGTACAACAAAGGACGCGGCCACCGACAAAATGAGAATATAACGGCTTTCCCCCGGCGTAATGCAGTGTCCGGTCAGCAGGGCATTGGCAAGCAGCGCCGAGGATTCCGGAACATTTCCGGCTCCCGCGGCATCGGCATAATATGCCGGCCCCATGACACAGAATGAAGCATGGGCCGCATCGGTAAGTTCAGCGCGCAATTTTATATGTTCACGGTATTTTTCCCGCATGGCGGCAAACGCCCGAATCAGTTCATCCCGCAGGGATTGCAGCCGCTTAACGCCCTTCTCGTCAAGCCCTTCGGTGGCTATTAACATTTCGTAGCCATTTACCAGAATCATCTCGGAAGGGCCGTGCAAAAATTCATCCAGCCCGGCAATATACTCGGTACGCGCATTAATCCAGTCGGCGCGTTTAACCGCATCCTGCGTTTTCAGTAATTCTTCTTTCAGGGTTTCGGCATACTCAAACAGGATAAGGGGCATACGTTCCGGTGTGATTTCGGTATAAACGCCCAGCGCTTCAGCGTCTTTCAGCAGACGGGCCAATGTTCTGCCGCTTTGATCATAATCACGAAACTGATTAATCGTCATGCGGCGGAATTCACTCTTCCCCGGTTTTTGTTTCTCAATCAGGATATTCCGGTCCCTGTCCAGGGGAAAGCGGTATTCAATCTCCTCATCCTGCGTCCCCAAACCGGTGACCAGTACCGGCCCTGTTTCAGTTAATTCCAGCGTCGATTTTCCCCACCGGGGCTTGAGGGCGTGATAGACAATATGTCCCGCCGGGGCGATACGTCTGAGTATGCCGTCCCGGTCGGGCCGGGGCCGCGAATACCAGGGAATATCCCCCGCAGGCGCGTCCCGCAGGTCTACCGCCGTTACCGCCCTGCCAAAAACCGCCGACGCCTGGGCCGCCAGCGCCGATCCCGTTTCATCCTGCCGAATAACCGCCGCATTGAGCCTGTCCCTGCCCCGCTCCGCCAGTTCGACAAGATTTTCAACATAATCAGGCGATTCGGCAGGGGGAATCAAACCGAGGCGTATGGCCTCAAAAAGACTGCGGATATTCCTCCCCAAAAGGTTAAATTCATCGTTAATGCGATAACTCAATTCCAGCCCGGTTTCCGCCATGCCCGATCCGGTTCCCAGCAGCGGAACCTCAACGAGTAGGTCCGACGCGCCCATTTCGCTCAAAGCCATCAGCACCGAAAAGAAATCACCCGGTTCTATGACTTCATCGGTTTCAATCAGCAGGATTTCCCCTGAAACCGGCGGCGGATTACGAAACCCCAGGAGGGTGTCATAAACCGGACCAAGCCGCGGCCCGGCAAGAACATAATGCAGCGCAAAGATGATAGACAGGGCGATACACCAGGAACACAGGAGAAGGAGCGCCGAACGTTTTTTTGATATAAATAATGCCATCTTCCCTTTTATTTTCGGCATAAAATGCTTATACTTGTAGAGAGGGGGAAGAATCCCCCAACAACCCAGGAGGAGCTATTATGAAAACAACACCAAGAATCTGTATCTGCGCCATACTGGTACTGGCGGCGCTTGTCATGGGCTGCGCAAAACCGCCCACCGAAGAGATGGATATGGCCGCCGAAGCGGTGACACGCGCCGAAAATGACTATGATGCCGTCACTTATGCGAAGAATTCCGTTGTCCGCGCCCAGGACGCCCTGGCGCGCATGAATCAGGAAGCTGCCGCCAAGCGCTACGATGCCGCAAAGTCATACGCCGCCGAGGCAATTGCCGCCGCGGAACGGGCCATAAACGAAGGCCGTACCGGCGCAGCCCGCGCCCGGGACGAAGCCGCCGCCCTGGTTTCCCAGTTAAAGCCCCTTATTACGGAAACCGGGCAGGGAATAGAAGCCGCCCGTGCGGCCAAGCTGCCCCTTGATTTTTACTCCATAGACCGCGATTTTGATACGGCGCAGTACAACACCAATGAGGCGCAGTCGGCCCTTTCCGGCGGACGGTATCAAAGCGCCATCGACCGGGGACGATCCGCCCGTTCGGGACTTAATACTATCAACCAGCAGTTGTCCGTCGCGGTATTGGGTGTTTCCCGGAAAAAATAGTGCGTAATGCGGACCGGCTGGACAGCCGCGGCTACCGACCGCGTCCGCTTAAAACATGGATGACCCACCGCACAAAACCCAGGTTGCCAGAATAGCAAGCACAAAAGAGCCGGTATAGACCGTTCCGCTTTTTCGGTAAAACCATGTAGAAAGGAAAAAGAAAACGGCAAACTGGGGAACAAGCAGTATCATCACCGACATAAAAGGCCCGCCGAACGTGGCGGTAAAGAGCAGGTCCGCCCCCGGGCCATAACCCAAAAAGAAGGGGATATACTCAATCAGGGCAATAAGCAGTACGCCGCCCAGCATTACCAGCACACTGTAGCCCCACCAGGCAAGCTGGGTAAGAGCCGCCGATTTTTTGCCGTTCAGGGTAAATTCCGGCAGCCGTAACTGACCGTACAGTTTTACCCCCGCGTTAACGGTAAAGAAGGCGGCATAAAAAGGCAGGTACACCAGGAACTGGCTCAAGCGTAAAGGAGTAAAGGGCCTGAAGAAAGGCCAGATAAAACGAAAATCAAGATTAAACAGCCCCACGCTGATACAGACCAGAATATACATCATGCCGGTCAGGATACATGATACGATGACTACCTTAATGATTAAACTTCGGGGAGTTACCATTTGATTAATAAGCCCCAAATCGCTTAACGCCCATCCAGCCTGCCTGCCCCCGCCCCGCTTAAACCAGCGAATCAACATAAAAAGGGATACCAGCATAAGGAAACTGAGCCAGGTGATAAAACCGTTGCCGACAGTCATGCGAAAAACATTTTCCGGTAACGGCAAAAGGCCATGACCAAGCTGACTCAAAAAAGGAAACGTTAAGCCGCTGATCAGAACCGCCGTCAGAACGGCTGTCCGGCGGCCTGGGGGGGAAAGCATTCTGGGGTTTTCCGCCAAAGGTTGAGCCAGCGGCGCGAAGAACTTAAAACGGGTCAGAATCAAAAAGAGGGGAAACATGGAAATCAGGGCCGCGAGCATGGCCAGCAGGCCAAGAAATTCCTTAATCATGGAGACATGATTCGAGTCCGCCAGGACTGGTGTAATTTCCAGAGCGTTGGTAAACCAGCTCATGGCGGCGGTCAGGGCATTATCGTCATAAGTAACCAGACGGTGGTTGGTACGCAGTAATTCCATACGCCGCGCGCTGCCATCGGCAAAAGAACCATAGGTCTTGTTCCAGTCTACCGGAGCGTCCTGCCCCATAAAATCGCGGTAACGCAGCGGCGTTTTTTCAAGACCGGTGACCGTTGGCCCGTAATCCCTGAAATTATCGAATTCATCATACAGGGCCTGAAGAATCAACACATTGTTGAATTGTATCCGCTGTGAATCATAGTAAGCAGTGGGAAAAGGTTCGCCGCACTGGAGTACAATGGCCCGGTGTCCGGGAAAGGCCGCCGCGACAGACCATGAAGCCCAGGTTCCCATGGAATGACCGGTAACACCCATCCGGTTAGAATCGACAAAAGGGAGAGCGGCAAGGTAACTCCACGCGCTTTTTCCGCCCATGGAACTGTCAACAACTCCGGCGGCAATTTCAGGACGAAAAAAATCCAGTATGCTAAAGGTCATCATAATCAGGAAACGCCGGGGGCCGGAAATCGTTTTTTCCAAATTGGTAATTTTATATTTACCCCAGCCCCGTCCGCGCATACCCGGACTGGTATCACCGTGGCCGTAAAGGTCTACCGAAAGAACAACAATGCCCCGGCGGGCAAGTTCAACGCAAAACGCCGCGGAAGTATCCTTATCGTTTTGGTAGCCGTGCATCGCCAGCACCGCCGGCGCCGGATGAGCCGCGTCCGCCCCCTGCGGCTTATAGAGTTTGTAGGCAATACGAACCGGAAGCCCGTCCGCCGCGCCGCTGCTTTCCGGCGTAAAAAAACCGGTCGTCACCGCAACGCTGCCAAAACCGCTCTGTATAAACGAGGCCAGAGCCCCGCACACCAAGGTCATAATTACACACATTATCAGGACGACATCGGGTTTGAGAAAGTTTTTATTCATAATGTGATATTCTTGGTTTTTTAAGGTTTTTTGTCAACGTATGATGGATTAGGGAAACAATACTGTTCCTTAAAAGAAATAGAATGCCCGTTTACATTGTATTTTTACTCGAATTATTTGGAATATACACTATCGTCTCTTACACTTTTTTTAAATTTGAGTTGGATATACCACTTGGCAATTTGCAAATGTGGTATAATATACTAGGGTGTGTTCACACTAAATAAAAGTGATATAGTAAAAGCAAATGAAACTAAACGATAAACAATACAAACGCATAGCGGGCTTGCTGCCCAAGCAAAGAGGGAATGTGAAAATTGA
>JAIRRB010000037.1 GCA_031256195.1 Treponema sp.
ATTGACTCCCGCATGTCTCTAAGCTGCTTCATGATTAAATTTTCGGTTTCCAAAGCCCTGTTGGCCTGTTCTCCCAACAGACCGATGCGGCCCACGGAATCGGCAAAGTAGTCGTCAAAAGTGGAAAGGCTGCCTACCATTACCGGACTGTTTCTGATTGAAGCGATTGCCTGCGCCGCATCCCCGTTACCCGGATTTGCCGCCCTGCCGTTTTCGCCAAAACCGGAAGCAACCGACAGCGGGTCCCGTACCACGGCGGGATTCAGATCAATCCAGCCCGAAGGATGGGCGATGGGGGCAACGGCGTAATCGGAGCCGTCCCGCAGAACGGTAATGGCGTCGGCGGTTCCCCAGTCGTAAACGCCGTCCTGGCCCAAAAGACCGGCATAGCCGGTAAGGAAATGGCCGTCATCTTCAATATGGCGTATAACAAAATCGGGATTTTCATGAACGCCGTTTACCGCTTCCGCCGGCGTTCCCTTCAGGGAAAGCTTGCCTTCGCGGTTCAGGCGGGCGACCACTTCCGCGCCGGAACTGTTAATCCGGGCAATAATGTCAGCGACGGTATCGGTAGAATAATACGGTATCTGCACGTTGCCGTTCGGCCCGGAAAGGGTAATCGTTCCCTCCAGGCCCGGCTGCGACTGGGCTTCCAGAACATTATGCCCGTTCATCCGGTAGATATAGCTGGAATCAAGAACCCCATCGCCGGAACGATCATAATTACCGTTAACATTGGGAACAAAAGGATACTCGGAAAAGAAGTTGATACCGGTGCTTCCGTTGATACCGTAAGCGTCACGGTGAATTTCGTTGACCAGATCGACAAAATTCATCGTCATATTGTCCAGACTCTGAATCTCCTGCGCTATGGTTTCATCGCGCAGTTCCAGCAGCGCCCCCAGACTGCCCCGCTGGAAACGTATCTCCTGCGCCGTGTCCTGCCAGTAGATGTGGGCGTAACCTTCGGTGTCAATTCCCTTGCGCAAATCAAACTGACGGCCTATCTGCCCCTGAACCAGCACAAAACCGGAGGTATGCACCATAAATTCATCCGGGTCCTGGTTGCTGACACTGATGTCAATGATGGAAGCCAGTTTGTCAACCAGCAAATCGCGGCGGTCCAAAAGGTCGTTGGGCATATCGCCCTGGGCTTTTATTCGCTGAATGTCGCCGTTCAGGGCGGCTATCTGGCGGGAAAGTTCGTTTACACGGCCTACGGTCAGTTGTATATCCTCATTGGCCTGATCCTGCAAACCTTTAAGGCTCTGATAGCGGTTGTGAATGCCGTCAATAAGGGTTTTGCCCCGTTCTATAACGGCGGTCCGGGGAGCGGCATCCGCGGGGAACATGGAAAGTTCCTGCCATGAATCCCAGAAAGCGTCCATCTTTGACCGTACCGAATTGAATCCCGGCTCAAGGTACAGATTTTCCATCATGCGGATATAGGGATCGCGGGCGTTCCAGTAACCCTCATTGGAAGATTGCAGCACAATCCGCCGATCGAGCAGTTGGTCCCGCAGCCGTTCAATGCGTTCAATGATAACGCCCTGCCCTATCTGCCCCGGCGTTTCCGCGCGGTTCAGTCCCGGCAGATAAATCGGCTCAAAGGCGGACATTTCAACACGCTGGCGGGAATAGCCGTCGGTGCTGGCATTGTCAAGGTTATGCCCGGTAACGTACAGGGCCTGTTGGTGGGCCATTACGCCCCGTTTACCAATTTCAATTCCCATAAATGTTGAAGTCATTTTTCTCCTCCTAGAAAGCCCGGTTCAAAACCATGCTGCGCATATCATGGGATACCGGCATCCCATGCGGGGTGTATATCTTCCCGCTCCGGTCGGGAAAGGCAATCTCAAAAAAACCCGCCATAGCGGCCCGTACTTCGGCAATGTAACTCATCAGGGCTTCGCCGGAAACCTGCACCCGCAGAGTTTCCAGTTTCAGGCTGCGGTAAATTTCCGTCAGCTCGCCGCGCTGCTGGGGGGGAAGCTGGGCGGTCAAGGTATAAAAACGGGACATATCGCCCTTTGTCCCCGGAATTCCGGTAAAAAGCAGCTCCCGCTCGCCTTCCAGGGCGGCAAATTCGGCCTTTATTCTGCCCAAATCGTTAAAATGGCCCTCAAAATCAGTCCAATTACGGTTCATCACCGCTTCACGAATAAGATTCTGCAAACCGGCAATTCTCTGTACCAGTTCGCTTTCCCTCAACAGGATTTCCCTGCATTTTTCGAATACCATATCAAACCTCGGTTTTGAAAGAATCTCAATTCAAATATCGGCGTTTGAAAATAAAGGTTGAGGGGAAAATATGATTCGATTTACTTGGCAAATCAATAGAACACTTGACATCATACGCGCGAGGGGGTATACCATATTCGGGAAGGCAGTATATGCATTACGCGCATTTTTTAACCGTTACCTACGCTCCGGCGGGGTATTTAAACGAAAATTCCATCGAACAGATTAGGGCCGATATTGAAAAAGTCGGCAAGTATGTAAAACTGGACAAAATTTACCTGGAAACATACCGCTCGGATGTGCTGATAGAGCGCGAGAAGATGGAAGCCGTGAAAGCGTTGTTTATCGAAAATGGCTATCAGGTTTCCGGCGGGATTACTACGACCGTAAGCCGCACATTGATGGGCAGCATGTGTTTTACCAACCCGGAAAACCGCAAAAAACTGGGCGAGATTGCCGCCTATACGGCGCGGTTGTTCGACGAGGTAATTCTGGATGATTTCTATTTTACCAACTGCCGCTGCGAATCCTGCATCAAAGCCAAAGGGGATCGTGACTGGGCGTCGTTCCGGCTGGCGCTGATGAACGACATTTCCGAAAATGTTATTATCAAAAACGCGAAAGCGGCCAACCCCGGGGTAAACCTCATTATCAAATATCCCAACTGGTACGACAGTTATCAGGCCTGCGGCTATAACCCCGAAGACGAACCGCGTATGTTCGACATGGTCTACACCGGTACGGAAACACGCGATCCGCATTACACGCATCAGAATCTGCCGCGGTATTTAAGTTTCTTCCTGCCGCGCCTGATGGAGCGTATCAAGCCCGGCAAAAACGGCGGCGGCTGGTACGATCTGTTTGAGTGCAGTCTGGAAGATTATGTGCAGCAGGCGTATCTGACCCTGTTTGCAAAATGCCGTGAAAATATGCTGTTCTGTTTTCCGCTGCTGGTTAATTTCCCCGTCTATACGGCGTCGGCGGGCGCTGTTTACGATCAGGCGGACGCGGTTATGGGGCAAATCGGCGAACCGGTGGGAATCGCCTGCTACAAGCCCTTTCACTCACACGGGGAACGCCGCCTTTACGATTTTATGGGTATGCTGGGCATACCGCTTGATCCGTATCCCGATTACCCCTCCGATGCGCCGGTGATATTTCTCACGGCGGATGCCGCCTGGGATGATACAATTGTTGACAAAATCAGGGAAAGTTTACTGGCCGCGGGCAATGTTTTTATTACCAGCGGCCTGTATGAGCTGTTGGCGGGCAAAGGGATTGAGGATATTTTACCGCTGGAAATTACCGGGAAAAAGATAATTTCCGATACCTTTACCAACAGCGGTTTCGGCCAGAACAACAGCGCTTTTGTAAAAGCCACCGGGCCGGTGACAATGCCCCATATCGCCTACAATGAAAACGACTTGTGGGTGCTTTCTTCCGCGCTGACGCCTTTTTCCAGTCATCCCCTGTTACTGTGCGGCACTTACGGGAAAGGCCGCTTATATGTGCTGACAATCCCCGATACGCCGGCTGATTTATACAAACTTCCCGCCGAAACGCTTACGCTGCTGCGGAGAGAATTAAAGCTGCCCGTAACGCTGGAATGTTCAAGCCGCATAGGTCTGTTCCTTTACGATAACGATACGTTTATTCTGCAGTCGTTTTTGGACCGGCCTGAACATACGCGCGTAAGCATTGGCCGGTCCGGCGTGTCGCTGATACCGCTGACAAAAATGCGTCCGCCGGAAAAAGCGCGTTCAAAAGAGAACGAGAGCGTGTTCGATGTGTTTTTAATGCCGGGCCATTACGCCGCGTTCAAAATTACCGCAGATTCCGGCGGGTAATTGACAACATATCCGCATACCGTCACTATATATAAAAAATGACGGATTCAAGGATTGGGGGAAGAATACAAAAATATTCTTCCGGCTTCCGTAATTATCTTGATTTCCTCAAAATCGACAAAAAACTGCTGACGGTGTGTATCCTTTCATTGTTTGTACCCATTATGCTCAGTGGCATCTATTTTTTAACCAGTTTCGCGAAGCTCACCAGGGAAAATGAATTCCGGCAGGCCCGGAACAATGTGGAAAAAATGGAAAATCAACTGGTTGAGACGCTGGGCAAAGCGGTGGACATCGCAAACCGCATTTATGCCAATCCCCATATTCAGCGAACCGTAGCGGCTGAATATGAAAGTCCGCTTGAGATATACAACGCCTACGGTGATATTTATTTTTTTGATGATTATCTGCGCTCCTACAAGGAAATAGCCGGAATCCGCCTGTATGTTGAAAACCCTACCATGCTGGATAATTCGTATTTTATTGTTACCGATGATGAAGTGCGCCGCGAAAGCTGGTACGAAACCGCCAAGGCTCTGGACGGGAAAATGTTCTGGACATACCGCCATGACGCGATACGCCGTCTGGAATATATTTCCCTGATACGGCAGATACGGAATACCACCACCGGCGCCCATGTCGGAATACTGTGCATTCATCTGGACATGAAAAGCCTGGAACAGATTTGCGCCGCAGAACTGCACGATACCCTCATTTCCCTGAACGGCAGGGTAATATATCCGGCAGGCCAAAGCAGGGACAATTTTACCGGGGCCGGTAACTGGATTATTACCAATTCATTTACACCCCGGTCAACCCTGAACAGTATTTTTGACATAACCTATATTATCCCCCGCAAGACCCTTTTTCTTCCGGTTTATTCCATGATACGAAAAAGCCTGGTCATTATTTTTGTCAGCCTGGCGGTTTCATTAATTTTTATTCTGCAGATAGTCAATGAAGTGTATGTTCAAAAACTGCAAAAGGAACAATTATTTTCCCATCAAAAAGAAATGCAGCTTAAAATTCTTTCCAGCCAGATTAATCCGCACTTTCTTTATAATACGCTGGAAACAATCCGCATGATGGCGCTGGGAAAAAAAGAAACAACCATTGCCGCTACCATCAAAATGCTTTCCCAGCTTTTGCGCCAAAGCCTTTCCGCAAATGACAAAACCATCCCCCTGGAAAAAGAACTTGAGCTGGTGCGGAATTATCTTGCGATTCAAAAACTGCGTTTCAGCAACAGGATGGATTATTCCCTGGATACGGAGCCCGGTCTGGGCGGCTGCAGCATCCTTCCCCTTTTGGTTCAGCCCCTGGTTGAGAATTCCCTTATTCACGGACTGGAAACCAAACCGGAAGGCGGTTATATCCGAATCTCCGTAAAACCAAAAGACAAAACGCTGTGTATTGATGTCAGCGATAACGGAACCGGCATGGAGCCGGAATATCTGGAAAAACTCCGCGGCGAGCTTGTTTCCGGTGAAGACGCCGCGGACGGCCGGATAGGGCTTGTCAATGTAAACCGGCGGATAAAATTATATTACGGCCCCGGTTTTGGATTGTCACTGTCCGAAAACACCGGAAAGGGGATTAAAGTTAATATGATAATTCCTTTAGTCAGGGAGAACGTATCAGGCCCATGCTAAAACTCCTTATTGTTGACGATGAACTGATAATCCGCAATGGAATCCGCGGGATTATTGACTGGACTCAGTACGGGTACGAAATCTGCGGCGAAGCGGAAGACGGGCCTTCCGCGGTTGAAACAATTCTGAAACTACAACCTGATTTGGTATTGCTTGATTTACACCTTCCCGGATTTTCGGGGCTGGAAGTAGTCAAAAAAACAAGGGCGGACAGCACCGATAACAAAAATATTCATTTCCTTATCATCACCGGTTACGCTGAATTTGAATATGTCAAGGAAGCGATTAATCTTGATGTTGACGGGTACATTGAAAAACCCATTGACGAAAATATTCTGACAGAAAGAATTACCAGCATTGCGAAAAAAATTAAAATGAAAGACCCGGAAGAACACCGGCAGATGCAATTCCGTGAAATTATGGAAGGAGGATATAAAGAAGAAATAAACGGCCCCCTGTGCTTTAACAGCGAATATGTTCAGGCTGTTTTTGTATCTGTTGAAAATCAGCCGTCAGAAGAAGCGGCCCGGCAGATGCAAATATTGAGGAATTTTTTTCAAAAAGATATTTGCCATATTTTTCCCTACAAGGAATTTACGGTATTCCTGTTTGAAGATATGCCCGAAACCGCCATTAAACGCCTGCTGGAAGATTTTTGCGATTATCTGGAAAAAAACGGGGCTTGCTGCGCCGTTACTCTGGGAAGCCGCTACCGGGAAGAAAAGGTACAGCCCGGTTCCGGCATACAAAAAACCTGCCGGGAAGCCGAAAAATTAATGGAAAATATTTTTTTCTACCGGGGGAAAAAGTATCTTTCCCTTGATGACCTGCGGGACAAAAAAAGCGCCGGGCCGGATTGGGACAATGATGAAACGGTAAAAAAACTCTGCTCCTATATACAGGCTGTAGACCTGAAAAGAATACGGTCATTCTTTGAGGAACTGGAGGCCTCTTTTTTCCGTTCGGGAAAAAAGCCGCAGGAAATACGGCAGGAATGTATGGAATTAATGATAGAAGTTCACGGCGAACTTCTGAAAAAATTTCCGGCTCTCAGGGAAAAGCCGGGAACCGGCAGGGAAACCCTTGACGCCATAATGAGGCAGCGTTATCTGGGAGTTATTGTCGATACCATGACAGAATCATGCCTGCAGATAAGCGGTAGCCTGCCCCTTCTGTCCGCCGATTTAAGTTTCCAGCGCATCATAAGTTATGTGAAGAACAATTACAATGAAGATTTAAGCCTGGAAACCCTGGGACAGCTCTTTTATTATAATGGCGCGTATTTGGGAAAGCGTTTTAAGGAATTTACGGGAAAAAATTTTCATACCTACCTGGATACGCTGAGAATAGACGCGGCAAAAGAAATGTTGCAGAATACCGATATGAAAGTTTACGAAATATCCAGCGCGGTGGGTTACGCCAATACGGATTACTTTTACAGTAAATTCAAAAAATATACCGGAAAAAGCCCGATGGTACTGAGGAAAGAAGAATGAAGCGCACGATGTTTTTTGCCGCCGCCGCGGCAGTGGTCCTGTTGGCAGGCTGCGCGAAAAGCGGGTCTGCGGTTTCCACCGCGGGGACCAAAAAGCCCGTCAATTTCACTTTTTTCACGGTAGACGCGATAGATGACATGGTTTTTGACGATCCGGTGGCAAAAATGATTACCAAAGCTACGGGAGTTACCCTGACGGTGGATCGTCCGCTGGGCGGAGACCAGCAGGCCATTCCCCTGATGATCGCGTCCGGCCAATATCCGGACTTAATCTACGCCAAGGGAAATTTAGCTATGCTCATTGAAGCGGGAGCGGTCATAGCCCTTGATGACCTGATTGAAAACAGGGGAAAATATATAAAGGAACTTTACGGGGATCAACTGGTACGGCTGCGGAATTCCACACAGGACCCTCATATTTACACGGTGGGCACTTATGATGTAACAAGCGGCATCTGGAAAACAGACGGAACCATGCAGCTTCAGCACGCGGTGTTAAAGGAACTGGGTTATCCCCGCATGAAAACTCTTGATGACTATGAAAAAGCGATAAAGGCCTATATGGCAAAATATCCGGCAATCAACGGGCAAAAAACCATCGGCCTTTCTTTGCTTATTGATACATGGCAGTGGTATATCGGCCTGTCCAATCCTTCCTGCGCCCTCCTCGGACACCCCGATGACGGTCAATGGCTTGTTGACCAGCACACGCTGGAGGCCCGGTACAAATTTCTGCATCCCGATACCAAACACTTTTACCAGTGGCTTAACCGTATGAACGCCGAAGGAATCCTTGACCCTGAATCGTTTATCCAGAAGGAGGATATCTGGAAAGCGAAAATCGCCGCCGGCAGGGTATTGGGGCTTACCTATCCCTTGTGGGGTTATGCCGATTCCCGTACTTCATTGGTTAACAATAATATGCAGGAGAGAACCTATGCCTATCTTCCCATCATGCTTGATGAAAGCTATCAATGCGTCGCCCTGAAAGACTACGGGTTTGGCGGAGGCTGGGGCATCGCCATTTCCGCCGCCTGTAAAGACCCCGAACGGGCTTTTGAATTTCTGGACTGGATGTGCAGCGAGGAAGCCCAGATACTGATTAACTGGGGTATCGAAGAAGTGAATTATACCGTTGTTGACGGAAAGCGGATTGTACCGGATGAAGAACAGAACCGGGCCAAAACAGACCCTGATTACGAAAAGAAAACCGGAGTGGGCCGGTGGAGTTATCCCTTCCCCATGCGGGGCCGGGGTTATATTGATTCTACCGGAAATTTTAATACCAGAGACAGCCCGCACCGAATCAAAGATCAGGAGTACCTGGATACCGAAAAAGAAACACTGGCGGCATACGGTGCGGAAATGTGGACAGACCTCTTCCCTTCCACGGAATCTCTGGGCGGGTCAAAATATGGTCAGGCCTGGCAATATACCCTGCCGCCGGGCGTAAACGCGGTCATTACCGAGGCGGACAATTACATGAAAAACGCCCTGGCAACCGCTGTTCTGGGAGAACCCGCGAATTTTGAATCTCAGTGGCGAAAAATCGTTCAGGATTTACACAGGATTGGCATCGAAGACGCGGGTATGGCCCTGACGGAAAGAATTAGGGATAAAATAGAATTGTGGAGCGGAAAATGAACAAAATCCTTTATGGCGGGGACTATAACCCCGAACAATGGCCACCGGAAACATGGCGGGAAGATATGCGGCTTCTGGGCATGGCGGGAATCGACATACTGACGATCAATGTTTTCAGTTGGGCGGCATTGCAGCCTTCGGAAAACGAATATAATTTTTCCGTTCTTGACGCGATAATTGAAACCATAAGCGCCGCCGGCATGAAGATATGTCTGGCTACGGGAACGGCAACCCACCCCGCGTGGATGGCCCGCAAATACCCCGAGGTGCTGCGCGTAAATTCAGACGGCTCCAAACGCAAATTCGGCGGACGGCAGAATTCCTGCCCCAACAGTCCCCGGTACCGTAGCTATTCGGCGCTGCTGGCGCGGAAACTGGCGGAGCGTTACGGCAAACTGGACAACCTGATTGCCTGGCATATCTCCAATGAATACAGCGGCTATTGTTACTGTGAAACCTGCGAAAAAGCTTTCCGCACATGGCTGATGCGAAAATATCAAACCATTGAAGCGCTCAATGAAGCCTGGAACACTCACTTCTGGGGACATACCTATTATGACTGGGATGATATTGTCATCCCCGGTCATTTAAGCGAAGAATGGGGGGGAAACCGTAGCACCTGTCAAATCCAGTCAATTGATTTCAGGCGTTTCAATTCCGACAGCCTGCTGGACTGTTATCTCGCCGAAGCGAAAGTTTTAAAAGAACTCACTCCCCATATTCCGGTAACGACCAACATGATGGGAACTTTTTGGGATTTGGATTATCAAAAGTGGGGAAAAAAACTGGACTTTATCTCATGGGACAATTACCCTTCGCCGGGGACTCCGTATACCCGCATCGCCATGAACCACGCGCTTATGCGCGGCTGCGGGGATGGCAAGCCTTTTTTCCTGATGGAACAAACCCCCAGCGTTACCAACTGGCAGCCCTATAATTCACTCAAGCGGCCCGGCGTTATGCGATTATGGAGTTATCAGGCCCTTGCCCACGGCTCTGACACGGTGATGTTTTTTCAGATGCGCCGCTCGCGCGGCTGCTGCGAAAAATTTCACGGGGCGGTTATCGATCATTACGGCAATGAAAATACCCGTGTATTCCGGGAAACCGCCGCCCTGGGAGCGGAATTAAAAAAACTGGGAGATTCCTTTTCGGGTAGCCGTCTTGAATCGCCGGCGGCAGTCCTTTTTGACTGGGATAACTGGTGGGCCTCGTCTTTGTCCGCAGGCCCCACGGTAAACATGAATTATCCCGAAGAAGTATTCCGTTTTTATGATGCTCTGGCAAGGCACAATATTTCCGTGGATGTAATCGGCATTGATACCCCGCTGGATACCTATAAAATCCTCTGCGCTCCAATTCTTTACATGATTAAACCGGGCTTTGCGGATAAATTAAAAGCGTTTGTCGAGCGGGGCGGCATAGTGGTTACCACTTATTTTTCCGGCATGGCAAATGAACATGATGCGGTTACCCTGGAAGGCTACCCCGGCGAACTGCGTTCCCTGTGCGGCCTGTGGGTGGAAGAAACCGACGCCCTACCAACAGACCAGTTGAACAGACTAGTCTGTTCAACTGGTCTGTTGGCCGACAGCCCGCTGGCAGGAACATGGAAAACGGATTTACTCTGCGACATAATCCACACCGAGGGCGCCCAAACCATTGCCCATTACGGGGATGATTTTTACGCCGGAACTCCCGCCCTTTGCCGCAATCATTACGGCAAGGGCCAGGTCTGGTACTTTGGTTCACGGCCCGAAATGCCGTTTTTGGACCGCTTTATCGCGGTAATCTGCGGCGAATGCGGAATAGAGCCGGTATTCCCTCCGCAGCACGGTATTGAAGCGACCCGCCGGATAAAGGGCGAAAAAGAATATATCTTTGTGTTGAATCACGATAAAACCGAAACTACCGTTGTCATTCCCTTTGACTGCCGGGACCTGCTTACCGATAAACAATTCGCCCCCGGCGATTGCTGTTCCCTTCCCGTGACCGGAGTGCTGATTTTGGAAAAAGGGTAATAGAGGGAATTACATTCCGCGCAGTTCGTTATCAAGGCGGGCTTTTGTTTCATTGTCAATAATATGCTGGTCAAGTAAAACGCCGTTCAGAATGCCCAAATAGTTTTTGAGATGTCCAAAATGATTGAGCTCTATTGCCTCTATCTTGGCCTCCAATTTATAAAAGTTGGCCTCTATTGCCTCTATCTTGACCTCCAGCTTATCAAAGCGTTTTTCGAGGGAACTACCCAGAACAGTCTGCTTGAAACCATATTTGATAAAATTTAGGCCATGCCGGGAAAAGCCTATGGCAAAGATTATACCTGCTGCCAAAAGAAACAGCATCGCCGCTATAGGGGGGAGATTATTCATTATATCGGATAAGACATCCCATCCGGTCATTTTTCAACCTTCATTAAGGATAATATACCGTTTTTCAGGAAAAAAGGCAAGTTATTTATTGGAAGTTGTTCAGAACCTGTTGGCTATTTCGGTTTCCCCCGACTCCAGTACCAGTTCCTGCCGTTTGATTCCGCTGCGAATTAAAACCGGGAGCGCCTTTCCGTTGTTGCGTATAACGAGTGAAACAAGCCGCCCGTCCTGCCATGCAAGGTCAAGTTCCAGGTTTCCCTTTGCCCGCACCCCTTTCAGGCGGCCCGCCGCCCAGCTCTGCGGCAGGGCGGGAAGCAAATCAAGCAGCGCCTCGGCGGCGTTTGTATCACGGTAACGGATGCGGCTCTGAACGAGCATCTGGGTCATTCCCGCCAGCGCGCCGAAGTTGCCGTCAATCTGAAAGGGCGGGCCGTCGTTAAAAAGATTCGGCAGGGTAAATTCGGCGAACAGGGCATCAAGATTTTCCCGGGCGGCTTCGCCGTCTTTCAGCCGCGCCATAAAATTGATCAGCCAGGCCCGGCTCCAGCCGGTATGTCCCCCGCTGTGGGCAAGGCGGCGTTCCAGGGTTTTACGGGCGGCGCAGGCCAAATCGGGCGTTTCATCTACCGTAATGGAGTCTCCGGGCCACAGGCCCCATAAATGGGAAAAATGGCGGTGGCCCGGCTCGGCTTCCTCATAGTCTTCATGCCACTCGCGGATGGTTCCGTTAGACTGAACCGCCGCGGGGGCTATACGGCCATGCATGGAGCGGAATAATTCCGTGTCGTTATCTGCAATTCCCAGAATTTCCGCCGCGCGGATATTTACCTCAAACAACTTTCGCACAATCTGACTGTCCATTTCACAACCGGCGCACAGGCTTGCGGCCTCTCCGTTATGCATAAAACTGTTTTCCGGCGAGGATGACGGGGAAACAATCAGATACGGCTCTCCCGCTCCGTTTTTCTGTTTACCCGGAACAAGAAAATCGGTAAAAAACAGGCCGGCTTCCTTTAACAGATAAAAATATTTTTTTAAGGATTCCCTGTCCTGGGTATACTCGTAATGCTCCCAAATATGCAGTGAAAGCCATGCCGCGCCCAGAACCCAATACGACGCGGGTATCCAGTAATCGCGGGGAGCGGTATCGCCCCAGATATCGGTATTGTGATGGGCGGCAAAACCCCGGCAGCCGTACATCAGCGCGGCGGTTTTTTTTCCGTTGGGGTACATTCGTTCAAGCAAATCAAACAGCGGCTCTTCGGTTTCCGCCAAATTGCACATGCAACCGGGCCAGTAGTTCATTTGGGTATTGATGTTGATTGTATAATCCGAACCCCAGGGCGGGTCAAAATGAGGATTCCACAGGCCCTGCAAATTCGCGGGTAAAGTGCCGGGTCTGCTGCACGAGATGAGTAGATAACGGCAGAAATTAAAATATTGTACGGCGTTTTCACCGCCCTCTATCTCCAGTTCCAGACGGCCGTACCATGCCTGATATTCGGCGATATGTTCCGCCAGCAATTTTTCCCATGAATCGTTGGCAACACGATTAATACCGGCAATGCAGGCGGCGGTGTAATCCGTTTCCCGAAAACCGGTACGAATATCGGCAAACAGCAGGGCTTCATCGGCTTGTTCTACCGTAATAAAGCCGCCCCGGCTCCGCTGTGTCCCGCCCTTCTGTACAACTTTTATCATCGCGCAAAAAGGAATGTCCCCATCGCGGCCTATAAAAGCGGTATCTTCAATGTTTCCCTTGCGGTCATACAAAACACCCCGGTCAAGACCGGCGCGAAAAGCGATTTTACCGGGCAATGGCTTACCGTTTACGGAAGCGGCGCTGAACCGGAGCGCCAGCAAACCGGCGGGCGCGGAAATAAAACATTCCCGGGTAAATACCACGCCGTCATATTCAAAAGAAAGGGTGTACAGGGCCCGGCGTATATCCAGTTCCCGGCGGTAACGGCGAACGCCGGTTAACAGCGGACCGCCGCGAGTCCCCGACCAGGGATGGCCAAAGCCGCCGTTAGGGGAAAAACTGATGTGCAGTTCGCCGGCGGTCTGATACACCCGTTGGGCCGGAGGGATACCGCTCAAACTTTCAAGGCACAGGTCTTCCGCTTCACGAATGCGGCCCTCGTTTATCAGCCGCCGTATCGCGGGAAGGGCTTCCCGCGCCGCAGGGTTATTGCGGTCGCGGCTGGGGCCGGACCAGATTGAATCCTCGTTTAACTGGATTTTCTCCCGGTCCGGCGAACCGAATATCATGGCCCCCAGCCTGCCGTTCCCCAGAGGCAAGGCTTCTTCCCACCGGGCGGCAGGGGAATCAAAAATAACCGTATCAGTCAAGGCAGCCGCACCGCATAACGCCCCTGCCGCTTTAATTTCCCAAAGCCCGCCTGACGGCGGCGGCGCGGATTTTTCCCTGTTCCCTGTCCCAGGCCACACATTCATCATAGCCAAAGGCTTTGGCCTGTGTTATCATTTCCCGCACAATCCGGTCAAACTCCGCGTCGTTTCCGGCGTAAATCGCCCTCCACGAACCGGTCTTGATTGCGTTTGACACCTGTACATATTTTTGCTCAAGCTCATCGCCGCGTTTGTCTTTTACATAGTCACTGGCGACAACGAGCGCTTTGAAGTTGCCTTTTTCCAGATAGTCGTCCTCGGTCATGACACCCATCGCGTCCTGCCATGCCTTTTTGGCGGGGTTCGTTACACGGTTGAGTTCACTTGACCAGAAATCCTTGTTATACCGCTCGCCCGTAACCGGGTTGATGTCGTTCATTGTAAAGGTCGTGTTATTTATTTTGTTCTCGCCATCGACATACTGACCGCCGCCCGCCGATTCCGGAATCTGCGCCTTCTTGTTACCATCCTGAATTTCAATGCCCAGAGGAGTCAAATACGCCTTGTTGTTACTGTCATAATCCCAGGTTATTCCCCGCGGCCCCCAATGATTCGTCATTACGCCTTCGGGAGTACAGAGCCAGTTAACAAGCTCCATTATGCGTTCAGGATACTTCGCCTTTGAGCCGATTGACCATATACGTTCCTTGCCGTAGACACTCGTGCCGTAAACTATGTTCTTTTGATCTTCCGCCGCTACCGCAAACATACCTTTGCCCTGCGCAAGCCGCTCGGCGGTGTTGTAATTGGCGGGCCCCAGCCAGCTGAATATACTCCAATAAACGCGCCCGTCGGCGAACTTTTCGATTACATCGGAGAAGGTCTGCGTCGCGCTGTCAGGGTCAAGAATACCCATCTGATGGGCCTTGTTAAAAAATTTCAATCCCTGCAAATACAGGCTGTTATTGTCAAGCACGGGCTGAATGGTATTTGTTTCGGCATGGTACAGCGTAAAGCCGAATTCATCATAGCCGTAAAACGCTCCCATACATTTAACGCTCATAACCGTATCGCCGTCCCAGTCCTTAAAAAGCGAAATGGCGTAGGAAGGAAGCCCGGAATCTCCTTTTGGCTCAAGGTCAACCATTTTTTTCAACACATCCAAATAACCCATAAGGTTGGGTATTTTCGGACTGCCGATCCGCTGGTAAAGGTCAAAGCGAATATCGGGATGATAGAACGCCGCATCGGTCAATGCCGCCGAACTCGACACATCATAACCAAAGCCGTAGCATTTGGTTCCGCCGCCGAATACATCCGCGTTCTGCTTCAGCGCCATCGACAGATTTTTTTTGATATCCGCCCCATATTTATCCAGCAAGTCGCCCTGATACCAGTCAAGCAGCATCTTCGCCTCAATGGCGTCAATAAACTCGGCCCCGTCACTGCCGAACAGAATCAAATCACCCAGTTTCCCCGATGCCATGCGGGTCGGAAAAACGCCGTCAGCGGTCGGGATGATGTTAAGCTCCATATTGAATTTTTCCCTGACAATCTTGCCGAACCAGCCGACCTGCATACCCGCGTAATTTCCCAACTGGGTATATACGTCGATTTTGTATAAACTGCGGCCTTCGCTGTCCTTCTGCCCTGTGCATGATACCGCCGCCGCCATAATAATAACCGCCGCCATAATAACAACAAGCCTGTTGCATTTCATAAAAACCTCCTCAAAATTATTTACTATATATTATCCTTTTATTGCGCCGACCATAATTCCCTTGATAAAGAAACGCTGCATAAACGGATACGTGCACAGAATCGGGAAAACAACCACCATCGAAATAGTCATTTGTATGGTACGCGGAGTCAAGACCTGCGCCGCATCAACGGCAACCGTTGTGCCGCTGCGCATTATTGAGGCCAGATAGTTGGCTTCGTTCAAATAGCGCCAGAGAACGAATTGCAGGGAAAACAGTTTTTCGTCCGTCATCAGAAACAGCGTGTCCATAAAGGAATTCCAGTGCCCCACCGCCGCGAAAATGGCTATCGTCGCCAAAATCGGCTTGGTCAGCGGCAGCATTATTTTGGCGAATATCGTCAATACGCCGGCGCCGTCAATTGAAGCGGATTCTTCCAGGGACGGCGGTATGGACTCAATGTAGGTCTTAACCAGAATGATGCTGAACGGCGCTACCATGCCGGGCAGAATGTAGGCCAGAAAATTATTGGTAAGGCGGAGCAAAACCATATTCATGTACCAGGGCACCAATCCCGCCGAAAAATACATGGTAATTATTATATACCGGTACCAGAATTTCCGCCCCCACAGGTCATTCTTTGTCACCAAATATCCGACAAAGGCGCTGGCAAGCACCGTAAGTCCCGTTCCCCCAACCGTGCGGGATACCGATATCAGCGCCGCCTGCCCCAGACCGCGCAGTTTGAACACCTGCACATAGTTATTCAAATGGAATCCCCGGGGAATAAGTTTAATAAGGCCGCGTTTGACCAGATCGTTGTCGCTTATCGTATTTATAAACAGGTAATAAAACGGCAATATGCATAACAGCGTAAACACCCCGAATATCGTATAATTCACAATATCGAAAATAAGGTCTTCTTCCGGTTTTTTTATACTCATGCCGCCCCCCTATACAATGCTTTCTTTTCGTAACAGTCTGCTCAGGCCGTTTATGGAAAACAGGAGCGTTACGCTAATAATGGATTTGAGCATACTTATAACAGTCGCGAAGGGTATACCCGACGTAGAACCTTTGCCGAAGCCGACATAATACACATACAAATCCAAAACCTCAATCGTGTCCTGATTAAAAGCGTTCCTGAACACAAAATATTGATCCATGCCGTTGTTTATCAGGTTTGCGACCGAGAGCATAAGGAGTACAAAATAGGTGGGCAGCAAACCCGGTACCGTTATGTGCCATATTTGGCCCCAGCGCCCCGCGCCGTCAATGGTCGCGGCTTCATACAGTTCCTGGTCAATGCCCGTAATGGCGGCAAGGTAGATAATCGCGCCCCAGCCAAGCCCTTTCCATATACCCCAGGCCGTCATCTTCAGCCAGATATGATTGCCTGACAGCAGAAAATTGACGCCTTTGTCTATAACGCCCATATCAATGAGCATACGGTTAATCAGGCCGGCGTCAACGGAAAACAGCATAAACGCGAATGAGTAAACCATTATCCAACTGATGAAATTGGGAACCGTGGTCAGGGTTTGCACCAGTTTCTGATAGCGCGGGTTTCTGAATTCGGTAAGCAGGATGGCAAACACAATCGGGAACCATGAGGTTAAAATGCCCAGTCCGCTCATGGCAAGCGTATTCTTCATTACCCGGAGAACTTCCGAACGCCGGGCCGAACTGGAAACAATGGACGCAAACCATTTAAAACCGGCAAAATCCGCCCATTTCAGCGGAATGCCGGGGCGGTAGTTAAAGAACGCATACCGCCAGCCCGCCAGCGGTAAATACGCGAATGCCGTAATCAGGAGCAAAAACGGCAGCAATAACAGAAATAACCGGTACTTAAGCGGTATTTCAAAAGGCTTTTTTATCACACTAACCTCCTGTTTATTTTCGTATCAACCGCCATGCCTGCGCAAGGGCATCACTCATCGCGTAGGAGCTTGCGGGACTGCGTTTAATGTCATTGCCGGTGTCCCACAATACCGGACATATACCGTTATCCAGACAAGCCTGCGTAACCGCGCTTATCCAGCGGACACGGCCCGCCTCAACCTTGTTGTTAAAATTTACTCCATACTCGCCCAGTATAACAGGAATTCCCCGGTCAATAAACTGACCGCGTATTTTGGCGAATTGCCGGGAAAGTTCCGCATAATCCGCGTCTCCGCGTGAGCCGCTTCCCCAATCGGTTTGATTCTTGCCCCAGGACTCGTCTTTGTCCAGAATGCAAAATGTCGCCGGAGTATAATAATGAACCGAAAGTATCAGGCGGTCATGTTGAGTATCGGACGGCATTTTGAACAGGGGGTCGCAGGTTAAATCAATATCGGTGTAGTAACCGGAAACCAGCAGAAACCGCGCGTTATTTTGAGCGCCTGACGCGCGAACCGTATCAACAAACGCCTGATTAAGGCCGTTCAGTATACGGAAGGCTTCAGGTTTTTTGCCATTGGTAGAAGCGTCCCACTGATTCCACATTTTGAAGCCCACCTCGTTCATGGCCTCGAAAATCAGTTTGCCGGAAGCGCCGGAAAAACGCCCGGCAATTTGTTTCCACACCGCGGCAAATTGTTTGGTTACGCCGTCAGGATCGTCTCCGGCTTTCAGTATCCAGCTTTTGGGGCTTTCGCCGCCGTCGTGATGCAGATTGAGGATGCAGTACAGGTCTTCTTCCAGTATCCAGTTCACCACCTCTTCCACGCGGCTCATCCGCGTTTCATCAATGACATAATCCGGCGCAGGGCCCAGATACTCCGCCCAGGTAACCGGCAGGCGAATGGTCGTGTAACCGTAATTTTTGAGGGCGGCAATAAATTCTTTGGTTATTTTGGGATTCCCCCAGCCGGTTTCCCCGGCGGGAGTATTGCTCACATGGTTATTAATGGCATCCAAAGTATTACCAATGTTTATCCCGATACCCATATCACGGACAAAGGCCGTAGCGGAATTGTCGGGAATTGGTTGAGCGGGTTTACCGGCATCTGTCTTGCAGGAAACCAGCGCCACAATTAAAACCGCAGAAACTACATAATACCACAGACAGCCGATAACTGTTTTCATGTTAATTTTTCCTTTTTCCCTCTATTTTTTACGGCGGAGTAATGCTTGAAAGCGCGTAAGTGTCATTAACCGCTTTCATCATTACCGCGATGATGTCCGCCGAATCGGTCAGCAGCGCGTGAGGCGAAGCGCGGTTAAAAAGGCCAAACGCTTCAGAACCGTTACCCGCACCGCCGTTATCCCAATAAAAGGGAATCATTCCGCAGTCATGGGCATACTTGGTAACGTACTCCATGTAATACTTCCGGTGCGCCTTGCCGGCAGCGCTGGCCTGCCTGACCGCGCCGTATTCCCCGATAATCACCGGTATACCATTGTTGATAAATTTATTCTTTACCGAGTTAAACGTGTCTCTTACATTTTTTTCATTGGCCCAGTTGCCGGGAAACGCTTTGTCCCCCCAAAGTTGCTGTGTAGCGGCCCCGGCAAAGTCGTAGGGATCATAAAAATGAACGGTAACTATCAGCCTGTCCGATGCCGGGTCAGACGGCAAAACCAGAGAACTTACCGTTACGCTTGGCCTTGTTACCCATCCGGGAATAACCAGAAAAC
This sequence comes from Treponema sp., assembly GCA_031256195.1. Lineage (GTDB taxonomy): Bacteria > Spirochaetota > Spirochaetia > Treponematales > Breznakiellaceae > WQXQ01. Next base: position 18,928 of record JAIRRB010000037.1, read on the forward strand.
GGTCGCTGTTTTCGCCGCCTGTGGCCCGCACCGTATCCACAAATATCCGGTTTAGTTCGTTTATCCGGTTACGCTGAGCCGTAGTGCCGTTGCCCCAACTGCCGTCATGCAGTTCGTTAAACGCTTCAAAAACAAGGTTCTTTCCGGTATCCCTGAATTTTTCGGCAATCTGAGTCCACAGCGTTATAAATACCGCGTCTACCTTTTCCTTGTTGGCTCCGGTCAGGTCGGCGGATTTTACCGAAAGCCAATGAGCGCTGTCCGCGCCGTCGTGGTGAATGTTGATTATCGCCTTCATACCGGCATTGTTGACATACCCCACTATCTCCGCGACACGGTTAAGCCATGCTGCATCCAGGGTAAGGTTTTGAATTTGCTCTACGGTTAAATTGATAGCGGAGGGATTTTTGTTAAGCTCGCTATGTAACTTGCGGCCCCAGGTAACGGGAATGCGCACCGCTCCAAAACCCTGGGCCTTAACCGCGTTTAACAGAGCCGGAGTAACGGTACGGTTACTCTGCCAGACGCCCTCGCCCGGCATTAAATTATTGTGCCCGTCCAGCGTGTTGCCCAGATTCCAGCCGATTTTCATGGAGGCGGTAAAATCCATAGCGGAAATATCGCCCGGATCGATAGGGTCAATCGGAAAAAGAGGATCAACAGGATCAATCGGGGCGGGGCCGGGCGAAGGATTAGTACAGGCGGCAAAAATGCCGGCGGCAAAACCACCTGCCAGCATTATTGTTATGGAAAGGACAAACCATTTTGATAACTTCTTCATTGAATTCACCTCGGTAATTTAAGACTTCTTATTGTTTTTCGAAGGTCTTCGCTTACGGCATACGGCGACTCACGATCAATGTCAGCCATGCCCTGATTGTCGGGCCTCATGCCGGTGTCCCAGAGTACCGGACAAATGCCCATGTCAAGACTGATTTGCGTAACGGCGGTCATCCATTTAACACGGGATTCCGGTTCTTTAACCGTGGTTCCGAATTTTATATCTACCCCGTATTCGCCCAGAATAATTGGTATGCCTTTGTCAATAAAATTGGTTTTAAGCATATTGAACAGGCGGTTTAGCTCATTGGTATCTGAAGTTGTTCCCCATGTGGCCCTGTTTCCGCCGCAAAAATTCCAGGGGGTGTAATAATGAACCGAAAGAATCTGCTTGTCTTCCGCCGTATCAAGCGGCATGGTAAAAGCCGATTCGCAGGTGTTGGTAATATCGGTCCAATAGCCGGCAATCAGCAAGGGACGTGTCGCGTTTTTGCCGCCGGTGGCGCGTACCGTATCAACAAAGGTTTGATTGAGTTTGTTGAGCAGACGGAACGCTTCGGCTTTTTTTTCTTCCTGACCGCGCGCGTAACGGTTCCACAGGGTATCAAAACCGACTTCGTTCATGGATTCCAGAATAAGTTTGTCAGAAGCGCCGCGGAACCGTGTCGCTATTTGCCGCCACACTTTAACAAAGCGGTCGGTTACCTCGTCCTCCCGTTCGGGAATTGCGATTTTTTTTATCCAGTACTTTCGATTATTGGTTTCCGTTCCGCCGCCGTCATGATGCAGGTTCAAAATACAGTACATATCTTCGGCAAGTATCCAGTTTACCACTTCTTCTACGCGGTTCATCCACGTCGAATCAATGGTATAATTCGGAGCGTTATCCATGTAGTCAACCCAGCTTACCGGCAGCCGCACCGTTTTAAAACCGTGTCCTTTTAACGCCTTGATGTAGCCACGTTCTACCGGCGGATTACCCCAGCCGGTTTCCCCCGCGATGCTCGTGGTGTTGAGGCTGTCAAACGTATTGCCGATGTTCACCCCGATGCCCCATCCCGGAAAAACAGGAGGTTTATTTGATACATCTCCATCGCCGGGACAGGAAAGCAGCAGCACAGCCAAAAGTATGACAAGGACTCTATACATCTCCATTCCTTAAAAATAATTTCTGACGCCAAAGTTAACCGAAAAAATACCTTTGTCCATTGTCCAGATATCCTTATTGCGAATGTCGGTCCGTTCATACCACATATCTATCGCGAAAAAATCAACGGGCAAAAATCTACAGCCCAATTTTGAGTTCAGGCTGGTAAGGTCTTTACTGTAGACCGGCGCGATAGTAAGATTTTTATCAATGAGTCGGGTATCCGCCGGAACAATCTTGCCAAAAATATAGGGCATTATTCTTTTGTTGACCAGATATTCTACCTGAACTATACCGGCAAACAAAAAATCATTGTACGGTTTTCCGTCCGGCCCGCGGTAATCTTTTCCGGTGATATTCAACAATTCAAACTGGAACCAGCCGCCCAGATTGGGAACGGGAGAAAAACGGGGGTCTTCGTTAATGCTGATAATCGCATTGCAAAAACCATTTTTGTCGATGTTCATTCCCATAATAAAGGCCGCGGGTAAATCACAGTCGCCCAGTTGAACGCCGCCAATTTTATCATTACGTTTGAATTTGACGCTGGTCCCCCTGAAAAACCATTGCAGACCGCCGCCGGCTTCAAAATTGTACTCACCGTTGCGGGTCTCGTACACAAAGTCAACGCCGACATAGGGCTTTATTACCATTTTTCCGGGCAGGTTGATTCGGTACTCATAGCCCAGCCCCAGAGCCACCGGATTTTCTTTCATCGAGTCAGGGTCTGATATCGGGTCAGGGACTACCTCGGTAATTCCATCAGAACCGGCAGTCCAGCCCCCTCCTTTAATCGTGCCGTAATTCACTGCGGTTAAAAATGAAAAATTAATCAAATTGGTTAAATCAGGCCGCCAGGCCATGTCCCCGCCGGCTACCCATGAATTTAAGGTATTGTCTTCCGCTTTTTTCCAGGAACCGACTTTCAGCGCGAAATCAAGCATATCGCTCTTCATCCCGGCGCTTAAGTTTCCGGCAATTTCCACTTCCCGGCGGTTAAGATGCACAATATCGCGGTTTATGACCGAGGTAATGCCGGGAGTGCCGTGCGACCACGAACCGCCAACGATGTTGCCCGGAACATAGAACAAGGGCAGCGGAATCCGGTTTTTGGCAATATCGGTGCGGTTGCTCATAATGGGGTCCAGGGCGGACTTGATTGACGCCTGAGAGACGGTAATTTCCGGGTCGATACCGGCGATTCGAATCCACCATTGATTATACTCAAGCTGGGCGATAAAGGTATCAAACCAGACGCTCATTGCCTGATCTGGGTTTGGACCTAGATCGTCCGGCTCATGCGAGCCGTCATATATGTCATATTTGGGGGGGTCTCCATTTGAATCGAGTAAGCCATAACCCCGCCATGCATAAAAAGCGGAATTGGCCATCTTGAGGGAAACCGACATGACATCCCGCTGGGGGGTAATGTTCCGGTCCTGATACGGCACAAACTCAAACCAGAGGCCCAGCCCCACTGTGGTCAGCAGGCCGGTTGACCCATTGTCTATGTTCGCAGCAAAGGCGGTATCAACATCTATGGTAAAATTATTGCCCCCGAAAAAAGGAACGGGTATTTCCGCAAAGACCAACGTTCCGCTCAAAAGCAACAGCCATCTGAAGTTTAAGAAGAATTTAACCACGGAGATCACGGAGTATTGCTGTCCTGTCGGACAGCCTGGAGTTTTAGCAGAAAAACCATCTTTTACTTCGTGAAACTCGAACCGAAGGTTCGCCGTGTACTCCGTGGTTTTTATTTTCTTTATCAATTTAGCCTTCATGTTGCACCCCCCACTTACATTCGGATGGTAAGCACGAGGCTCAACAGGTTTCTTCCGGTTTCCGTACCCCCGGCGTCAAGCAGCTTGGTATCCATTTCGTAACGAAGATCGGCGGAAAAGAAATGTATGGGTGTCATAAAACAGCCGACAGCCGCTCTCAGCAAATAATTGCCGGTTACCAGACTGTTGCTTCCGCTGGCGAATTCCGGCGTGTATCCGCCCCGGATATAGGGGGTGAATTTACCGGCAATCATATATTCAAACTGGGCCAGAACCCCAAAAGCGGACTTGGTGTTATTCGCTTCCAGTAAGTTTGCCAGTTCCAACTGCAGAAAACCGCCAAAGTTGGGCAGCATGGCTTCCGGCCCGGCAGGTTCAAACCATGACAGCATCGCATTAAAACCGTTGTCCTGATTCAGGTTCATGAACGCGGAAGCACCCACCGGTATTATCTCGTCCCAATCCAGTATCCGGCTGGACGCCATAAAATCATAACCCCGTGTATGGAACAGAACGCCGGCTCCCAGTTCCCATTCACTGTCTCCCGATTCGGTATCCATCGCAAAATCAAAACCGAGTTTGGGCGTTACAATATACCGGTCAGAAAGAGGCAGACGGTATTCAAGCGAAAGGCCGAAATCCAGTGGATTCCTGCCGACTGATGTCGTTTGATAATTAAATCCCGCCAGGCTGGTCAAAGCAATTCTGAAGTCCTCCATGGGAACTATTTCCGCGTCCAGTCCTATAAGCCAGGCGTTCTCGGTATTTTCAAGGCCGCTTTTATAGGAAGCGGTTTTAAGGGCGGCGCTGAACCAGTCAAATTCCACGCCAAAAGCAAGAATCCCCGAAATGGCGGTGCGGAAATCCGCATCCACATAATCGCGCACGATTTTTTCTTTAAGCAGCGGCAAATCCTGTATATTGTAACGCTCTTTATGCCACAAGGCCCGCGTCGCGGAGCGGCTATAGTACCAGCGGTCATTGACATCCATTACATCGTCAAATATGGAAAACAGGCTGGTCATATCGGTTTGCATAATGGTGGTTGAGCTTGCCACCCGCACAAAATAGTGAGTCCAGACGACATCCGCATAAAAACTGTCAAACGATAATATCAGCGGCCGCGCCGTCCATCTATTAAAGTTATCCTGCTCATAATTGCCGCCCGAAGTTTCATAGGTATTCCACCAGGTAAAGGCGGCGTTTTTCAGGGCCAGGCGGGCGGCCGGTTCACTGTAATCATCGGGATACAGGCCCCGGTCGGCTTTGGGAAACAGGGGGAATATCAATTCAATACCCGCTTTGGTTTGTAGTCCGGTGGTATTGTTATCAACATCCCAGACAAAAGCGGTCGTGGCTTCCACGCCCAGCGTCGCGCTTTTTCCGGTCGTCAGTTCAGAACCCGCTTCCGGAGTACCGGTTTGCCCGTACAGCGTTTGCGCCATGAATACCGGGGCCACAACCAGTAACAGTAGTGCACCGCGTTTGAAAACCAAAGGTTTTACCATGATCATTTCCTCCTTGTAACTTCTTAAAGAAGAATTTTTACCACGGAGTACACGGCGAACCTTCGGTTCGAGTTTCACGGAGGAAGATGTAAAACTCCGCGTCCCCGTGGTTAAAATTCTTTCAAAACATTTTCAAATACCGGGCCGGTTACCCGGCCCTGATGTTCAACCCGCAGACCTTTTATTCAAAACCAATATCGCTGATAACTAACGTACCTGTTCCCAAGCTGTCATCATCATCGGAGAAAATTTCAAATCCTGTTATCGTTCCGACTGCCGCGCCTCCCCATTCAGTACCAGCTGCCCAACTAGGATGATCAGCGGTAAAACTAAATTCAGCTGCACCGCTTGATACTGTCTTACTCAACATCCTATTGTCGGGAAAATAAAGAGAAATGTTAAAACTACCGTTTGTTGCCGTACCCGACCAGTTCATTTTAAATTTGCTGTAACCGGAAGAAAGGTCAACCTGATCTGCTGTGGCAATCTCCACTTTTGCCCGGAACGCTCCGCCTTCGTCATTGGGATTCCAGTCAATTTTCATCTTGCCATCAGTACCAACTGTATTGAACCCGGTACCTTTGAGTGTTGCAGTCTTGGTATCAGTTTTAAAGGATAACTGTATACTCTTGTCTTCTTTAGCATAGGGAGCCTCTCCAGGCGGCTCTGGCGGCTCTGAACCTTTCCCTACGCCAATAAAGGTAAGGCCGGTAAGGACAAAGGTTGTTTCTGCTGCTATATTAATACAGAATCCATATATGTTGGCTTTACTGAAAGTACTGTTAGGCGAAGAACTCCAGTTAGATGCAAACCTGCTAGCTGCAAAATCAATATCAAAAGGACCACTTTCATGATAGTCGGTTTCCCAAGCAGGAGAAAAACCCCATGTATATGTTTCTTCATCAATTTCTTCATACAGAGCTGTACCAATAGTCATATTCACACCGGGAGTAGCAGTAAAATCCATCTTGAGTTTCTGAAAATCCTTGCCAAGCGGATCAAAATAAACATAAATCTCAGTGGGTACTTCGGTTATTGTAATTGCGTTATTGGCAACCTTCGACCCTCCTTCTTCAGCTGAGAGATACCAGTTTTTTGCCGGTTCATCTTGCTTATCATCAGGAGGAAGCGTATCCCCGCCACAAGCGGAAAAAACCAACGCCAGCGCCGCGAAAAGCGCTGCCAGCCATAAATAATTCTTTTTCATAGCAATTCTCCTCAAAAAGAATATCACCGGTTAAACCGGCAAGCCGTTCAACGAACAGCATCATACCCAATATCATAAACTAAAAGAAAATTCACCACGGTGGTAAAAATTCTTCATGTTCATTTCTTCCTGTTACTCCAAATCCCGATACTGTATTCCCCGGCCGTTAGTCGCCAGAAATACCCTGCCGTATACCCGCGGGTCGCCGGTAATGGCGGTATCCGCCGCGCCAAACTGGTGCATGTCATCGGTAATCCGTATCCAGTTTTGGCCCTTGTCATCGCTGCGGTAAATGCCCCACTTGCCGTTAAGTTTCGCGTTGGTATACAGGGCCTGATAGTCGGCGCCCGGCGCGGCCTTGCCCAGACCAATGATGGGTACGGTGTCAAAACCTTCAAACTGCTGCCATGTTTTGCCCCCATCCGGCGAATGGTAGAGTCCCGCGTCCCCAACGGCAAGCCACAGATGGCCTTCCATGCCGACAGCGGCTTTGAAATTGGTTTTGGTTATTTCGCCGTTGATAAAGGAAGCGTTCATGGATGTAAAGGTTTTGCCCGCATCCGCGCTCATATAGGCGGTTTTGGTTTCAGAGCAAAAGGCGAAAAATTTCGCCGCGTTGACGCGGTCGGCTACCACTTTGGTTTTTGCGGGTAAACCGGCGCAGGCGTTCCAGGTTTTACCTTCGTTGTTTGACCAGTGAGGCGGCATATTTTCCGGCGCCCATACAATGATATTCGCGTCCGCGGATACGGCCGCCCCGCCGCTCCAGCCGCCCTGCGCCCCTTCCAGATATTTTTCAGCGGGCTTCCAGGTTTTGCCCCCGTCGGAACTGATTCCCAGAACACTGATTTGCGTCGTTCCTTCGGACGACCATATTTCATCCCCGCCCATGCGGACAATATACGAAGGCTTTTTCGCCGCGTAATCAACCGCGTTCACCCCGATAATTTTGGGATTCACAATCATGTTGGGAGCGCGGTTCAAATCGTTGTGAATAAAGCCGCCGATGTCGCCCATGCCGCTGATAAGCTGCGGCCCTTCGGTGGGGCTGACCAGGTCCAGAATGGCGCATTCTTCGATGCCTTCGGCCATAACTTCCATGCGTATCCGTCTGTTCTTGTCCCAGTCGGTCAGGTTGTTGCTGCCGTAAATGGTTGCGCCGGTTCCGTACATGAACCGGTCGGAATTAAAGGGATCGATGGCGATGGTTGCTATACACCAGCCGACTTTGGGGTTTTGTTCGGGCAGTTCTTTCTGCTCGCCCCAGTCCAGCCAGGGAGCGACACTGATGTCGATGCTGTATTTGTTGACTCTATTGGGATAGCCGTCCAGATACCAGATAGAATCCCAGGTTTTGCCGCCGTCTTTGGAACGGTAAATTTCTTCATCGGGCCACCAGTTGTTCAGGGTAACCGCAACCATCAGATTGGGATTCTGCCAGTCAACCGATATGCAGCCGACGCCGCGGTCGGATGTTTTATGTTCGGAAGGATTGTAAAAATCGCTCTGGGGCAGGCTGATATTTTCCCATTTTTTGGAAGCGAAAATAGATTTCCAGATTGCCCCGCCCTGCCAGCTTGAGCTGTACGGACCGAAACCGGCATTCCACGCGGTTACCAGCGCGCCTTCGGGCGAATAGACTGCCCTAATGGGGTAGTATTTGTCGCAGGGGCATTTTTCCACCAGATGGGCGTGTTCCCTTTCATCCATGGGTTTCCCCACCACGGGCTGGCCTTCCAGCGGATGCCAGGTCGCCCCCGCATCGGTTGATTCGTAAATGGTGCTGCGGGTATCGGCTACGCCGACATAAATGTTTTTGGAACCGTTCCCCTTGCTTCCCGAAGCGGGGTCAAACAGCACCCACATTATGCCGTGGAAATGCTTGAAGGTCTTATCGACATAAAAAGTAAAATCATTGTCGTAAACGTTTCCTTTGGTGGGGAAGGATTTAACTTCTTCCCAGGTATGGCCGTAATCGCGGCTGCGCCACAGGCCGTCGCCGTAAGAACCGTAGTAAATGGTTTTATTGTCATTGGGATCGATGCAGAGCCGCTCGCCCGCGCCCCGTCCGGGCATATTGCCGCCCATTTTGAAGGGCATGTCAATGCGGGTAAAGGTATCGCCGTAATTTTCGGACACCAGCATCTGGGACTGAGTTCCGTCCCAACTGTTGGTATAGGTTCCCGAAGCGATAACCAGGCGGTTCGGTTCTACCGGGTCGGTAGCGATACTGGAAATGCCCAGCCGCCCGTAATCCTCGATGCCGGCAAAATCGGTCAGCGGTATCCAGGATTCGTTTTCAGGATTCCAGCGGTACGCGCCGCCCATATCGGTTCGCACATAGGCAAGGTCTTTTTGGGCGGTATTGAAAATAATGCCGGGAATCATGCCGCCCCCGACAATTTTGACGTTTTTCCAGCCTTTCTGGGAATATTGCGGCAATGGCCGGTTCGGGGCCTTTTTGCCCCCGCCGGTAGACGCGCAGCTTATTACCAGCAAGCCCGCAACCAAACCTGCAAGGACCGCCGCCGACAGGGAGTGATATGTTCGCATAGGATTCCTCCTTGTGCTACATTATACTCCCTTTTTTTGAAACAATACCCTAAAAATTACATGAGATTTACCCTATTTTTTGGATATAACGCGGGAAAAGCCGCCGTGCGGCTTAATTCGGCAAACTGGCGGGATTACTCCTTATACAACCCGCTTTCCGGCGCGTACCAAAAGGGGCAGGCTTAAAAAGCCGTGCTGTTCGGTTCTCCAGCAGCCGCCTGATACCGTTTCGCCTGAAAGAAGCCGCGTCCACTCGCCCGCGGGGAGGTAATAGGAAACGTTTCCGTCTTCGCTGAATACCGGCGCAACCAGCAGGTCCGGGCCGAGCATATACTGACGGTCCAGGTACGCGCAGGCGGGATCATCGGGGAATTCCAGAAACATTGCCCGCAGCGCCGGGATGCCTTTTTCACAGGCTTCATGAGCGCATTGCACAATATACGGTTTAAGGCGGATTTTCAGTTCGGTAAAGAAACGGCAGACTTCGGCGGATTCTTCGTCCACACTCCAGGGAACGCGGTAGGACGTGCTGCCGTGCAGCCGTGAATGGGATGAAAGCAGCCCAAAGGCGAGCCAGCGCTTGAACAGGGCGGCGTTGGGCGTTCCCTCAAAACCGCCGATGTCGTGACTCCAGAAGCCGAAGCCGGATAAACTCAAGGATAAACCGCCGCGCAGGGTTTCCGCCATCGCCTCAAAAGTGGATTCGCAGTCCCCGCCCCAGTGGAGAGGAAAGCGCTGACCGCCCGCGGTAGCGGAACGGGCAAAAAGGCAGGCCTCTCCCCTGCCCCGTTTTTTTTCCAGCAGTTCAAATACGGCTTTATTGTACAGGAAGGCATAAAAGTTATGATGACGCTGGGGGTCTCCGCCGTCAAAATAAACCGCGTCAACGGGAATGCGCTCGCCAAAGTCGGTTTTGAAACAGTCCACTCCCATACCGAGTAACTTTTCCAGATGGCCGGTATACCACTTGACCGCAGCGGGGTTGGTAAAATCAACGATGGCCATTCCCGCCTGCCATTGGTCGGTCTGATAAATGTCGCCGTTCGCCTGTTTAAGAAAATACCCGCCGTCTTTTCCCTCGGCAAAAAGCGCCGAACGCTGGGCGATATAGGGATTTATCCACACGCAGATTTTTATGCCTTTGGCTTTTATCCGCGACAACATTCCCTGAGGGTCAGGAAAGGTTTCTTTATCCCAGGTCAAATCGCACCAGTTAAAACCTTTCATCCAAAAACAGTCAAAATGAAAAACCGCCAGGGGAATTTTCCGTTCTTCCATGCCGTTGATAAAACTCATCACTGTTTTTTCATCGTAGGAAGTGGTGAATGAAGTGGAGAGCCACAGGCCGAAACTCCATTCGGGCGGCATGGCGGGCCTTCCGGTCAGGGCGGTATAACGTTCCAGAATTGATTTGGGCTCAGGCCCGTAAATGATATAGTATTCCAGAATTTCCCCGCCGACGCAAAATTGCACCCGCGATGTTTTTTCACTGCCGATTTCCAGCGAAACATTTCCCGGATCGTTGATAAACACGCCGTAACCGCGGTTGGTCATGTAAAAGGGAATATTCTTGTACGCCTGTTCGCTGGCCGTGCCGCCGTCGGCGTTCCAGATGTCTACGGTCTGGCCGTTTTTTACCAGCGGCCCGAAACGCTCGCCCAGGCCGTATACCAGTTCTCCCACCGACAGGGAAAGTTCTTCTTTTACCCAGGCCTCCCCCCATCGGTCAATTATGTACCCGGTTGATTTAGTCTGATTTTTGGTCAGCAGTTTGCCGGCGCCGCGAAAGGTATTATTCCAAATCTGTCCCTGTTCGACACATACGGAAAGTTCTCCGCTTTCCAGAACAGCCTCCTGTTCCGTTATGCGCACTGAAGGCTTAAATTGCGAATCGCTTTCCAGCGGAAAATGCGGCCCTCGGTCCACTCCCCCCTCAAAATGGGAAATCCGTACCTTGATAACATTCTTCATGGGGCTGGAATAGCGCACCGTGAGCAGCGGCATATTGAGGGTATCCGTTCTGCGGTGTATGTACCTTTCCGGCGCATATACGGCAAGTTCATTCCCCTGCTGTTCAGTTTCATACGCGCTTGCGGCAAAATGCGCTTCTATCCCATCTTTGAGCCGCCAATAACCGTTGGTAAATTTCATATTTTCCTCCATTCAAAATGCCAAATGCCGGTTTTGCCGTACAAGACCATATACAGGTCGTGAACGCCGCATATTGTTTCAGTAACCGTTTCCACACAGGCCCAGAGGGGACGGCAACGGGGGCTGTACGGTTTTACCTGCGCGTAAAAAGAAATGTCGCCGGTATTGGGAACGGCGATTGTTCCCGCCAATGCGCCGTCCGGCGCGTCCAGCCGCAGTTCAATGCGGCTGTGCGGTCCGCCCTGCACAACAGCGGACAAGCAGTTGAATCCTCCGGCAAAATCCAGGGCGGCAAAACGTATCCAGCCGCCGCTATCCAATGAGCAAGAATTTAACCACGGAGTATCACGGAGTTTTTGTACGGAAATTATCTTTTCTTCCGTGAAATTCTGTGTAACTCCGGGGTAAATATTCTTGTTATACAGTCCCATGTTGTCTTTGTTGAACACGGCGGGAACAGCGCTGCCGCGTTTTTCATGAAGGAAACAATTTGAATATTCATCAAATGTTTGCGCATAAATCTGTCCTGAAAGTTTGCGGGGAAAGAGGCTTTCGCCGCGTACTTCAAAGCCGCCTGAAAGCCGTATGTCCGCGGAAGACGCGCCGACCATTACCGCGCAATAGCCCGCTTCCACACAGAAACGATTATGATGACTGTCCCACACCGCCAGTTCCTGTACCGGCAGGTTAAAGCGAACCGTTTGTTCCTCGCCGGGTTTAAGGGAAAGGCGGGTAAAACCTTTCAGGCTTTTTAAGGGACGGCGGAACAGGGAACCGGAAACCGTAACGTACATCTGGGGAACTTCATCCGCCGCGACAGAACCGGTGTTTTTCAGCCTGAAAGAAACGGCAACAGTTTCATCTTCTTTCGCCGCGGTCTGGTCAATGGACAGGTCTGAATAGGCGAAACTGCTGTAACTCAGGCCGTAGCCGAAGGGAAACAGCGCCTTGCCGGGGAAATACTGATAGGTGGAAGCGGCGGAAACAATATCGTACTCCATGATAGAGGGAAGCTGCTGTTCATCTTCATACCAGGTCAGGGGAAGCCTGCCGGCGGGGGAATAAGCGCCGCCCAAAACGTCCGCAAGGCCGTGTCCGGTTTCCTGTATGCCGTGGGCCATCCAGAGAACAGCGGGAATCGGTGTGATAATATCCCCGCAGGTAAAGGGATAGCCGGAAATCAGTACCAGTACGGTTCGGGGATTGAGGCCGCAAACGCGGCGAATCAGTTCTTCCTGCCGGGGCGGCAGATTCAGACTGGGCCGGTCAACATCCTCCCGCCCGTTAATCATGGGGTCGTTGCCCCCGATAAATATAACCTGTCCCGCTGTTGCCGCGGCTTCGGCGGCGGCGGCAAGGCCGTCCCGCTCAACTTTCATCCTGAACAATTCATTCGGACCGTCAAAGGTATCGTCCCGCAGTTCCACCGGCCCTTTTTCCCGCGGGTATGAAACACGGCGGTTGTCGTAAATGCGCAGGAGGCACAGGCTGTTTTCCCGCGGAATAACATTGAACAGCGTTTTGTTAAACCAGATAAGGGAACTCTTCGCGGATGCCTTAATAATAAGCTGGCTTCTGTCCGCGTCAGTTCCGGGTTCAGGCCGGTAGTAGGGATTTTCCAAAAGAAGGCCGCTTTCAACATCGGCAAATGTCCATACGCCCCAGCCCCAGTCTTCCCGGTAAAAACGGCAGGGCTTATCCCCCACAGCGCCCACGGCAAGGACTTTTTCGGCAGGAGTGTCAGTTAACACCAGCGGCCTGCCGTCTTCCGTGGCAAAGGATACAATGTCGCGGCAGTCGGTATACACAACGCGGTCCTGTCCGTACAATTCCCGTAAGCCTTCCAGCGGCGTACTCATATAGGGCGGATGCCCGGAGTACCAGTCCAGATGCAACTCATCCGCAAGGGGGCCCATTACCGCAATCGAGCCTTTAACGGCCTGCGGACGCAGGGGGAGGAAGTTCCCCTCGTTTTTCAGCAATACCGCCGACTTTCGCACCGCCTCCCGCGCCAGACTGCGGTATTCGTCTTTCATCGAATCGGCTTCACCAATAAGGTCATAAGGGCAATGCCCCGGCGGATCAAACAGACCCAAACGGAAACGAATCGCTAAAATCCGTTCCAGGTGCTTATCCAGTTCCGCTTCGTCAAGCAGGTTTCGTTTTAACGCTTCCATAACGGCGGGAATGACTTCGGCCGCATCATCGGTCATAGTGTCCGCGCCGTTCTGTAACGCGGCGGCAAGTGTTTCCGCATGGGTGTCAAAATAGTGATGGGCGTTGACGGTTTGCAGGAAGTCGTTGCCGTCGGTAACAATATGGCCTTCCAGCCCCCATTGATTTTTGACCTTATCATTCAGCATGGGGTGGAGTATCATGGGGATTCCGTTAACTTCGTTATACGAAGTCATCAGGGAAACCGCTTTTGCTTTCTGTATCGCGGAACGGAACGGCGCAAGGTAGTATTCATGCATCAGGCGGGGAGGAATCGAACAGGAACAGCTTGCGCGAAGCCGTTCATTGTTATTGGCAAAAAAATGTTTTGGCCCGCAGCTTACCCGCAGATAAAAGGGATCATCCCCCTGCGCTCCCCTGATGTAAGATGATGAAAGTTCGGAAGTCAGGAAAGGGTCTTCACCGTAGCCTTCCTCGGTACGGCCCCAGCGGGGGTCGCGTTCCAGATCGATGGTCGGCGACCATAAGGCAAGCCCCCCCCTGCGCTCATGGGTCGCGCAAAAAACCCGCGCTTCAACGGCGCTGACCTCGCCGATTTTCCGCAGCAGTTCCCGGTCCCATCCCGACGCCAGGCCGATGGTTTGCGGGAACGTGGTGTTTTGTCCTTCCCGGTCTACAAAGCCGTGGGCGCCTTCCGCGCCGATAGCCCAGGCCGCTATGCCCAGCCGCTCCACCGCCTGATTACGGCTCGGTATGAAACCGGCCTTTTCTTCAACGGTAAGCCGGGAAATAAGGTCTCGAATCCGTTCTTTCAGGGGCAGACCGGGGTCAAGAAAAGGATATTGAAAAAACATGAGGCATAGTATAGGGACTCCTGCAAAACTATGCAAGGGAAGAACAAATGATTAGAGTTATTCGGAAACTTCAGTTTCCGAACAACTCATTATACAAACCAGCGCAAAACAAATTTACCAAAAACTCCAGACTGTCTGATAGGACAGCAGTATTCCGTGTCCTCCGTGGTTATTTATTTTCCAGGTTGTAGACTTCCCCAGTTCCCGCTTCCCATGTTACACTAAACCCATGCTTGACTATAAATTTATTGCTGAAAATGCAGATACGGTAGCGGCTAATATCGCTAACCGTTACATGAAGGCCGATGCTCATGCGGCGGCGCGCCTGTATACCCAACGGACGGAACTGACGACCGCCCTTCAATCATTGCAGCAGAAACGGAATACCAATGCCGCCGCCATGAAAGAAAAACTCGAACAGGAGCAGCGGAAGGCTCTTATTGAAGAAGGGAAAAAACTTAAAGAGGATATTGCCGCGGCGGAAAAGGAATTGGCCGCTGTTGAAAAAGAACTTGAAACCGAAGTGCGGAAGATTCCCAATATGGCCCATCCTGATGCGCCGCTGGGCAAGGAAGACAAGGACAATCTTGAAATAAAGCGAGTGGGAGAACCGGTTCAATTTAACTTTGAATCCGTCGACCATGTACAACTGGGCCAGGATTTGGATATTATCGACTTTGATTCGGCGACCAAGGTGTCAGGCACCAAATTTTACTATCTCAAAAATGAAGGGGTGTTTTTGGAACTTGGCCTGATTCGCTATGCGCTGGATATTCTGCAAAGGAAAGGTTTTACCCCCTTTATTACGCCTGACGTTGCCCGCACTGAAATTCTTGAAGGCATCGGCTTTAACCCTCGCGGCGCGGAATCCAATGTGTACGCGCTGGAAGGGGAGGATGCCTGCCTGGTGGGGACTGCGGAAATTACTCTGGGGGGCTATTACTCCGATACGATTCTTGTCAAAGACAAACTGCCCCTGCGCATGGCGGGCCTTTCCCACTGTTTCCGCCGTGAAGCGGGAGCGGCGGGCCAATTCTCCCGGGGACTGTACCGCGTGCATCAGTTTACCAAACTGGAAATGTTTGTGTACTGCCTGCCCGAAGAATCAGGACAGTTTCATGAAGAATTGCGCCTGATAGAAGAAGCGATTTTTACCGGCCTTGATATTCCTTTCCGGGTGGTGGATACCTGTACCGGTGATTTGGGCGCGCCCGCCTACCGCAAATGGGACCTTGAAGCATGGATGCCGGGCCGTAATAACGGCGAATGGGGGGAGGTTACCTCAACTTCCAACTGTACCGACTATCAGGCGCGGCGGCTGAACATCCGCTACAAAGACGATGACGGCAAAAATAAATTCGTCCACATGCTGAACGGTACGGCGATTGCCGTTTCACGGGCCATCATTGCTATTTTGGAAAATTTTCAGCAGGAAGACGGTTCAGTGCGGATTCCGCGCAATCTTGTTCCCTATGTTGGGTTTGATATTATCAGGAAAAAATGAAGGGTATCATACCCTTCGGTGACTGCGCTTGTTCGGTCAAGACCTGAGCAAGCTCGGCCACGACACTCACTTCGCTTGTCAATAACTTTACACTGCGATATGCGCCCCAATTCCCTTGACTTCTTCCCTTTTTGCCGTTAACCTATTATTTACTATGGTTAACACGGTTTCTACCAGGGCCAAACTACTGTCGGCCCTGCGTAAACAGGCGGGAAAGCCGCTCAGCGGCGGCATTTTGGCGCGGGATTTACATATTTCCCGTGTGGCCGTTTGGAAAGGAATACAGGCGCTTATCGGCGCGGGTTATCCCATCGAAACCCGGTCGGCGGGTTATTCGCTTGACCCTGAAAAGGCCAATGACTTTCTCTACCCCTGGGAATTCGGCGAGAATGAGGCCATGTTTCGCTACTTTGACAGTACCGATAGCACGATGGACAGGGCGCGGGAATTCGCCCAACGGGGGCTTGCCGCGGGGACGGTCATTACCGCGGAAAAACAAAGCGCGGGAAGGGGGCGGAACGGTAGCGCCTGGGCTTCACGGCAGGGCGGGCTGTTCTGTACCATTCTGGAACGTCCCGGCATAGCCCTTGCCGATTACTACCTGCCCGCGATGCTTTTTCATATTGCCGCCGCCCGCGCTCTGGCTTCCCTCTGCGGAAAACCCGCCCGGCTGCGCTGGCCCAATGACATCTATATTGGCAAACGAAAAATCGCCGGGCTGGTGACCGAACTTGCGGGGGAATCTGACCGCATAGACTGGCTGACCATAGGGATTGGGGTCAACGTAAACAATACCGTTCCATCGGAAAAGGCGGTCAGTTGCGCCGGTATTACCGGGCATACGGTTTCCCGCCGCGAGGTTTTGCTTAAAATTATTAATGAGGCGGATCATCTCAAAAAGCGTACCCGTTCCGGTATGGCATACGCTCAGGGAAACCGGCTTCTGGCCGCCGAGTGGAATTCTCTGGCTGACGGCAGGGGTGCAAAAGCTGCGGTGACTGATTCCAGCAAAATATTCGCACGGGGGATTTTTGCCGGCATTGATCCCGCGGGACGCTGTATCATCAAATCTGAAACCGGGAAAGGGGCTTTGTATTTTAATCCCGGTCCGGTGTCGGTGGTGTTATACGGAGAAAAAAAATGAGTGTTGAAAAAGCCTCACGATACAAAATTACCGCACTGGTTTTTATTGCCCTGTTTGCGGCCTTGATTTCAGCGGGGGCGTTTATCGTTATTCCTATCGGCCCCATTCCCGTCGTGCTGCAGAATCTTTTTACCCTGCTTTCCGGCCTCGTGCTGGGGCCGGTTTTTGGTACGGCGGCAGTGGGGCTGTTTATCGCGGCGGGGCTTGTCGGCGCTCCGGTATTTGCCAATAACGGCTCGCCGATGGGCATTGCCCGAATCTTCGGCCCAACCGGCGGTTTTTTGCTCGGTTACCTTCCGGGGGCTTTTGCCGCGGGGCTTATCATGGGTTTTCCCCGGCCCGGCGCAAAAGCGCCGCTGTGGCGAATTATCTGCGCGGCTGCCGCGGGAGTCCTTGTGGTGTATATTCCGGGGCTGGTCCGGCTTAAATTTTTTTTGAATGTTGACTGGCGGCAAACTTTTATTGTAGGTTTTTTCCCCTTCATTATCGGCGACGCCGTTAAAGGCGCCATTGCCGGTCTGATAAGCCCCCGCCTGCGCCGCATCGTCGCGCGGGTATTTTCATCATAATATGGACACGCCGCTTTTTTCTGTCAATAATATTTGCAAGATTTTCCCCGCTGTCGCGGGAGAAGAACCCTTTACCGCTTTACACGGCATAAGCCTGGATATTTTTGCGGGGCAGTGCCTGATGATTGCCGGGTCAAACGGATCAGGGAAAACCCTGCTTATGCGGATTATCGCCGGACTTTTGGAACCATCGGGCGGAGACGTACTGTTCCGGGGGCAGTCCCTGTATGGTGCGCGGAGCGTTGAACGGCGTGAAACCGAAAAAGCGCTCCGCAGGGAATTGGGACTGGTGTTTCAGGATGCCGATGCGCAGATAGTGGGAGAAACCGCCATCGAAGATGCCGCCTTTGGGCCGGAGAATCTCGGTCTTTCCGCCGCCGACGCAAACGCCTGTGCGGACAAAGCCCTTGCCGCGATGGGGCTTGCCGAAAAGCGGGATAATGCTCCCCGGCGGCTTTCCGGCGGAGAAAAGCGCCGTCTTGCCATTGCCGGCGTACTTGCGATGGGCTGTAACACCATCATCATGGATGAACCGTTCGCCAATCTTGACTGGCCGGGGGTGGTTCAAACCCTCAACATAATCCGCGACTTAAAAAATGACGGTAAAACCCTTATCATCCTTACCCATGAACTTGAAAAAGTGCTTGCTCTGGCGGACCGGCTGGTAATACTCCATCAGGGCATTATTCGTCATGACGGCCCCCCCGCCGAAGTGGTGGAGCAGTTGAATCCCGCCTGGGGAGTGCGCGACCCCCGGCGCAATTATGCCGCCGTAAAGGATTGTTCATGGCTGGAACATTAAAGCCCGCCCTGCGTTCCCCCTTTAGCTACCGCGCCGGAACAACCGCGTTGCACCGCACCCCCGCGGCGCTCAAACTCCTTGCGGTACTGGCGCTTTCAACCGCCGCTTTCAGCTCCGTTCCCGGTCTTGCGCTGGCGATTCTGCTGACACTTGCCGCTTCCGCCGCCGCACGCATCCCCCCCTGGGAACTGTTGAAAGGCGCAGGGCCTCTGGCTGTATTATCGTTATGCATCATATTTCTGAATTTACACCTGCCTCATATCAGCGTGGACGGCCTGGTTGCCGGAATAATCGCCGTCCTGCGAATCTTTGTTCCCTTTGCCGCCGCCGCCCTGCTTTTCGCCGTTACCACCATGCGGGAACTGCGCCTTTCCCTGGCGGCGCTTGAAATGAGAATACAAAAGGCGCTTTTTGCCGGACACACACACCGGAAAACGGTTTCTTTTTTCAGTTTGGGCTTATGCCTGATGCTGGGATTTATCCCCCGTTTTTTTGAGGTATGGGAAACGGCCAACCTTGCCTGCGAAGCCCGTTCGTGCAGGCGGGGCCTGCGCCGCCTGTTCATACTTATCCCGCTGGTGTGCGAGCGGATGATGGAATCCGCCGTTGATACCGCTCTGGCTCTGCAAGCGCGGGGCCTGGGCTACGGGGAATGATAAGCAACCTATACTTTGCCGTTTTTTTGCCGATAATTAGGTTAATGAACACAATTCGCATCTGCCGGATAACGATTCTACTCTGTCTGTTCGCCCTGTTCCCCTGGGGAATGGGGGCGCAGGAAAGCACGGAGACGCTGCCCCGGCAGTTTCGGGAGATTGTTCTGGGCATGAGTCTGGATGACCTGAAAACGGCCCTGGAAAAGGACAGTATTTTTAACTTCCGGGGCGACCGCGATGTTTCCTTTCTTCCCGCGCGGGAAGAGAGTTTGGTTGAAACCAGCGGTTCTTCGTTTATCAAGCGGGCGTTTTTTCAGCTGCGGGACGGGGCGCTGTTTATCATGGCGTTTACCCTCAATACCGGCATGATGGACCACTATTCAGTGTTTACCGGACTGGTTGAAAAATACGGCCAGCCCTCGTATCTTGACCCCACCGAAGCGGTATGGGAAAGCGAAGATATGCGCGTTTCCATTGAACGCCCCCTGACGGTAAAATATATTGATAAAAAAGTTTTTGATGATATTATTAATGAGTCCGCGCTTATCCAGTCCAAACGGGTTCAACAACGTCAGGAATTCCTGAATGAATTTTAGATCAATGCATTTCAGACCGATGCATTTGAGGCCCGCAGTAAAAAAAATCCTGTTTCTTGTCTTCATTACCGTTAATATCAGTTTTGCCGCCGGTGTTACCGCCGGATGCGCCTCGCACAAACTTAAAACCACCGTGTTAAGCATTATGCGCACGAATTCAGAACCCGTGGAAATCACCGTGGAAATTGCCGTAACCGAGGCAGAACGGGCAAAAGGGCTGATGAACCGGAAAAAACTGCCCGATGGCGAAGGGATGATGTTTGTTTTTGAACGCGACCAGCAGCTTTCGTTCTGGATGAAAAATACCGTGATTCCCCTTTCCATAGCCTTTATCGCCTCGGACGGCAGGATTGTCGAAATCAGGGATATGCAGCCCCTCGATTTGAATTCCGTAAAATCATCCCGTTCGGTTCGTTATGCCCTGGAAACGCCTCAAGGCTGGTTCAACCGCACCGGGATAAAACCGGGTGATGTGGTAAAGATAAACTTTTAAGAAGCAGGATAACGTATCCTGTACTCATTCATCAGCATGAGTGCGAAATGGCATGGCAGGCAGACCGTTTTTGGCATAGAGGGGCGTGGGGCCGAATTTGGTCCAGGCATAACGGGCGCGGCAGGGACGGGCCATTGCACTCGAAGATATAACAACGTCATTGCCGTCAATGCGGGCCTGCGCGGGACCATAGGGGCCCTGTGCGGCGGCAATTTCAAATCCGTTTGCTGCGCCGCGGAACTCAAGACCATTTTCCGCATGATTAAAATGCAGGCGCAGACTGCCGCCGTCTTCCGTCGTTTCGGCCCATGAAAATACCGGGCCGTCAGCTTCAATTTCAGTATGGCCGTATACTTTGCGCAGGGCCTGCAGGGCCAGACGAAAGCCGACTGTCTGCTTGTCCAGCGGGTGAATATTGTCATACTCGCCGCAGTCGATAATGACCGCCAGGCCGCTGTGAGCAATGTCAAGCGAAGCGAGATACTGGCTTTCCCGCATAAGGCACCAATGCCGGGGAGGATTTCCCGATTCCATTTCTTCACGGGAAGCAAACATCGGCAACTGTACAAACAGGAAAGGCAGGCGGTCATCAGCCCAGTCAGCGCGCCACTGCCGGACAAGGTGGTACATCATTTCACGGTAATCGGCGGCGCGCAGGTCATCTTCTTCACCCTGATAATACAGGAAACCCTTAATCGTAAAAGGCGCAACACGGCGTATCCGCGCGGTGTGCAGATTTGTCGGGCAATAGGGACTGGCATTCCCCGCGGGCTGGGGCCAGGGGCATTGACCGCATTCTTTATTGAGCGTTTCCCAGCTTACATCCGGTTCCTTTTCCCGCCGCGCGCAAATGCGGGCATCCCATTCCCGCCATTGGGTAAAATACTCTTCCATTTCCGCGTTATACCGGGCATCGGTTTTATTGCCAACTTTCACGCTGTAATCATCAATAAATCGCTGCCCGGCGCGGCTGCGCTGAAGCTGTTCCCTGCTCATCCATGTACTGATTGAAGTGCCGCCCCAGGAACAGTTGATAATACCGATGGGAACATTCAAATCGGCGTTAATTTTCCGGGCAAAAAAATAAGCCGCCGCGCTCAGCATGGCGGCGGTATCCGGCGCGCAGACCTGCCATGCGGCCTGCGCTTCTTCGCGCAGGTAGTCATCATCTACAACGGCGCGTTTTACTACCTGATAAAAACGTATATGGGGATTCGCGCAGGCGGCAAGTTCCGCGGGACCGTTTTTGCAGTTTACCAGTTCCATTTCCATGTTGCTCTGGCCGCCGGCAAACCACACATCTCCGGTTATTACATTGCGAAAACGTATTTCGTTTTTTTTGTCACTGACGACTAACTCACCGCTCAAACCGGCGGCCAGGGGCGGCAGCATAAGGTTCCATGCGCCGCCATACACCGCAGTTACCGCGGAAACACGGTGTTCCCCGCATTCCCAACAGACACGGACTGTACCGCCTTCATCTCCGCCCCATCCCCAAACTCTGACCGGCTTTTCCCGCTGCAAAACCATATGGTCGCTGAACAGCGGCGCTGTCCGCACTGCAAGCCCTGCCATGCTACATCCGGTTCTTTTTTACCCAATCAACAATTTCATCTATCTTGCCAAACACCAGGCCGGTTACCGTATCGGCGCAGCCGTAGTAAATCGCTGTTTTTCCCGTATCTTTGTCCAGCAATGCCGCGCAGGGGAAGGTGACATTGGGCACATCACCGGCAAGTTCGTATATCTCCCGCGGATTGATAATGTAGGGATGGGCGCGGGCAATAACCTTCCAGGGCTGGTCAATGTCGAGCAGGGCCGCGCTGAATGAATACACAAAGCCGTTACAGCTGGTCAGTACGCCGTGATAAAACAAAAGCCAGCCTTCGGTAGTTTCAATGGGGCATGGCCCCGCGCCGATTTTGGTGCTCTGCCAGCCGCCTGAAGGCGACATAACGTGGCGGTGCTTTCCCCAGAAACAGAGGTCGGGACTTTCCGAATAGAAAATGTCGCCAAACGGCGTATGCCCCGAATCGCTGGGGCGGCTGAGCATGGCGTAATTTTTGCCGATCTTGCGGGGAAAGGGCGCGCCGTTGCGGTTATACACCATCATGGGATTTTCCATTTGGTAAAACTTTTCAAAGTCAAAGGTATAGCCCATGCCCAGACTTGCCCCGTGATAGCCGTTACACCACACAATGTACCAGCGGTCTTCGATAAAAATAACGCGAGGGTCGTACTTGTAATCGGAATCGGGCAGTTCAGGGTCAGTCTTGATAAATTGAATCGGCTTATCCTCAATCTCCCATTTAATGCCGTCTCTGCTCCTGCCCGCATGAATATTCATGTTACGCGCAGTATCATCGCAGCGGAAAACGCCGGCAAAGGCCCCCTTGAACGGAACAACCGCGCTGTTAAAAATACTGTTTGAATGGATGGTTAAATTCCTCGGTATGATCGGATTACCCGAATACCGCCACATCAGTTCCTTTTCAGGATTGCTTGATGCGGGCCGGTCCTCCCAGGGGATATTCGGCAGGCTGTTTCCGTTTACGATGATACTGCTCATATTTTCTCCTGGAATCACTTATTGGCTTCGGCTATTTTGGTATTCCAGTCCTGCGAGACCGACTCTACCAACTGAGCGGGTTCGCCGTCATGGAACCACATATTCCAGGCAATGTCGCCGCGTTCCAGGCCATTGATGTAGGTAAAATATTTTATCATGGCGATTTTAGGATCGCGAACCAGCGCCAGGGTTTCATCAACGGCGCGGGGGTCACGGAAATAGTTGTATTGTCCGGATTTCCAGTCGTCATCAGCGGGAGTATACCACAGCGCCACCGCCCACAGAATTTTTTCCACTTCCGCGGGTTTGTAGGTGGCGGGGATGACCATCAGGTTATCACGGCTATACACGCGGTAGGTAGAGGATTTCGGCCCCTTGGGGAACAGTACCATGCCCCAGTCATCTTTCATTCTGTTCAGCTCAACAGAATCACTGTTGGCTACAAACGATTCATCAATCCGCATCGCTACCTTTCCGTCAATAAACTCGGATTTGTACCAATCCCAGTTACTGTTCTCCGGCCTCTGCTTCAAAACGCCTTCGGTATTCAGCCTGATGGCAAACTGCAGGGCTTCCAGGAATTCGGGCCTGCCGGTCGCGTTGACAAATCTTCCGGTTTTGGGGTCTTTGTCCACATAGGTGGCGCCGTTGCTGGAAATTATCGCGTCCAGCATTTCCGTAGAAAGGTCTCTGCACATGGCATAGGTATCAATGATACCGTTGTTGTTGATATCCCGTGTCAGTTTTTTACAAATATCAAGAAAAGCGGTCCAGGTCCAGGTACCCGCTTTCTGCATATCGTAGGGAAGGTTGGGATCAAGGCCCGCTTCCCTGAAAAGCCGCTTGTTAAAAAACAGCGCCTGGAAATTGTTCAAATTCACGCCGACCGAGAAGGCATAGGCCTTGCCGTCAAAGGTAAAAGAATCAATCGTCGGCTGGTTAAATTCTACCGGTAAATACCCCTTGCCAATAGGCTGCGGATTTTTGATATTAACGGTTTTACTGTCACTTAACGAAGCAAGCAGACCCCGCGCCCTCATCGCCATAGCCCAGTTCGGCTGCAGCATAAAAACATGCGCATCGGGCGTTCCGGACATGGTGGAAATGACCGCTTTCTGCTGCATTCCGTTCCAGTCGGTAATGGCTTTTTCTCTGATAACAACGCCGTTTTCTTCCATAAGTTTCTTGCGCTGGGCAAGCGTTTTTTCGGCGCTCTCGTTCTGCGGTTTTCTGGTATTGACGTCATAATCCGCCCACCAGTTGCCAATAATAATTTCCATACCCTTTACGTCCGGCTTGCCTCCGCCCCACGCGGGAAACGCCGCAATGAGCGCCAGTACAACCAGCGCCATAGTCATTTTTTTCAGCATTATATGCCTCCTCAATAAAATATTATCTCAAGCGGCGGCCGCAGAACGGCGCCCGCATTGAAATCCGGAAACAAACAAAAAACATTGGTTTTGTTTGTTCTACATCTTAATCCCTGTCTGACTGAGGGACTCAACAAAAGCCTTCTGCGCCACCAGATACAACAGTACCAGCGGGGCAAGGCATATCAGCATACCTGTGGCGATCATCGCCTGGGTATATCCCACCGGCGCCGCCGAAAAAACAGCGCCCGAACTGCTGTTCATCGACGACCACCACGCGCCCAGCCGGTCGGCAATCCCGCTCAGGCCGATTGACAGCATCTTATAATTGCTTAAAAACAATGAGGAGTAAAAAGAATCCGTCCATTGCCACACAAAGGAAAACAACAGACAGGAAGTGAGCATGGGCGTCGCGTCAGGAAGCATTATCCTGATAAAAGTCTTGAATCTGCCGCAGCCGTCTACCCATGCCGCTTCTTCAAGCTCTTTGGGCATACCCCGGAAATACTGCCTGAGCATAAAAATGTATAATCCGCTTTTCAGGCCCATGCCCGTGGCCGAAAGCAGCCAAAAACACGCGGCGCTGTTCAGCAGATTAATCGGCCTGCCCGTTATCAGCCGCGCCAGGCCAAATATGTCAAAGAAACGGAAATTCAGGTAGAGCGAAGCCATAATAGTCTGGGGCGGTACGACAATAATCAGCATAACGCACATAAACCAGAAATTTTTCAGCGGAAATTTATAACGGGCAAAACCGTAGCCCGCCAGAGTACACGCGGAAACCTGTAAAAGCGAACTAACTACTATGATAATCATGGTTTGAAGCAGCGAAGGCCCAAAATTGAGCAGTTGGCCTGCCAGCGTATAATTCCCCAGCGTAAAATTACGAGGGATGCTGACAACGGTACTGTCGTACAAATCCTGCTGTTCCATAAAGCTGACGCTGAGTTTGTCCAGCAGCGGCTGCAGGATAAGAAAACACAGGCCAAAGAGCAGTACCGCACGGCAGAATTTATATACTATGCCGCCAATATTTTTTTGCAGATGGTATGAGCGGGATATAACGCCCCAATCTCCGGTTTTTTCATTATTACTCATAGTAGTACACCTTCCTGGAAATTAACGCCATCGCGATGCCGATGATCACAATAACGGAAAGAAAATACACCCAGGCCATAGCGGTAGAAAAACCATATTCCATACGCTGCATCATGGTTACCCTTATTTTTTCCATGACACGGTTATCGGTTCTGATAAAATAATCCACTACGCTGTAGACAACATTAACAAGAATCAGGGGGCTGACCATAGGGAAGGTGATTTTCCAGAAACACTCCCAGGCGGTTGACCCCTCAATTTTCGCCGCCTCGAACATACTGACCGGAATTGTCTGTAGGGCGGAAAGGAAAATTATTATCTGAATGCCGGAAGCCATCGCAATATCGTAAATTTGATTTATGATACGGAAAATATACGCCATAAAATCGCTTGCGGCCCCTTCGGCGACGAGTACTTCCTCCAGTACGCCGGTAATCGACGATTTCATCAAATTGCCTCTTTTAATTATTTCCGCCATGCTGCTCAAAAGGGTATTATTGGTTTCAAGCCCAATCATAATGCCGGAAGAAAGGATTACCGGCAGAAAGAAAATCGCCCGCACCACTCCCCTTGCCTTAAATTCCTGATTCAGGATGAGAGCTACAAACAGACTGAAAATAATGACCGCGGGAACTATCAAAACCATACGCCCAATTTCTTCGGCCAGCATCCGGTAAAATTCCGGATCAATCAGAAGAACGCGCTTTAAATTATCCATCCCCGAAAATTCCATGGAGAATCCGTTTTTTACCAGATCGATATTGACGGTGCTGAATACCATGCGCAGGGATTCCAGAATGGGCAAAAACATAAACGCCAAGAGGCCAATCAGGAAGGGCAGAATAAACAAATACCCGGCAGCCGCGTTTTTGCCTTCAAGCGTCAGGGAAAATTTATCGTTCTTTTTAATAAAATACATCAGTATCCTCCCCGCCGCAGTACCGCATAACTGTGCGCATTGATTACAACGCCGTCATAATTAACGGCGTCATCGCCGCCGTTAACGGCAACACGGGTTCCGTCTTCGTATTCGGTCAGCGTCAGTCCCGCGGATAAAATGACATGATTGGTAATCGCCTGGTCGTACAGGCCCGCAAAATCGGCGCTGAACTTTTGGTACAGGGCATTGGCGTCTCCTGACCATTTATCGTATTCATTGGCATAAAACTGCCGGAATTTTGTTTCCTGCAAGATAGAAGTTTCTTCGGTTATAAAACTGAAGTACAGTCCCGCCCCGCTTTCAATGGTTTTAAGCAGGTTTTTGGTGTAATCTTCGGCAAGATTTATCGCCGGCCCGGTATAGGGAACCAGGCCGTGAAGAACAATCGGGTAAAACGGAACCGCGGCATCGGTGATGCCAAAACTTTGATCATCAATGGCCATGCCGGTAATAAAATCGGCCCAGGGCGCCGCATAGGCATAACCGGTGTTCAACAAAACGCCGGTTCCCCCGCGGTTTAATTCCGCCAGTTTTTCCTGCCGCATCTTCATTGAGGCCTCACGGCTGACCAGCCGCTTTTCATGGTAATCGCCGGAAAGTCTCGCGCCCAGGCTTCTGAAGGCAAGGTTATGCAGGCCCAGCGCGGCGGCCTTGCGCGTAAAACTGTCTATCAGGGACATCATGTAGGCAGGGCGGGCAAGGTAACTGAGTTTGCCCCAGCGGATGCGCTCGCCAAACCATACAAAACTGTAGGGATATTTTTCTATCCGCTTGCGGTTTACATAGCGGGCGGCGTCACGGTACAGGCTGAACCCGTCAAAGGGCCTGATGTTCTTCATATACAGAAAGTCCGCTTCGGGAAAAATGGTATAGCCGTTTTTTTCCGCGGCGGATTCCAGATTCCTGAAATCTTTTTTGCTGCCCAACTCGCCTATCAGCGCAATTTTGGAAGGCACGGAATGATCGACGCTGCGGTTAAACCAGCCGGTAAGTTTTATCCGCACATTTTTCCAGCCCCATTGGGCAAAATCATCAATCATGCCCCGTGCCTCTTTATAGGAAGTAAGTTTAAGGGGCAGATCGAAGGGTATGCCCAGCCGGTGCTGCGTCTTGTTCACCGCGCCGGGAATTTCTATGGCAATGGGTACGCCGTTTTCTTTCCCCGCACCCAAAGACGAATATGTACGCATAAGCCATGAACGGTATTCTTTAGCCATGCCCACATAGCCGCCGGAGGCGCAGGGGGTATAGCGCAGGGTAATACTCTCGCCTGAAGGCAGGCTTTTTTCATAAAGGAAGACCGCCCGGTCGGAACGGCCTGAAATATCTATTATCGCGCCATGAACCATGTTAAAGCGGGAATACACATTGTTCCACGAACTGTTACGGCCCGATACATCGGCCCGCACTCCGGCATAGGAAGCCCCTTCTTCGATGACGCATAACAAAGCATGTCCGTTTTTCTGTATGCCAAAGGCCGGGAAGGGGGCTTTATTGTCATTGACTATCGCATCGCGGGGCATGGCTTCGTCCCAGCCATACACATTGTTGTTATACGCTATTTGGCTCTGCTTTCCGTTGTTAAAGTATATCAGCGCCCCGCTGCCGTCCGGCACCAGCATATACCCCTGGTCATTTATGCCGCCCGAACCCATAAAGGGCAAAAGGCTTAATTGGGTTATGGGATACGGGGGACGGTATGCTATTTTGTCAAACGGCACATTAAGCACCAGGGATTTTCCGTCAAGCGTATAGCGCAGCGTTATGTTAAACGCGGGTTTGTCCGCGCCGCCGGATGCCGTATAACGGGAAGAATCTTCATAATAATCATCATAGGTGTAACCGGCATCCGCGAAAAATCCTTCCATCATTTCTTTCATATATTCCTGGGTATTGTCACGCAGGACATATACTTTTGTCCGGTTAAGGTCGGGATAACTGGACAGCAGCAGGCTTTTGTCATCGCCTGAACGCAGATTGTTGATGTCGTAGAGCCGGTAACTGGCTTCAATTTTGCGCCGGTCATCACGTTCCATTTTTTCCAGAAACGATACCATCCTCTGTTCCGGCGTCGCCGGAGGAATAATATAACTGCGGGCAATGTCGCCGATGGTATAACGCACTTCAAGACCGTTGTCCTGCAGGGCATAGTCATAAGCGTGCAAGTCTACGCTGTTAAGGCCCGAATACAGGGTCATGCCGACACCGGCGACATCGGCGTATTCCAGCGAAAACTGGGATTCCAAAAAATATTTGGTTACCACATCGGCCAGCGGGTCGTTTGCGGCATTCTGCGGATTGGAACGCCACTGCACGCCGCTTGCCCTGTCGGTCAGTATTATTTCCGCAGTCTGCGGCAGGAAACGGAGTTCAAGGTGTTCATTCTCCAGTATAATATCTTCCGTACTTCCGTCATTTTCATATATAACAACATTCCTGGCCCTTGACGCCTGCTTGCCGCAGGAGTTCAGGGTCAAGAGCATGAATACAACTGTAAAAATTCCAACTATCTTTTTCACCGTTACCCCTACATCACCCTGAACAGTATTTCCTTATACAGCGAAACGAAGTACGCCGCCGCATCGCTGATAAGGCTGAAAAACACCACAAAAATAAACACCATCACCCCCATTCCGACAATGGTAAGCAGGCTGGAAAGCACCGTTTTGGTCAAACTGTAATCATGTATCATCATCATGCCGGCAAGAATCAGTATGGCTGTCCATAACACCGAAAAACCCGCCAGCACCCAGTAGACCGCCCCTTCATCAAAGGTGATAAGCCGGCTAAGAACAATCATGACCGCGTTGATAATAACCGAGGGGGCCAGGGCGTAGGCAACGGCCATATAAATATCGCGCATCCGCCCCTTGCCGTCCATCAGGGTGGTCAGACTCCAGTTCGCCACAACCCACAAAAGAATCGGCAGGAGTATCCGCAGCATTACAATGACCGCGTTAAAATACTCCATGTTAATCGTAACAAACTGAAAATTGGTTAATGTGAGGCGCAATATCTCGACCAGCACCGCAAGGGCGACAATGATATTTGCCGCCGCCAGGGAGCCGCGTTTTTCGTGGGTTAAATCCCAGAAACCGTCAAGGGGATGAAGGGCGGTATACAGCGAATAGCGCAAAGTTGTTCCCAGTCGCCGCCACCAGGCTTTGTCCGGCAGGTATTTCATTCTTCCCTGACCTCCCTGCCGATTTTTACGGCGGTTTTTACCAGCGGCGGCGCCAATAAAACAACCGCCAGCGCCAGCAGCATTTTCCAGAGGTTTTCTTCCATGAATTGCTTGCGGTATAACTGGTAAGCCTTGCCGTAGCCTTCGCGGAAATGTTTAAGTTTGTAGTATTTCATCGCCTTTTGGTATTCGCCCTGCCGGAGCGCCGCCCGGCCTATGCCGATATAGGCAAGGTCATAATTGCCGTTCATTTTGAGCACTTCTTCCCAAACCGCCGCCGAAGATTCATAGCGGCCCGCCTGATATTCATCCAGAGCCTTGTTTACCTTTTCTCCGTAACCGGTCATATCAAAACGGGTAAGGGCGGCGGCCCGTGAATCAATGACATACAGGGAACGTCCCATCTGGGCAAGAGCGGTCGGCTGCAGGAAGCAGCCCTCCCGGTTGCCAAGACCGCCAAAGGCGTACAAAAGATTCCCCTGAAAATCGTATACAAAAATCCGCCCCCGCACACGGTCAAGGCAGGCATACGAATCATTATCCATAGCCGCCACGTCAACAAACTTTGAGGGACCAAGTACGCCGCCCGCGTTGCCGTAAGCCAGGTCGCCGACCGGGTCTTCATAGCCGTTACGAATCAAAATATCCTGCCCCATGGCGTTAAGCCGCCGGATAGGGTCAGTCTGTTCATTTGCGTTAGTGACATAAACAAAACCGTCACGGTCAAGACAGAGATTGCTGTACTCGGTAGGGATAAACAGTTCCATCCGCTCTTTTTGCGCCTGGGTAGCAAGAAGTTTCCACACATAGTCAATAATATTGACCTTTACCTTGTTTGCCCCCATGTAACCGGAAAAGGTTCCCCGGCTGTCAAATTCCAGCAAACCCTTGTTGATATTCCGGGCCTGCACAAAGAGACGGTCGGCAAAATCAACAACCAGTTTCAGCGGCAAAAATTCCGCGTGCTCTTCGATGCTTTCATCTTCGGGCTTTAATACGGAAGCGACATAGTTCCAGTTCCGGTCCAGTTTGAGTATGCGGTGATTGTTGGTATCGGCAATGTATAAAAAGCCGTTTCTGCTTTCAAAAATATCCATGGGATAATTAAAAGGACTCTGCTCACCGTCAATCAGCACCGAGCTAACCGCCGATACCAGCCGGTGTTCCCCGTTTTCATAAGCCAGAAGGAGTATCCGGTTGTTGCCCGAATCGCAGATGTATATGCGGTTATCCCGGACAAAAAGCCCCTGAGGATCGCGGAAATTGCCGACGCCCAGAGCCGTACCCATGATATACGCATTGACATAGTAGGCGTCGGGAGAGGAAACATTCTCCTGCCAGAAATCGTAGTTGTAGGTGTAATTGGTCGGCTCCGCCGACAATGAGGAAGAAGGAACAAGGAATGAGGCATAAAGTAAAAAAGCGCATAACAAATATTTCATGTTTATTCCTTTATCCCCGAACTTGCCATTGTTTGCAGAATATTACTCTGGGCAAAAATGAACATGACCAGCGGTACGACCATAACAAAGAGCGTTACCGCCGCCCCCACTCCGGCGCGGGCTATGCCGCCTGAAATAATCTGTGAAAGCGCATAGGGCAGGGTTTTAAGCTGCTCCGAATAGATAAAATTGGAAGCGCGGGCATTCCACAGATTCTGTACGGAAAAAATCATTACGGTCAGCCACGCGGGCTTTACCATGGGAAGGATTATCCACAGAAAAATGCGCCATTCTTTCGCGCCGTCAACCTTTGCCGCTTCCAGAAGGGTATTTGGTATGGTATCAATAAACTGTTTAAGCAAGAAGAAGCCCATCGGCATGGCGAATGCCGGTACAATAATGGAAAGATAGGTATCGACCCAGCCGAGTTTGGTCATTACCAGATAGTTGGGAATCGCCGTAACATAACCGGAGAACATCAGGGTGACAATGACCACGTTAAAAAACAGTTTCGCGCCGGGGAAACGGTATTTGGATACCACAAAGGCCCCCATCGAAGCCACGATAATAAGGCCGCCCGTTCCCACGGCGGTAATCAGCACGGTATTAAAAATATAGCGGGAAAAGGTAACCCAGGACTTGCTCATAATGATAAACAGGTCCTGAAAATTATTCATCGTGGGCTGGCGCACCCACAGTTTGGGCGGAAACAGGAAAATCTCGTTTAGGGGTTTGAACGCATTGTTAACGGCATACACCAGAGGATAGGCAAAAAACAGGCCGAAGACCGTCAGAATGACAAAAATAAACGCGTCGCCGCCATAGGAACGGTTCAGCCGTCTGCCGCCTATCAGTTTTTTTGTTTTTTTCGCCGGTTTTACTGCCATTTTCCGTCCTTAAGTCCCCACGCGGCGCAGGAATTTCTGCACCAGCGTATTACAGATAATCATGGTTAAAAACAGCAGGGTCGCAATGGCTGACGCATAACCCATTTCAAAACGAATCGAACCGTAATCAACCAGATGATTCACCACGGTATGCACCGCATAATCCGTACTGGGGAATCCCGCCAGAGCTACGGTGACATCGGCTACGCCGAAAGACTGGGTAATCGCCATGACCGCGCCGAACATCAACATTCCTTTCATATTGGGCAGGGTAATGTACCACAGTTCCTGCCAGCGGTTTCTTATGCCGTCCACCAGGCCCGCTTCATAGAGCGATACGTCAATGGTGCTTAAACCCGCTATAAAAGCCAAAAATCCCGTTCCCAAACTCATCCATAGAATGACAACTAACATAACCGGCATCATGAATTTGGGGTCGGTCAGCCAGAGTTTAGGCTCGGACAAAATCCCCAAATGCAGCAAAAGTCCGTTGATATAGCCGTAGGCGTCGCCTGAAAAAATAATCGCCCATATCATGTAAACCGCGCCGGAAATTGATGGCGCGTAAAATATCAGCGTTACCAGCGCGCGGATATAGCGGGGCAGTTCATTGATAAACCACGCGAACAGGAAAGAAAAAATATACCCAATGGGGCCGGTTATCGCCGCCATGATAAAGGTATTCTTCATCGCTTTAAGGAATACGTCATCGCCCAGCAAAAGATTGATATAATTGCGCAGGCCGATAAATTTGGGCGGTTCCAGAATGTTAAAATAGGTAAAGCTGTAAAATACCGAGACCACCAGCGGCGCGATAAAGAACAGGGCAAAAACTATCGCATAGGGGGCAAGGAAAAAATAACACACGCGGCTTTTTGCTATTTCCCCCATCAGACGCAGGAAAGC
The DNA here is from genome assembly GCA_031256195.1 of Treponema sp. Taxonomy (GTDB): domain Bacteria; phylum Spirochaetota; class Spirochaetia; order Treponematales; family Breznakiellaceae; genus WQXQ01. The sequence continues at coordinate 51,244 of JAIRRB010000037.1, forward strand.
CGTTTTCTTTTTTGCCGTATATCGCGCTAAACTCATACCACTCCCCTACTCCAGACCGAATTCCTTGCGTTTTTTCAGCAGCTCGTCATTTATGGTTATGCTGTAATCCAGCAGGGTTTCCCGCGTATCTTCGCCCTCGTTCAGTATGCGGCGCACCGCATTGGTTATATGGCGGCTTACATAGTAACCGCCCGGCACTTCCGGCGTTCCCACCGTCCAGGAACGCTGTTCCCGCAGTACGGCCATCTGCTCCGAGCCCCAGGAAAGCCGGGTAAACGCATCAAAATTCGCCGTGGGATACCGCGCCGCCGCGCCCATGACGCTTTCCAGTTCCCGGCCAAAACGGAGCTGTGTTTCGGCGCTGACCCACCACTTTAAAAATTCCCAGGCAAGGCCGGGATTCTTCGCGTTGGAAAAAATCATGGAGGCAAGGGTTCCGGTCGGTACCGAGCGGTCAATACTGCCGTCCGCTTTGCGCAGGCCGGGCATACGGGCAAAACCCCACAGGCCGCGCAGTTCCGGCGCAAATACTTCCAGCGTGTTAAAGTTGGTGTAATCGGCAAAGCCCAGCGGCATTTCGCCGGTACGGAAACGGTTTACAAAATCATACACCGCCGGCGTTTTATAGTGGGTAAAAAATTTCGTGTAAACATCAAACGATTCAATGGCGGTTTCGCCGTCCAGCAGAGTCCGCGAGCCGTTTTCGTTGTACAGGCTGCCCTTGCGCTGGTATAAATGCGCCAGGAAATTGGAAAAGTCGATATTGGCCTGCACGGTCGTCGCCACCGAGGGGACTCCCACATTCATGTTGTTTTTTTGAATAATGGGCAAAATGCTGATGAGGTCGTCCCATGTTTCGGGAATGTCGATGCCCAGTTCCGCAAAAATATCCTTGCGGTAAAACATGACATGGAAATACTGGGTTTCAGGAAGGCCGTAGACTCCGCCCGCATAGCGGAACGGCACAATGACGCTGGAATCAAATTCCCGCGTCAACTCTTCATAGCCCGGTAATTTTGAAACATCAAGCGCGGCGTGGCGGACGGCGTAATTCACCGGATCGACCTGCGGCACGGTGAGCGCCGCATCCGGCCCCGTACCGGCCACTACCGCCGGCATCACCGCATCGGGGGCCACCAGCTTAACATTTACCTTGATTCCCGTTTGGGGGGTAAAGGTATCGTCTATCATCCCTTTCAGAATGGAACTTTGGTCACGCCCGGCAAGCATCCACACTTCGACAACGTCGGCGCTTTTGCGGTACACATCGCCCAAATTGTTGTAATCCACAAAAAACGAAACCAAAAAGGAGCGTATCTCGTGGGAGGCGGCGACAAGAAAATTTTCTTTAATCGGGGGCAGTTTCGCGTCGGCGCTGCTGACCATAATATAATCTATATCAAGCTGAGACTGGGCAAGGGCCAAAAGGCTGTCGCCCAGAGCGCTGATATTAAATTTAAAATTAACCAATGTCCGGGGGATTTTATCGGGCCGCCTGACAAACAGCTCCAGCTGGCGGGCCAGCGTCAATGTGGCAGCCGCCTGGGCGCTGCGCTCGCCGGAATAGGCGGTTAAATCATCAACCAGCTTATAGAGGATTTTACTTTCCAGTTCCATTGCCGTGATAATTTCGGGATACACCACATCCACGCGGTAATCGCGGTAAATGTCCGGCTCCGTGCCGGTTAATACCAGTATTTTGCGGTAAATTCCGTTCAGGCGGAATACGCTTTCTTCCATCACGTTGAGCATATCGCCCATGCCGCCCAAAGTCGCCTGCAGCCGCAGGGTATGCCCGCCCTGTTTCAGGGGAAAGAACAAATCCCCCTGATCGTCACGCAGCGTCACCAGTTTCCATTTATTGCTGTAGGTAAAGGGCACGGCGGCAAGTTCCACGCAGGGAATTTGCCCGTCTATCATCACCATGCGGTTCGATACAAAACCGCGGTTGTAATTCTGGCGGCCCTTAATGGTAAAGCGGTATTGGGCGTTTTCCGGCACAAAGAAATCCCATTCAATCCACTGTCCGGCAACGCGCCAGCTTTGGCCGCCTATCATGTTCAGTTTAATTTTCGCCACGCTGGGCGGCTCCGTTGCGCCGGAAGAACGGTCGTAAATGGCGTATAACGACGGATCGGAACGGTAGCGGGCGTGTTCCCCCTGCGCGGTGAAGATAAACCCAGACTGGCCGCCGGAAAAATTACGCATATCAGCGCCCGCCGCATACTGCCGGTAATGCTGCGCCGGAGCCGGGGCCTTAAGGCTGAGCGAACGGATTGCCGCCGGTTCATTTATTCCCTCAAGCCGGATAAGGTTATTCCCTGCGTTTAAATAAAATTCGTAGGGCTGGGTACTGTAACCCAGGGAATCGCGGAAATAAGCGCCTTCCCAGCGGGGTTTTTCCACCTGGGCGGGACGAATCTCGTTGCCCTGATTATCAAAACGCACATCATTGGCGTCTCCCCAGACCCGCTGAAACATCAGCCGGTCAGCGCCCAGAAAGGGAATTTCACCGTTTATTTTGAAAGACCGTTCAATATTGATGCCCCGCGACGGGAGGGGATAATATTCAATATACATATTATACAGGCCGGCCTGTTCAACCTGAACCGCATACTCAACAAAACTTTCTTCTTCGGTTCGCAGTACACGCCGCGTCCCTTCAAAATCATCAAGCGGGGAAACGCCGCGCGCGTTTGTCCATGAAAAAATATCCACGGAAATATCAGAAGCGGCGGGCGGAATATGCGCATAACGCTCACGGTAGCGGGTATAGGTGTTGGTTCTGCCCACGGAAGCCCCGCTTAAATCCGCCCCCCGGTATTTTGCGGAAAAATCTTTTTCCCCCATTCCGCCCAGCGCAGTATACGCCGCCGCGAGCGCGGCAAGCGCCGCCACGGTAATAACCGAGGCCTTATATTTCCGCAGTTTATTTATAATACTCATGGAGTCTTTCCCCCTGAAAGGGTACAGACAACGCCCGCTATATGAACCGATCCCTGTCTGCCGCCGGGATTAACCGCAAGGCGCAGAACATACTCCCGTTCGGGGTCAAGGTTATCGGCAATTTCGGCATAGGCATAACCATAATAGCCCCTGCGGTAATTGACATAGTTCCTGATTATAACTTTGGGGAAAGTTTCCTTTCCGTCTTCTATCCAGGCAAGGCCGTTGGTAAACTGATCGCTTTCGGCAAAGAGCAGACCCACGGATTTGCCCCGAACGCGGACGGAAAGATCGGCCTGGGGATTATCGGTTGTCCAGCCGGTCAGGGGCCGGCCTCCCCTGCCGGGCCATTCATCGGGCAGTATCGCCGGGGCGGCTTGCCAGCGGCTGGTATCAAAATTGAGCATCGCACCGGCGTCCTGACCGCCGATAAGGGCGACCTGCTGAAATTCAGCGGAAACCAGCGGCGCGGGAAGCGCGGTATTAACCGGGGGCAGGGCATCGTCCGGCGGAAGGCTGTCCCAGACGGCGTCAAGATAGCGTATAATGCCTTCGGCGATATTGGCATGGCCGTCGTTGTTGGGGTGAATCGCCTCGGAACCGGTAAACCACCGGTCCCATTCGGAAAATTTTACCCAATCCGCCCAGGCCAAAACGGGAATACCGTAATGTTTGCCGATACGCTCCTGCTCGCGAAAGGTGCTTTTATTGGAATCGGCTTTTTCGTTTAACGCAATGACCATAACGGAGCGCGCCGACCCGGCAAGCAACTGCCGCAGCACCCCTTCAAAGGAACGCTGGCGTACACGGGCGTTGAGCCATTGATCGTTAATGGCAAATTCAACGATAACCAGGTCCGGCTCGTAAGCCAGCGCATGATCTTTTACGCGAACAGCCGCAAAAGCGGAATCAGTCCCGCTTGCCCCGGAATTGTGAAACTCCGCCGCGCCGCCCGATACTTTTGCTTTTTCCTGCCACCAGCGGTTAAGCTGACCCGCCCATCCTGCGGACGCAGGCGGCTGCGCCTGATACCCAGTCGTAATGGAACCGCCCAGCGCAACCACGGATACCGTTTCGCCCCGGCGGAGTTTTGCCAGCGTATGCTGCAGGCGGGCGTTTCCCGCTGTTTCTTTGGAAGCGGCGCCTGTGGCGGCGCCGGTAGCGCAGGCAGACAAACAGACAATTCCGGTTACTATACCGATAAAAATCAGCGCGGATACCGCATATCTGCGATTTCCTGATACCGAGTTTTTACCTAACAGCATATCCGGCCGCCTCCCTTGTATTTACTATCTATCCACCAATATCTGCCTACAGACAGACTCTATTTAACCGCTCCTATCATGGCCTTGATACAGGCCGCGCTTTCATCTGAATTGGGCTGGCCGGTACTACGGTTCAAAAGGCCGAATTTTTCCCCCGTGCCGGTAAAGCTGCCGTTGTCCCAATAAAGGGGAACCAGGCCGTTTTCTTTGGCTTTACTGAATACCCAGGAAAAATAATCGAGCCGGTTTTTCCGTGTTGCGTCTTCTTTGGCCTTGTCCGCATCATATGTCTGCCGCACCGCGCCGCTTTCGCCGATTATGACGGGAATATTTTTGTCGATATACTTTGACTTAAAAGGGGCAAAATCATTGACCACTTTATTTTTATCCGCGCTTGTGCCCCACTCAGAGCGCGTACCGGCGATTCCAAATTCATAGGGATCATAGTAATGAAAGGTAACAATCTGTTTGTTGGGGGCACTGTCCGGCGGCAGCCAAAAATAAGAGGCAAGCGTATGTTTGGGAACGGTACAGTAACCGGGCAGCACCACATAACGAGTCGCGTTATTGGCGCCGGTTCCCCGTACCACTTCCGTAAAAAAACGGTTCCAGTCATTCACAATATCGTATTGAGAACTCTGGGCGCTATCGCTGCCCCAGCCCCAGTTACCGTCATGAATCTCGTTCATTGATTCAAAAATCAGCCAGTCGCCGTGATTTTTGAAATAGACCGCTATCTGCTTCCACACCCGGACAAATTTATGCGTTACTTCATAGTAGCCTTCCGGGCTTGCGCGGGCCTTGTTAATGGAAAGCCAGCCATTGTCCTTTCCCCCGTTGACGGTTGAACCGTCATGGTGCAGGTTGATAATCGCCTTGAGACCGGCCTTATGGGCCATTTCCGCCACTTCGGCGACCCGTTCCAGATATTTTTCACTAAGGTGATGATCCGGCGCGGCGCCGATGTACCCCATCCAGGTGATAGGGATGCGGACCAAGTCAAAACCGGCCGCTTTTACCCCGTCAAGCAGGGCCTGATTTATTTTGGGGTTGCCCCAGCCCGTTTCATTCGCCCGGCCACCGACATAAGCGTCCAGACTATTGCCGATATTCCAGCCAACGAGCAGTTTTTCATCCCGAAAATAATCAAAAGCTGATTTTTCACTCATCGGCTCCAGGGAATAATTATTTTCCGTGTCGGGGACGGTGGGAACATAGGAAAGATTGACCTCGCCCGGCCGCGTGGCAGGCGATGAAGGGCATGATACCGCCAGCAGAACCGGCAGTATCATGCATATCAGTAACTTCTTCATTAAAATGTTTTATTCCTGGGTAAATACAAATTCGGTGAAGTCCAATGTCACCGATTTTTTTGCGCCGGAATTGGGCGTACCCTTTTTACCTTCGCCTTTGGTCAGGAATACCAACGCATTGGCGGCCCCGGATGAACCGGTCGCTTCCGCCACCGTCGTGAAAGTGAGGGTCACGGAAACTTTTTCACCCGCTTTGGAAGTGGGAATCTCCGCCATGCCTTCATCGCCAAGCCATGAAAGCGGTTTCCAGTAGCTTGCGGCGGGAGTAGTATCAACCAAACCCACTTGAACAATATCTTCCAGATCGCGGCTGGTCGTGTAGGTTATTTTTAAGGTAAAGGTTTCACCCGGAACGAGTTTATGACCGTTAAACAGCCGTTTGTCGGAAAACACGCCCTGATACCCGTCTCCGTACTGGAAATTGTCCAGTAATTTGAAAGCCATAGCGCCCAAATCGCCGCCAACGCCCTTGGCCGCCGCCGCGGGAGCCGCCTTCTTGGTTTTGGTATTCTGTGTCGGGATGCCGCCGGTATACAGCTTGAGGTCCCACAATTTAAATTCATAGGGACCGGGAGCCCCGCTGCGCGTTGTCTGGAATTCTATCCATTCCGCCAGGCTCTGGTCGAAAATCTCGGTTTTACCCCATGAAGCCTGCATAAAGTACGCCATGGGGACAATAATCAGCATTTCCTGACCGTCTACCGTGTCAAAACTATATTGATAATACGCATAATCCGTTATGTTCGAGGTGGGGATTTTGATCATGTAGGCATCCCCGTCTCCTTTAACCTTAAAGGACACGGCGGTCATGGTTTTGAGCAGGTCCAGCATATCCCCCGCGGGGTATACCTTTACATAGACATCGCCATACTGATACTCGTTGGTTATGGTGCCGGCAAAACTGTAGGCAGTTATACCCCCTTCCGTACCTTCGGTCATGGTAATGGTGGACGTACCCCCGTTACTGGCATCGTTGTCGGTTTGCCAGTCCCAGACCCCTTCATGGGCAACAACTTTTCCGCCGCCGGTAGAAGCGCAGGAAAGAACCAGCGCCAACAGCGCCCCGCAGAACACTAAAGATACCATCTGTGCCTTTTTCATAGTTACTCCTCCAAATCAAAATATTGGCTTATTATAAGGCGTTACGGCAGCCTCGTCAAGCGGGTAGGACCATCATTTTTTTACCGCGGAGGATACGGAGAAAACGGAGGATATTAAGGGAAAATCAGGGAAAAACCACGGAAAAACCGGTTATACCGCTTTCGCTGCGATACTTCGTAACTGCAAAAGCATTTTTTTGAAACTTGGAGAAATATTACTATCAACATTCATATAGGGACTAATTTCTTCTGCCCAGACAGATTTTTGCTTTCCGATAGCCTGCCATCCCTCTTTAATTAATGCTCTGCTCCCTCCCTTGCAGACAGCGTCAGCAAGAAGTTCCCATGTACCGCAAATCGAATCGTTTTTGTACCCACTCAAAATAGTGTCTTTGGCTTTGGGATACGCTTTTCGTACAGCAGCAAGATCGCCGAGATACCATGCCTCAAATTCTTCAATGGCAAGACAAAAACAAACGTCCGGTTTGGGGCTGCAACTGTTCAGTACGCCATTTAATTCAGACAGAAATTGTTTTTCAATTTTATCATCTAAATCACAGATAATTATTACACATCCGTAGTTGGGGACTTTGCCATACCCACGTAACAACCGGGGCAGTTGAGCAAGCAGTATTCGTTTACCCGCATCACTTTTTGGCCTTAAGTCTTTTGGAAGACATCCAAGGCCTTTATAGGGACGGATTATTCTATATGTTGCTTTACCTTTCAGCAATTTGGGGATCAAGATATCCATTGCCTTTGCACCTGACTGATCTTCCACAAGAAATTCAAAGTGCATTTCGTTTTCCTTCAAAATAATCACTATACCATAATCCCCCCAGAGGCAGCCCCTCATTTACTAAACCTTGGATGACGGGATCATCGCTTGCGCGGCGAATTTTTGAAAACCCGTCATCGCCTTTTTCCAGTATCCAAACCTCTTTCGGTTCCAGCGCATCAACAAAATACGGCTGATGCGTAGTGATAAAAATTTGGGATTTATTCTTTTCGTTTGTGACATGTGTCCGGAATTGCTGTGCAAGATTTTCGAGTAACTTATGGTATAGCCCGTTTTCCGGTTCTTCAATGCAAATGAACGGCGGCGGCGTTGGGTCTGAAAGCAATAATAAATACGCAAATACTTTTAAGGTGCCGTCAGACATCTGCTGTGCAAGGAATGGGTCTTTAAATTCTTTTTTATTGAATTTTAATAACAGTTGATTGTTGGGCATACGTTCGACAGATATTTTCTCGATCCCGGGTATTTTTTCAGCAATATCATCAATTATTTTCCGGAATTGCTTTGGGTGGTCACGTTCCATAAACTGAACAACATTACCCATATTGTCACCGTGTATATTTAAATGTTTTTGCGGGCCAGCCAGAGGCAGTTCGCGGGCTGCGTCAGGCCTGAAATATGAAAGATACCAACCTTCGATGAATTGCCTAAACGCGGAAATCCTGGGGTGTTGCTTTAGCGCGCCAAGTGTGGCAATACCCAATCGACGATTATCCTCCAGTTCAACAACTTCCCTCTCGGTTGATTCTTCACGCATTAATTCAGCAATATCTTCTGAAGTAAACTGTCCTGTATCTTCGTTTATTCCCTGATATTTTCCTTTCCATACAACACCCATGCCATCCTCGAGAATTAAAAACGAATATGGCCGACCGAGTGATTTTTGCCCCTCTCTCCGCTGGCGCAAACGCTCGCTTTTGACATAAGGACGGCCATGATCATCAAGGGTAAACGCTACTTCGTAAGTAATGGGTAGTTCAGTACGGGTTTCCCGATAATAAATTTCAAACATAATAGGTTCGTTAACATCTTGCGATATTATCCGTTCAAATCCGCCACGTCCCTTCGCGTCGCAGGCTTCTTCAACTCCCAATTTCAAACAATCCGACAAGAAACCAAACGCATCAAAGAGTGTGCTTTTTCCTGAACCATTTTTACCAATTACCGCAGTCATGGGCGTCAATTCACCGGAACTTCTCGCATTCCACAAACGGCCAAGCGTAATATCACGTAAAGTTCTGAAATTGCGAATCCTGAAGCCTTCAATCTTTGCCATTTATTATTCTCCCTTGCTTGAGTAACGTATGGGTAAATTATACACGAGATTATATTTTTTCCACTACTCAATTTTCCAGACTGAGGGATGATAAATCGGGCAATTTGTCCAGGGTTATGACCAGGTCGTGGTTATAGACATAGCGTTTATGGGCATTGGTGTTGTGGTATTCGCCGGTCCAGAAATTGCCGCTGGTGGTTTCGCCTTCGGCGTAACCGGCGTCGTTCCAGGTCATAAACCAGGACCACATGGCGTTGTCATTTTTGCATTGGGCAGGGTCGGGGATTTCACCGTTTTCGGTCAGGGCGACGATGCGGTTTTTTTCCGGGACCATTTCCAGCGTTTCCCTGAATTTTTGATACTGCGAGGAATAGTCTTTTTGCCGCGGATAGACATCGTAGCCGACAATGTGAACCGTGTCCGGGTTGGGAAACCAGTCTTTGTGCTGGCCGTTCCATACCCAAATCAGGTTATCGAGTTTTTTGGTATTGGTCAGGTAATCGTACATATATTCCCACAGGGCTATACAACGCGCCGCGGGAGCGGAAACATCTTTTGCCCCCCACCAGAACCAGCCGCCGGAGGCTTCATGCAGGGGCCGCCAGAGTACGGGAATATCTTTATCTTTCAGTATTTGCAGCAGGGCGGCAACCTTATCCAAATCGTTTTTTATGGTTTGGAAGGCGGCGCTTTCGGCGTCCAGTTTGCCGTCTTTCCAGGGAATGCGGAAAGCGGTTCTGTCGGTGTAAAATTCTGTCGGTGTTCGCCAGTGCCAGCAAAAGGCGACTATGCCGTGAATGTCCGGCCTGTCCGGCAGTAACTGCGCGGCGGGCGTTACGCCGTACATTTTGTTTTTGCCTTCCCACCATTCAACCGCCTCATCAACCTGATTTTTGCCGTAGCCGCTCCAATTGTGGGGAAGGTCAAGAAAATCAAAACCTTTCAGGGCCGGATACTTGCCCGTGTCGTAAAACACACGGGCTATCATGTCCATTCGATTATTTTCGGCCCAGGCGGTATCCATTTGGCCGCTGATGATGCGGTTGCCGTATTCATCGGCAAGGAAATTGAGCAGCCGCTGGGCATTATCCGACAGGCTGCCCGCATTAATGACCGGCGGTTCAACGGGTTCGGGCGGCTCCGGCTGGGAAGGGCACGAAGCACAAAACATGAGCATAATTACCAATACTATCAGTTTCCACACAATCTGTACCCCCAATCCCGAAAGACTTTACCACGGAGTTTCACGAAGAAAATTAAAGATGATTATCGTACCGCAACTCCGTGGTTAAATTCTTCTTGAAAAATTCTAATCCTAAAAACCGACCTCCAGTATTATGGGGATAAAAAAGTCGGTGGGCTGTTTGGAACCGGCCCATTCAAGGGGCAGGCGGGATACCAGCCCGATTTTGAATTGGGCGTTGTTCAGGCTGCGGTGAAACCAGAGCCCCAGGCCGGCTTGCAGGGAATCATTTTCCCAGCCGTTAACATCATCCTTTTGCTCGTATTCCACGCCGATGTCCATGCCCACTGTGCCGATGTTAAGCTGGTATGAGGGAATCAGGTAGCCAATCATATTAAGGCCGCGCACTTTTACGGCACGCCCGCTGGAATCGGAACCGGCAAAGGCGGCGTCAAGACGGCCGGTAAAACGGAAATCGTAGTTCCGGTATGTCGCGGCAACCGACGCTCCAAAATCCCGTTTCCTTTTCCATGTTGCCGCATCTTCTTTATCACTGCCTTCAAAGGGGAGTTTGAAACCGAAGTCAAACACCAGGTCTCCCAGCGCGGTGAGCTGAAATGCCGCTTCAATCACGTTACGCAGGCCGATAAACTGCAGGCGGGCAAAACCAACGCCGGGAATCGTATAACCGGCCCCAATCTGCATTTTACGGTATACCTGTTTAATATCGTAAAAATCCTGATTAATGTCGTCATCGCTTAAATTCTCGCCATGAATCCCTTGCAGTATGGGATTGTTAATTTTGGCGCTATCCGGGTTCCAGTCCAGCAGCCTGAGCATTTCCGGCGCGACAAAGAAGCCGAAAAAGAAACGTTCTACCGGCTCCCAGGTAATCATCGCCGCCGCCGCTATACGCGGCCACCAGAGGTTCTGCGTTTCTTCGTTGGCGTTTCCCCATGAATAGGGATTAAAGCGGGTAAAGGTATTGTACTCAGGGTTTTGTTTCTCCAGCCGGAAGTCGCGTTCCCCATTGCTTGACTTGTAGCCATTTTGCTGCAACATACGGTCTATTGAATACGAATTATTCAGCACATAGGTCGCTAGATTGGAACCGCCGATTTTCCCCATCAAAGCGCCGTGATTGGGGTCTCCCAGCCAGATGGTAAAGGTGTCCAGTCCGGCGGCGTTGGTAAAACCGAGGGGCTTTACCCACACCCAGCCGCCGGCGGTGGCGGAATACGCATGGGCCGAGCGGTTGGCGGCGCCGTTGGCAATGCCAATCCCCAGATGGATGCCGCCCCATTCCGACCATCCGTCAACATTGACCCCCGCGCTGATGTCCGGCTCGCCCCAGGGAACCTGCACGGCGGTGGTATGCGCGGTTTCCCCGTCCTCAAAAACGGTCATACGCCAGGGAATCCAGTACGATTTGGTATAGCCCCCCACGTTTAACTGGGCGAACGCGGATGCCGTGAGCACGCAGAAAAAAACGCATAACGCGATATTTTTTTTCATGTGCCGCCCCTATTCCCAGCGCATATTGTCAAAGAAAACGGGGCCTTTGTAGTCGGTAAAATTGCCGGCAATGATAAAGCGCATATCGGGCATAAAACCCGATGTCGGCATAATCAACACTTCACCTTTTTGTTTCAAAAAGCCTTCGCCGGCGTCTTCCCCGCCTTCGATGGATTCACCGGTAAAGTTGATGGCAAGGCCGTTATTGTTGCACCACACCATGGGCTTAAACCCGCCGTCGCTGCGGAAAGCCGGATTGTAGTAAAAGTCGAAGGTAAAGCGCGTTTTTCCTTTCATGTTGAGCATTTTGGGGAAATCGTACACGATTTTAATATCCGCCCAGTCGTCTTCGATGTTATTGGTAAAATCGACATCGAGCCGCAGCAGGCCCTTGCCCAGGGTCGCGCTGTCATGGCTCAATTTGGCCGGCGCTTTGTATTTGTAATTTTCGGCGGTGGACAGCCACCAGCCCTGCACATCGGCGGACGCATCGGCAAAAGTCCATACGCCTAACGCCCCGCGGGCATCGCCACCCCCACCCCCGCCGCCGCTTGAGGCGCAGGATGCCAGCACAGCCATCAGCGCGATTACTGCCATCATCATCGTTTTAATCGTTTTCATACATTGCTCCTTAAATAAATTTATTGTCATCTTAAACTTAATCCCTTTAATATTTTACCACGGAGGGCACGGAGATTATTAAGGCTCCGTGGTAAAAATTCTTCATATTACGGCGTGTTCGGCACGCGAATTGTCATGCCGGTAACTTTTCCGCCGTTATATACATTCAGGAATGTCCAGTTAGGGTCGGAAGCATCCAGAATATCGGCGATAAGAATATCAGCGTGAAACACAAAATTGCTATTGGCGGTAACAGGAGAACCGTTCCATGTCTCGGGTATTCCCACACCCACCGTTTGATTCTGGCCCCTGATTTTATTTGCGTCCCCCATAACGGTGCCAAATTCGGCTATTCCCCAGCCCGGCTGGGCAGTTGTGCCGCCGCCCCCACTGGTAACCACATTGGCGGTACAGAAAACCCGCAGCAGACTGTCCGGCGGGGCTTCTTTTAATTTGACGTATTCGGCGCCTTCAATATTGCCTTTGCCGGTTGTAGAGTCTGAGTCACTGCCGCCAAGCCCGGTAACCGCGGCTCCGTCCGTATAGGTATAATTCGGTTTTACCCGTACCGTTATGTCTCCCTTTATACCCACTATTATACCGGCATCATAATAATTAACATCCCAGTTGTCTTTGGTATTGCCATTGTCCGGCTGGTTTCTCTTGCCAAATTCATACCATTGGGGCGTTTTGGCCGTCAGCAGAAAAATCTGCGCCGCGCCTGCCGGAACTTCCGTTAGGCTTGCGTCCGGCAGTGAATAGCCTCCCGCTTGCTGTTTATCTGTTGTTTTGTCTTCATCGCTGATTTCCCCCGCTTTGAGCGTGATGCGGTATTTTTTTCCTAATACCGCGATATTCTGCGGCTGGGCGTTTTGCGAACTGGCCAGCAGGTATTTAGTAGCGCCGTCTTGGTACAACAGTTGTCCCTGGAAATGACAGCCCCCCAGTTCATCATCAAGTTTTTCAGCATTAATGATAATCTCATACTCTGTACCTTTTACCATGCGCGGGTTATCAAAGGTATGTTCATAGATTCCGTCCACCAGGCTGAAATCCGCATCGGTAATGGGCGGGGGCGGCTTCTGTGCCGGGTCCGATGGACAGCCGGCAATTATAAATAGTCCGCATACCAGTATGAGTACCGGATAGATTTTTTTCATGGTAATACCTCCCTGAAATATAGACTTGTTCGACAACCCGGTTGGTCGTCTCTCAAGTCTTGCAGTTTTCGGGCTAAAGCCCTGGAAAACTGCTATTTTTATAAGGAAGTTGTTCAGAAACTGAAGTTTCCAAACAACTCTAATTATTAACCACGGAGGACACGGCGAACTTTCAGTTCGGCGAACTTTCAGTTCGGCGAACCTTCGGTTCGAGGAAAACCATCTGTAATCCTTCGTGTGTACTCCGTGGTATCAATTCATTCCTCAAAAATACCCGGCCACTTAATCTTTTGATTAAATGGTCGGGTTGTCAATTAACAATCAAAAGATGTTATTAATACTTAGTAAAGGTAACTCTCTTGAAGGAGAATATACCTACTTCAGAATCAGTCAGATCATGATTAGCATCCCAATTTTCTCCGCCTTGAATAAAGTCGGCAAACAGCTCCAATTTGTTGATCATTTTGTCAGCATCAACCCAGCCGGTTTTATTATCAGACCAATCCTGGAACTTGCTCCCAATTTCATGCTGAACGGTTTTTTGCTGCCATGAGTTTAATCCCTCTGCTGTTGTGACGTAGTCTGGAGCAGTTGCCCCATACCATGTTGCATTAAAACCAATTTGTAATATGTGCGGATCACAAGCATCGTCCCATTGAACTTCAAGATACTTATAATTGTCAAGGTCAATTGCGGTAGTCGCAGTAAATGTGATCTTGTAACTGGGTTTTGCTCCACCGGTAGTGGGAGTAACTTCAATCACGCCATTGGCAATAGTACCATCAGATGACCAGCCTGCGGTAAATGCTCCGTTTTTGAATACATCCAGGGGCGGTACATAAGTAGCGGTGGGTTCCCACAGTTCGACCAGTTGGATACTACAGGCATTGTAGGGATTTACAAAGTATTGCATCGCAGTCGCATTGTTTCCTTCAGCTAAAAGATCACTGACACTGAGCTTTACAAAGAATGTTGTACCGCCTGTCATATCGTTTGGTGCGCTCAGATTAACACCGCCAAATGTTCCAAATCCCCAATTAATATAAGTATCACAAATTACAGATAACAATATAATACTATTGGGTTTTGCGGCTTTAATCGCGGCAACATCAGCCCCCACAATGTTTCCTTTGCCTATAAGCCAGTCATCTAAATTATTACCGCCGTCAACCTTTAACACCTTTGTCATTTCAAAATCGTCTAAGTCGCTGGTCACATTAGGCGCAGAAGGATAGACAATCGCTGTCCATTTTGCTTTCAGGGTAATATCTTCCGTTATTGGCGTATCAGCTTTATATTCCGTAGACATAGTATCGCTATCAAACCATCCCGCGAAAATATAATCCGCTTTGGTCGGACTTGACGGGAACTTACTGGCCAGCGGGGAGCCATCGGGAACGATAACGTCCGCCGGCTTTGCAGAACCGCCGTCCGTATCAAAGGAAACTGTCCACTCAACCGGGTCACCGTCCTCCCACTTTACCGTCACCTTTGTATCCACGTTGAATGGGGTTGACGCAGTAACTAGGTTATTGTCCTCATCAAACCAGCCATCCACATGGGAACCTGATAAAATCGGGTTCGCGGGGAACTTGCTGTCCAGTGAGTCTCCTTTTTTAACCCTGAGAACTATCTCTTCGGTGAATTCATAATCCTCAGCATCCGGGTCTCCAAAATCGCCGCCGTCCGCGTCAAAGGTGACATACACAAATTCAATCGGGTTGGCGGTGGAAATCAGATTCGCTTCTATGATGCCCATTGCGTCAAAATCAGGTGTGTAGTAGGCGATAAAGAATTTAGCCTTGTAACAGTTTATAAGGTTTCCATACCCGGCCAACGCGTCGGCGAGTTTAATTTTTAATACCCAGTTCCCCTCATCGTTCTCCTCCAGCGTTACGCCTTTAGTCGAATCAGGAACGCCGTTATCGTTTGAAATGGCAGTTGAAGCCCAGCTCCAGCCATTACCGTCTCCCTGCCAGATAATCTGATACCCGCCCGCGGGTTTTTTACTCAGTATCAGTTCAAGGTATTCCGCATTAATCAGGGTAACGATATCAAGATTCGTTGTTACATTGTCAGTTCCATTGGTTCTCCAACCTTTCTGAGTCGCGTTGTTTGTTACGGTTGTATTGCCCAGATTGCCGCCAATGACCGCTTCTTCGCCTGTCTTCTTAAATACGGCAACCGTCTTAGTTGACTTTTCAATGTCGCCCTTGTTAATGCTGACAGTGATGTCTCCCTGCGCGGTAGTCGTAATGAGCAATTCCCATTTTTTCGCATCGGTTCCAACTTTGCTTACGGAAGCGCCCTTTGCCGCGGCTCCGGTTCCGTTGGCAATGGTTATATCCGCCAATGTCAGTTCGGCTACGTCTTTCTTAAAGGTAAAGGTGATTTTGGTTGAAGTCGTGGTACCCGCCGTACCATCGGCTACCGCGTCGTAGGTATTGGGGTCCGCCGCATCGCCTTGCTTGTATACCAGTGTGCTTTTGGAACCATTCTGAGCGCCTGTCAAGCTGGCGATTGCCACCGTCGCATTTCCCCCATTGTTTACCGTAATGGGAATCCGCCAGTCGTTGCCGCTGCCCGCTACCGGGGCGCCGGATTTTTCCGCCGCGCCGCTTATGGTAACACGCAGAGTCGGGAACGCCTCAATCTTTTTGCTAAACGTAACTTTGATGTGGGTTGAACTAGCCGTGGCTACGCCGCCCGATTCCGTACCGCCTTCCTGAACAATGCTCCAGGTCGCATCCTGGGTCGCCGGCGGCTTGGGGGGGTCTTCCGAACACCCGAACATCACCATCCCTGCCATCAGCAGCAGGACTACCGGAAATAAAATTCCGCTCTTTTTCATAGTATACCTCCCTAGTATGATATACTTAAACCCCGCCTCACCATAAAATCACCCAACGGGCGACTGTCCGCGAAGACATAGTGTGATGGCAGGGGCTTTTGCACCAGTAAAGATTTAAAGAAAGAAGATTTACCACGGAGAAATTTAACCACGGAGGGGAAAGAAGATTTACCACGGAGGTCACGGAGAAAGACGGAGGGGAAGAAGGTGTGACCATGTGTGAACCGCGAGAATGAGAAGAATTTAACCACGGAGGGGAAAGAAGATTTACCACGGAGGACACGGAGAAAGACGGAGGGGAAGAAGGTGTGACCATGTGTGAACCGCGAGAATGAGAAGAATTTAACCACGGAGGGGGAAGAAGGCTTTACCACAGAGGGGAAAGAAGATTTACCACGGAGAACACGGAGAAAGACGGAGGGGGCAATGCGCAGGCATGAAAGCAATGAGTAGTACAAGAATTTAAAGAAGGAAGATAAAGAAAGAATCCACTTTACTTTTTCTCTGTGTAACTCCGTGGTACTCCGTGTAACTCCGTGGTAAGAATTCTTATGGCAAGAAGAATTAACCACGGAGGGGAAGAAGGTGTGACCATGTGTGAACCGCGAGAATGAGAAGAATTTAACCACGGAGGGGAAAGAAGATTTACCACGGAGGTCACGGAGAAAGACGGAGGGGAAGAAGGTGTGACCATGTGTGAACCGCGAGAATGGGAAGAATTTAACCACGGAGGGGGAAGAAGACTTTACCACGGAGGACACGGAGGGGAAAGAAAGTAATAAGAAAGAGGGAAGTCCACACATCTTTTTCGTGAAACTCCGTGATACTCTGTGTAACTCCGTGGTAAGAATCTTTGGGGAAGAAGAATTTAACCACGGAGGACACGGAGGGGGCAATGCGCAAGCATGAAAGCAATGAGTGGTACGAGAATTAAATAATAAGGAAGGAAGATAAGTAAAGAAAGAAAAGAGGGAATCCACTTTACATCTTCTCCGTGTAACTCCGTGGTACTCTGTGAAACTCCGTGGTAAGAATTTTTGGGGGAAGAATTTTTTAAGGAAA
The DNA here is from genome assembly GCA_031256195.1 of Treponema sp. GTDB lineage: Bacteria > Spirochaetota > Spirochaetia > Treponematales > Breznakiellaceae > WQXQ01. The sequence continues at coordinate 68,335 of JAIRRB010000037.1, forward strand.
AACAAGAAATTTCTGACAAAAACGGTCATATTCCCCCTCTACCCCACTTTGCCTTTTTTGGGCGTCCGTAAGCCACATCAAATTCCATGCCCAAAACCTTAATGCTATTATAACACAACGATTCGATATTTCAACAAAAATCGTACAAAATGTGAAAAATACCGGGAATGTGGAAAAATGACGTTTTGAGGGGGGAAAATGTCTAACCGTGCATGGGCCGCGAGGGGGGAGAGGGGGGAAGAATTTACCAGGGAGGACACGGAGGGGGGAAAAGGGAGATTAACCCAACTCGTAGCGATATAATATTAGCCGGAAAGGGGGAAGAATTTACCACGGAGGTCACGGAGTTTCAGGGAGGG
>JAIRRB010000072.1 GCA_031256195.1 Treponema sp.
ACATCGGGGTCGGTTTCCCGCCTGTTCAAACGGCAGGGAGTCATTACCCTGGATGGCGATAAATACACCGAGGATGCGGTGATGGAGGCTGCCCTGGACGGCGGCGCGGAAGATATTTCCGCTTCAGACGGCATTATCGAGGTAACCAGCGCGCCGGAAGATTTTGAAGGGGTGATGAACGCGCTGCAAGGGAAAAATTTTGAAACCATGAGCGCCGAAATCAGCATGGTTGCCGAAGCGGAAGTAACGCTGGACAATGACGCTACCGCCAAGGCCCTCAAACTGGTTGATAAACTTGAAGAAAACGATGACGTGCAAAACGTCTACACCAACATCAGCATCCCCGAGGGTTTTGAAGCGGAGTAAGGCTGCGCCTTTTCGCCGCATCATCGGTATAGACCCCGGTCTGGCTTCCACGGGCTGGGGCGTGCTTGACTGCGCGGGGGGAAGGCTTCACTATGTCGGTCACGGCAGTATTGAGACCGCCGCAGGCCGTCCCCAGGCGGAACGTCTGTTCTCAATCATGGAATCAATCCGCTCGTTATTGGACACTTATCAGCCTGCGGAAGCCGCCGTTGAAACCCTGTACTTTGGGAGAAATGTTTCCAGCGCCATTCCCGTTGCCGAGGCGCGGGGCGTTGTTTTTGCCGCACTTGCCGAACGTTCTCTGACGATAACGGAATTCAGGCCCAACGCAATCAAGCAGGGGGTAACCGGGATTGCCAGCGCCGGTAAAAAACAGGTTCAGGAAATGGTGCGGGTTATTTTAGGCCTGCCGGAAATACCCAAACCGGACCACGCCGCCGACGCCCTCGGCGCGGCGATATGCGCCGCCAACTCAGGCGGTTCATTGCAATAGCGAGTGCAGGGTAACAGTATTTACTTTTATTAAACAAGGAAGAATTCACCACGGAGGACACGGAGTAAAATCCACCGCCGCACATACCGGCAGTGGGCTGCGCTGCGGGCTGGCGGAAACATTTGGAAATATAGTTATTGACGAACGGAGCGAGGTCGCGACCGTGCTTGCACGGGCATGACCGAGCGAATGAGGAAACGAAGGGTATGATACCCCTCATTGAAGTTCCTTAACCGCTTCTTTTATTAACTCCAGGTGTTTTTGAATCTTCGGTAAATGTTGACAAATAGTTTCTATTGGTTTTTTACTGTTTTGGACAGCGCCATTGGCAAGATATTCAACAGATGTATTAAGTGAAGCCGCAATGCGTATTGCTTCATTAACCCGTGGATATATACCTTTTGACATCCACCCTTGAAATGTATTGAAACTAATACCCGAAACCTTGGCTATCCACTCTTGCGTGGTATTCTGTGATTTTATCTCCTTTTTGACGTTTTCCCAGAAAATTGCAGCATCATCATTCATATCAATACAAATTATAGAAGGGAAAGGACAAAAATATGTCTAAACAGACATAAAACCACTTGACGTATACGTCTATTTAGATATATTTTTAATATAAATATGTCTGTATAGACACATTTATTATTTCGAGCTGGTTTTTTATGGAAAAAAGAGCATTTAATATATTAGAATTTGTTCGCAACACAATCGTAAAAATTATTCCTGAAAACAGTCAATTTTTTAGGTGGATGACCTTAATTGGATTAAAAATTAACGCCAGAAAACATCACAAGCCCTTAAAGTCATTGGTAATGGGGGTATATGCAACACAACATTGTAATCTAAACTGTAAATGTTGCACCGCGTTCAGTCCCATTGCTGAAGAAGAATTTTTGAACATTGAAACATACAAAAAAGATATGGAAAAATTGGCAAAATTAACCGAAAACAAGCTTACGTCATTTTATGTATCAGGAGGTGAACCGCTTTTGCATCCCCAAATTCTGGAAATATTTAATGTTGCTCGTGAACTTTTCCCGAAAACGATGGTTAATTTTATGACTAACGGACTACTATTGCTGAAAATGCCTGAAATATCTTGGGAAAATTGTCAAAAAAATAATGTAACAATCAGTGTATCACGATACCCGATAAATATTGACATTAACGGCATAAAGGAAAAATCGAATAAATATAATGTAAAATTTGAATATATCGGCGGAGATGATGTACCTGTAAAATCAATGTGGAAATATCCGCTTGATCTAGAGGGGAAGCAATCATTAAAAACAAGTTACAATATTTGTTCACAGATAAATCGTTGTATCACGATGAAAGATGGATTAATATATGCATGTAATACAATAGCTGGGATAGAACATTTCAATAAATACTTTAATACAAATTTGGAAGTACTGTCTGGTGATGTTCTTAAATTACATGAGGTCAAAAAGCTTGATGAAATATATGAATATTTGTCAACTCCCAAACCGTTTTGTAGATACTGTAATCGCAAAGGCTTAATTCTAGGAATAAAATATGGTACATCAAAAAAAGAAATAAATGAATGGACATAAATTAAGAAATATTGACTATGCACCAGCGGCGTTGCGGTGGCAGCTATCAGAATTTTGTAGTTACGTTAGGCGAAATACATACGCTACCGATAGCTAAACTTGACCAACAATCGAAATAAGCCGGTAGGGGGAGGCACTGCGGGGTACGGAAACCTTTGGAATTCCCCGCCAGAGGAGACCAGCGGGAAACGGTAACGAGGTAGGGACAATAAAAGCCCAGCGCCTCCATGCCGTAATCATCTCGTAGTAATCTTTATTTATTGATGGAGGTGCTGGGAGGCTCCGTAGGCGGACTCTACAAGCGTTTCCGTACCCCGCAGTGCCTCCCCCTGCTGGTATGTGCACTGGCGGCGGTTGGTGATTTTTTCTCCGTGACCTCCGTGGTGAATTCTTCTTCTTACATTCATTGTGCCTGACACTTTTCCGTAAAAATGCTATACTGATGTTATGTTCAACAGTATTCGGGGCATTGTCGGCGGGAAAAGCAGTGAGGCTTTATTGCTGCTTACCGGCGGGCTGGAGTGGGAAATTACCATGCCTGCTACAGATATGGAACGTGCGCCGTCAAACGGCGGGGAATGCCGGGTCTTTACCTGGCTGTACCACCGTGACGATCAAATGCGGTTGTTCGGTTTTGCCGATGAAACGCGGCGGAATACTTTTCTGGAACTGCTCAAGGTTGAAGGTATAGGCCCCCGGGGGGCGCTGAAAATAATGGGCGGCATAGGGCAGGAAGAGCTTGAGCGCGCCCTGGAAGCCGGCGACCTTGCCCGGCTGGAAGCGGTTCCCGGATTGGGAAAAAAGACCGCCCAAAAAATGCTTTTGGCGCTCAAAGGCAAGCTGGTGCATACGCCTGCGGCTTCCCCGTCCGCGTCTCCCTACGGCGATTTGGTTGAAGCGTTAGCCGAAATGGGCTATGAAAGACGGGCGGCGGCAGATGCTGTCGCCCGCGCTGAAGAAGATGTGCCTTCCGGCCTGTCCCAGGCGGAAAAAGAAAAAATGCTGTTTAAAAACGCGATTGTGTATTTAAGCGGCGCCTGAACAGGGAATGTTTTTAAAACTCCCAAGGGTTGATTATGTTAAGGCCCGCGACATCCTCAAAGTCTCTGACGTTTCTGGTAACCAGAGTCATGTGATGGGTTATGGCCGCCGAAGCGATCATCATGTCGACAACCGGCATAGTCCTACCTGCCCGGGCGCGGATTCTTCCCCATTCTGTCATGGTGTCCGTATCCAGGGAAATAATGCGGCTGTTAAACCATTCCGGTAATTTGCTGTACAGCCAAATGGCTAAATCATGCTTCTTTTTTCCGGCGGGGAGTTTTTCCATACCAAAGCATATTTCCCCGATGGAAATTGAGCAGATATACATATCTTCCGGGTCTATCCCGTCAGTAAAAGCCTTTACCCGCAGATTGCAATTTGATTTTCGCATTTCCGACAGTATGTTGGTATCCAGAAGGTATTTCACAGATTGATATCTCTCATTTTTTCCGGCATCCGCGGCGGCAATTCCAGGTCAAAATCACGGAGCGGAGAATTTTGCATAAATTCAAAAAACGTTTGCCGGGGACGGACCAGTTTTTTATAGTCTCCAATGGAAATAATCACCGCCGTTTCTTTTCCCCGGACGGTAATAATCTGGGGCTTCGCCGCGGCCGCTTTAATGACTTCACTGAACATAGCTTTTGCCTCCTGTAACTGCCAATCAACCTTTTTTCTGCCGGTTTTTGCCGGTACATTCACCATCCGCGGCTTTCTTTCTTTTACCATTGTCATTTTTGTACAGCCTCCTAGTCTGACTAGTCTAACTATATAGGATAATCTGGATGGCGTCAAGGGAAATCTCCGTGGCAATAGCATTTTTTAGACCGTACAAATCACAGCCGGGGAAGGCGCTGCGGAGTGGCAAAACGCTTGTAGAATCCGCCTATGTAGCCCCAGACCGGCCTTTTTTTCTCTGGCAAATCATAGTGTAGTTTTGAAAATGGGGGTAACAACCATGTTCCTCATGCCGGTCTGCTTTTATTCTGGCACAAATTTAAATTTTTATTCCCTGGTCTACTCCGGCGGGGAATTCCAAATGTTTTGCCACTCCGCAGCGCCTTCCCCGGCTGGTCTTTACCGACATAGGGCAACAACATTTACCCTGATAATAGGTAATATAATCAGTACAGGCCGCATGGGATGGCCAGCGGGGCGGCAAAAAAATTTCTGGGGTTCTCTGCCGGAGGAGACCAGCGAAGAAAAGTAACGAGGGTAGGGACAGTAAAGGCCCAGCGCCTCCATACGGTAATCATTTTGTAATAATTTTTACCTGATTATGGAGGTGCTGGGAGGCTCCATAGGCAGACTCTCCCAGATTTTTTGCCGCCCCGCTGGCCATCCCATGCGAATTTTGACTTATCTGATAACTTGATAGAAAAGAAAATGCTGTTGCCCTGGGGAATCTCGATTTTTTTTTGAATAAATGCTATGCTGGGGCCATGTCAAAAAATACCGGTATTGCCCATCCTGAATCCATAGCCGGTGAGGATGAGCGGGATTTAAGCCTGCGCCCCCGGCGGCTTGCGGAATTTTTGGGTCAGCAGACGATGAAAGAAAATCTCGCGGTGTTTATGGGCGCGGCCAAAGAACGCGGCGAAAGCCTCGACCACCTTTTTTTGATAGGGCCGCCGGGTCTGGGCAAGACTACCCTGGCGCAGGTGGTGGCGAATGAACTGGAAAGCGGTTTTGTGCAAACTTCGGCTCCGGCTCTGGACAAGCCCAAAGACCTTGCGGGGCTGCTGACCAATCTCAAAAAAGGGGATGTTTTTTTTATCGACGAAATTCACCGGCTCAAGCCCGCCATTGAAGAACTGTTGTATATCGCGATGGAAGATTATGAACTGGACTGGATTGTCGGACAGGGGCCGATGGCGCGGACACTGCGAATTCCCATTCAGCCGTTTACGCTGGTCGGGGCCACTACCAAGGCGGGGATTGTTTCAGGCCCGCTGATCAGCCGTTTTGGCATTACCTGCCGTTTTTCGTTTTATGAACAGCAGGATATGGAGGCCATAGTCCGCCGTTCAGCGGGACTGCTGAAGGTAAAAGTAAACGCCGATGCCGCGGCGCTGCTGGCAAAATCATCGCGGGGAACGCCGCGGGTGGTCAACCGCCTGCTGCGGCGCATGCGGGATTTTGCCCAGTTCTCCGGCAGTGACGCTATTACGCTGCCGGTGGTGCAGGACGGCCTTGCGCGGCTGGAAATTGACGCGCTGGGTCTGGAAAAGCAGGATAGGGAGATTCTTAAAATCATTATTGAACGATACCGGGGCGGGCCGGTGGG
>JAIRRB010000091.1 GCA_031256195.1 Treponema sp.
ATCGGGGGCAACCCTGAAGGCGTTCATACCGCCTGCCCGGTAGTTGACGCTACCGGGTTTCTGCCCGTTATTTCAGGCTCTTGGCCTGTCAACCGGCAACGCCGGATTTTTTCAAACTATCCCCGTTCTACGCCACCTAATTTATCAGCCCAGGCTTCGCTCCAGCGGCTGTAATACCATTGATACCGCCTATTGCTATCCCAATACATCCAAGGATGAAACCAGCGATCCCAAAGGTTACAAAACACTGCGGAGTATATGCCGATAACTGGAAGGTACAGCCAGCCAAGATACCGGGACTGGATACTATGCCCGTATTCATGAAGTATTGTGGTATGGTCATTATTATTATCTGATAACAGAATGAAAGTTCCCAACGATACTCCCGATATGAATCTGCTGAATTTGGTGTATCTATAAAAATGGTAATAAGTAATTTTACGTCCCTTAATTTCTATTGACATTTTTCTGGCTGTCAATATTTGTGAGAGAAACGCTCCCAGCGCCATTTGAGGAAACTGCCATACCCAGTACAGTAAAAAATACAAGATAGAAGTTTTGACTGCTAATTACCCAATTAAAGCCCCGGATAATTAGGCTGGACGGCCCTTTTTGAACCGGTTTTGGAAGGCTTTATTGTAAGACAGTTTCTCTATGTGCAATTATTAATAAGATTGTATTCTCTTGCATTTCTGCTTCTGTTCGCTGGCGTGTTCAGCATTAACTCGTAATGATTTTAATAATGTTGTAATCGCACTTCACATGTGGAATAATCATGGTAAAAAATGTTACTTTTCAAAGATAAATAATTAGGATATTATCTCAAATAAGCGTACCGTGGGATAAAGGTTGACTAAATTTTACCCGGTAGTTGATACAATATGGTAATAAACCCTTTTACCCGCGTAAGAAATTTCGCCGGTTCAAACCCTGTTGCCGCGCGATATGCGATGGACGGCCTGCTTGCGGCTCTGGCTGTAAATATCGGGACCAATAATAACAACTTGTTTGCACTCCGGCTTGGCGCGGGGGATTATCAGCTTAGCCTTGTGCAATTCCTGCCTCAGATATTCACTATGTTGATACTGATACCCGGGGGCCTTTTTGCCGGTAGTCTTCACAATAAACGCCGAATAGTGATTGGCGCTTTGATTACCGGCGCTCTTGGGTTTCTGCTTTGCGCATTATCGCCGTACTTTAGGCTGACGAGCACTCAAACATATCCTGCCTCTCCGTATACCATTTACTTTTTTCTGGGCTTCCTTTCGCTGGCAGTTGGCGCTATCGCAATATACAATATTTCGTGGCAGTCATTCTTTCCCGAGGTTGTGGGTATACATAAGCGTAACCGTGTCTTAACCATGCGCACTCACATGGATGTTTTTATCAGCATACCCTTACCCATTCTGGTCGGCGCAATAGTGCTGCGGGCCGTAACAGGCGGGGAAAAAATTATTGTTCATCAGTGTTTTTATTTATGCGCCGCCCTGTCTCTGGTACTGGCGGCATTTAATTACCGCCGCATTAAAGCTGTTCAGCCTGCCATGCCAAAGGGCGTTTCTGTTTCGGAAATAAAAAAAGCCGTAAAAAGCCTTGTGCATAACAAACAATATTTGCTATTTATCGGGACTGCGATTTTCTTTTACATGACATGGCATTTTGACTGGACATTGTATTTTATAGGACAGGTAAGTTATCTGAAAATGAATGAGTTTCAAATTGGGCTTACAACATTGGGAGCGACAGTTGCCCAATTTTTAACAATGCGGTTTTGGAGCCGCAGAAATGAAAAATACGGTATTGTACTGCCGGTTACCTTTGGCATTTTGGGATTAAGCCTTTGTCCGGTTGCGATGATTATCTCGACCAGCGTACCTGTTTCCATAGCGCCATACATTTTTTTGCCATTACACGCGATAGTCAGTCTGCCCTTTGCTACCGTTACTCTCAATATGCTCCAATGTCTGCTGCAAGTGGCTGACGAGGAATACCGCAGTTTTTCAATCTCGGTTTATACCTGCCTTGTATGCCTGTCAAACGCAGTAATGCCCGTGGCGGGCGTGGCCCTTTACCGCACGCTTGGCGGCGACAGAAACGGACTTCGCTATACGTTTGCGATTATATTCGTCCTGCGAATTATTGCCGCGTTTTTATGGCTTCTGCGCCGGAAGATGCAGAAAGCCGGAAGTTAGGCGAAATGGTTGTCATTCATGTAATTTCGCATAACTGATAAATGAATAACCGTCAAAATCAACAGCGTTGGATTTTGTCCACAGCACAGGGTCAATTTCCGGGAAAAAAGCGTCGCCTTCATACTGCCGGTGTATAATCGTAAGCTCAATTTTATTCGCCAGCGGCAGCGCCTCGCGGTAAATGGAAGCGCCGCCGCAGATAAAAATTTTTTGATATTCCGCGCAATGCTGAATAGCCTCTTGCAGTGAAGAAAACACAGCCGCCTCCGGCGCCGCCTCTGCAGACAGTGACCGTGAAATTACAATATTGGGCCGCCTCGGCAGCGGACGCTTGGGCAGAGACTCCCAGGTTTTTCTGCCCATGATGCAGGGCCAGCCTAGGGTCAATTCCCTGAAGCGGGCCATATCCGCTTTCAGCGACCAGGGCAGGGCGTTGTTGTTACCGATTACACGATTTTCCGCCATAGCGGCAATGATGATAATTTCCTGCATGGCTATACCGCTATCTCAAATTTAATCGCCGGGTGGGGATCGTAATCTTCGATAACCGTATCGGTATAATGCCAGTCAAAAATCGAAGTAAAAGGCTTGGTCTTGATTTTGGGCAGAGCGCGGGGCGTTCTGGATAACTGTCCGCGAATAGCTTCAACATGATTAACATAAATGTGGGTATCCCCCAAAAAGCCGATAAGCTTGCCTTCGCCCAGCCCAGCCTCTTGTGCCAGCAGATGCAGCAGGCAGGCGTAACTGGCAATGTTGAACGGCAGCCCCAGAGCGACATCCACCGAGCGCTGATTCCACAGGAGGTTCAGCCTGCCGTCAATAACCGTTACCTGAAAAGCGTAATGGCAGGGGGGCAGGGCCATGCGGGAAAGGTCAAGGGGATTCCATGCGCTGACTATCATGCGGCGGTTGTCCGGGTCTTTTTTCAGCGTTTCCACCAGCAGTGCAAGCTGGTCCACACCCTTTCCTGAAGGCGTTATGTTATGCGCAACATAATCCGCCCCGAAGTTGCGCCACTGCCAGCCGTATATCGGCCCCAGTTCCCGCTCGGCCATCATCCTGGCCCTGGTCTGCTCATCGTTGCCGTAAGGAACCGCGTCGCCGGAGCACCATTCATCCCAAATGTGATTATTTTTTTCCTTTAACCATTCCTTGTCGGTAACGCCCCGGATAAAAAATTCCAGTTCAGAGGCAACCAGCCGGAATGGAACTTTTTTGGTGGTCAGCAGAGGGAATCCATCCGCCATGTCATGTTCGAACATGGCCCCGGCAATGGTCAAAGCGTCAACGCCGGTACGGTTTGGCTTGTGAAAGCCCTGCGCAAGAATTTTTTCCACTATATCAAGGTACGCTTTCATGCTAAAGTATCGTAACACTATGGATGAAAAAAAGGAATACCTTACCAGACAGCTTATCACCTACATTGGCAACAAGCGGGCATTGCTGGATTTTATAGGCGAAGGTATTAAAAAAGTACAAAAAAAACTCAATAAAAATAAATTAAAAATTTTTGATGTTTTCAGCGGTTCCGGTATTGTTGCACGATATTGCAAACAATTTTCAGATGTGCTTATGGTAAATGATATTGAAAAATATTCAACCGTAATTAATCAATGTTATTTGTCAAATGAAAATGAAATTAATATTTCACAATTACGCGATTATTACAACAGCGTTATTCGGCATTCAAATAACGAACCGGTAAAGGGAATAATTGCTGAATTATACGCCCCGTTTGATGATAATAATATTAAACAAAATGAGCGGGTTTTTTATACATCAAAAAATGCAATGTATATTGATACCGTCAGGCAGTTCATGGAAAAGATTCCGCAAAACGAACAAAAGTATTTTCTGGCGCCATTACTGTCGGAAGCGTCAATACACGCAAACACTTCCGGCGTTTTTAAGAGTTTTTACAAAAACAAGCAGACCGGTATTGGACAATTCGGCGGCAAAAACCGGGATGCGCTGTCAAGAATTACCGGCGATATTGCGTTACCGTTTCCGGTATTCAGTAATTTTAACTGCGAAACAATAATTTACAACGGCGACGCAAATGAAGTTATCAAAAACGTACCGGAAGTTGATGTAGCGTATTTGGACCCTCCCTACAATCAGCATCCCTACGGTTCCAATTATTTTATGCTGAATTTAATACTGGAATATACCTATCCTCAAAATGTCAGTACAATTTCCGGCATACCCCCGGACTGGAACCG
>JAIRRB010000151.1 GCA_031256195.1 Treponema sp.
TTCTGGCAGGACAGGGAACTGCGCCGCCGGATGGGCGTGTGGATGCGGGCCGCCGCCGCCCGAAAAGACGGCATGGACTCGACCGTTCTCCGGCTGGGGGACAATATGCGGGAAGTGGCGGTAACCGAAGGCGATAAAGTCGAAGCCCAGATCAGGCTCGGCTGGCAGGTGAATACCTGGGGTATCGGCGATCTTGCCGCCCGTTATGCGAAAATCAGTGACGACCGGGCGGAAAAACTGGCGGAAGAATACGCCGCCGCTTACGAACTTGCGCCGGAACTGAAACAGGGCGGCACGGCAAGAAGCGCCATGCTGGAACAGGCAAAAATTGAAATCGCCCTCAGGGAAATGCTTGAAACGGAACACGCGGGGGCTTTTACTACTACCTTCCAGGACCTCCACGGTCTGCCCCAACTGCCGGGTCTTGCCGCCCAGCGGCTTATGGAGCAGGGTTACGGTTTCGGCGCGGAAGGAGACTGGAAACAATCCATGCTGACCCGCGCCGCCAAAGTTATGGCATCGGGGCTGCTGGGCGGCGTTTCATTTATGGAAGATTACACCTACCACTTTGAGCCGGGCAAAGAAGCCGCTTTGGGCGCTCACATGCTTGAGATATGCCCTTCCATAGCAGATGGCAAGCCCCGCATTGAAGTTCACCCGCTGGGAATTGGCGGCAAGGCGGACCCCGCCCGTATGGTGTTTGATGCCGCCCCCGGCCCCGCAGTACTGGCGACTCTCATTGACCTTGGTAACCGTTTCAGGATGATCGTCAATGAAGTCGAAACCGTCAGAATTGAAAATGCCATGCCGAAACTGCCGGTAGCCCGCGCCCTCTGGAAACCCCATCCCAATTTGACTGATGCCGCCGAAGCCTGGATAATTTCCGGCGGCACCCATCATTCGGTATACAGCGCCGCGCTGAGCGCGGAATATTTCCGCGATTGGGCGGAAATGAGCGGCGTTGAGTTCGTGCTTATCAACAGGAATACCAAACCGGACAGGTTGAGGGATGAATTGCGCTGGAGCGAGGCTTACTGGATGAGTAAGTAAGGATTGAACATGGATGTATACAAAACGTTACGCGAAGAATCATTCGAGGCGAACCTTGAAATAAAGCGGCAGAATCTTGCCATTTACACCTGGGGTAACGCTTCCGCTTTTGATCCTGCGAAGGGGATATTCGCCATTAAACCCTCCGGTGTGGCTTATGACGCATTGAAGCCAGAACTGATGGTACTGGTTGACCTGGATGGCGCTATTGTCGAAGGCGGCCTTAAGCCCTCATCGGATACAAAGACACATCAGGTTTTATATCGGGAGTTCACGGGCATTCTCGGCATTACCCATACCCATTCATCGTATGCGGTCGCCTGGGCTCAGGCTCAAAAGCCGGTTCCGGTTTTCGGCACTACTCATGCCGATTTCTGCGCCGCTGAAATTCCCTGTACTCCGTTGATGAGCCGGGAAGCGGTCAAAAACAATTACGAACTTGAAACGGGAAAACTCATAGCGGAAACTTTCAGGAAGGGCGCTATAGACCCCGCTGATATAAACATGATTTTGGTAGCCGGACACGGCCCTTTCACCTGGGGTACAAGCGCCGCCCAATCGGTTTGCCATAGCGTTATTCTGGAAGAAATCTGCAAAATAGCCCTGTTCACTGTAACGATTGATCCTCTTGCCCAGGCGCTGCCGGAACACATCATCAGGAAACACTGGGAACGTAAACATGGGCCGGATGCGTATTATGGGCAGCGATAGTGTCCTATTTGTATAAAAAACCGGAATTATGAGGTGAAATATGAAAGCACATATAACTTTACACAAGGAATTTTCCATTGGGGAAACCGATAAGCGTATTTTTGGTTCATTCATTGAGCATTTGGGCCGGGCGGTTTATTCAGGTATTTATGAACCGGGGCATCCCTGTGCGGACGGCGCCGGTTTCAGAAACGATGTGGCTGATCTGGTAAAAGAACTTGATGTTTCCGTTATCCGCTATCCTGGCGGCAATTTTGTATCCGGTTACAACTGGGAAGACGGCGTGGGGCCGGTAGAAAAACGGCCCATACGGCTGGACGTGGCCTGGGGTACAAAAGAGAGTAACCGTTTTGGCGCCAACGAATTCGCGGCATGGGCGAAAAAGGTAAACGCACAAGTTATGATGGCGGTAAATCTGGGGACACGGGACGCGCGGGCTGCCGGAAATTTTGTTGAATACTGTAATTTCCCAAACGACACATATTACAGCGATTTGCGCCGTAGCCACGGTATTGGCGAGCCGCATGGTATTAAACTCTGGTGTCTGGGAAATGAAATGGACGGCCCCTGGCAGATATGCAGCCGCACTGCGGAAGAATACGGCAGGGTGGCTGTGGAAGCCGCCAAAATTATGAAATGGACCGACCCGTCAATAGAGCTTGCGGCCTGCGGCAGTTCCCATTTTCGGATGCCATGTTTCGGCGATTGGGAAAGCACGGTACTGGATCATGTATACGATTATGCGGATTATATTTCGCTTCACACTTATTTTGCCAACCGGGAAAATGATGTTCCCAATTTTCTTGGCCGCAGTCTTGAAATGGATTGTTTCATTAAAACCGCGGCGGGTATTTGCGACCTGGTTAAGGCAAAAAAGAACAGCAAGAAAACAATTAACCTGTCATTTGATGAATGGAACGTGTGGTATCATTCAAACGAGACGGACAAAAAAATTGAAAAGTGGACGGAAGCGCCGCCCCTTTTGGAAGACATATACACAATGGCGGACGCGCTGGCGGCAGGCTGTATGCTTATCACACTGCTGAAAAACGCGGACCGGGTAAAAATTGCCTGTCTGGCGCAGTTGGTGAATGTCATTGCGCCCATCATGACGGAAAAATCAGGCGGCGCGTGGCGGCAGACAATCTTTTATCCGTTTTTGGACGCTTCCCGTTACGGACGCGGGACGGTACTGCGCTGTCCGGTTAAAGTGGACAAGTACGATTCAAAAGAATACTGCGATATTCCCTATCTTGATGCTGTAGGCGTTCATGTTGCTGAAAAAAATGAAATAAACATTTTTGCCGTGAACCGGAATTTGAATGAAGCGATAAACCTTGAAGCGGAAATTGCCGGCTTTGGAGAAATGAATCTTGTCGAACACCGGGTTTTGTGTAACAGCGATTTGAATGCTGTTAATTCAGCCGCGGGGGAAAAAGTAAAACCTGTTGTCTGGCAGGGCGGCACAATTGAAGGTAAAGCGGGTTCACAGCGGCTTGATGCCAGCCTGCCTCCCGCTTCATGGAATCTGATAAAACTGAGTTGAGGACACACTGCAGCCTCTTCCCTGAAAAACAAAAAATGAGTATGATAAACCACATCATATTGGAGGAAATAATGATACGAGGCGGAGATATTGTTAAGGGAAGTTGTTTATTGCAGAAAGGGCAGCCTTTTCTGGTGGTTGAACGGGAATTTCATAACCCGGGGAAGGGAACCGCCGTTGCCCGAATAAAAATGAAAAGCATCAAGGACGGGTCTGTCCTGTCTCTGACCATTCCGACCCAGCAGGAAGTTGAAGATGCCCAGGTTTCCGTCCATACCTGCCAGTACCAGTATGCGGATCAGGACAATTACCACTTTATGGATAATGAGTCTTTTGAGCAGTACGAGGTGCTTATTGCGGAAAATGAGGATAAAAAATTCTACCTGAAAGAAGGAGAACCCTACGAAATGACCATTTGGGAAGGAAAGGTTATCGACATAAAAATTCCCTACAAAGTGGTGTTTACCGTTGCGGAAAGTGAAAATTATGTCAAGGGCGATACGGTTTCCGGCGCGACCAAGCCGGTTACTACCGAGACCGGTTTGACGGTGCGGGTGCCTCTGTTTATCAAACAGGGTGAAAAAATCCTCGTGAACACTGAAACCAACGAATATGTGGAACGGGTAAATTCCTGACAAAGGCAAGCGAACAGCAGCATCTGGTTTCCCATTTTATAAGCAAAACGGTTCCCTTTAAATTCCGGGGGATAGAGTTTAATTTTGATCTTTCGCAGGGGCTGTTCAGTTCCGCCGGTATTGACGCGGGAACTCAACTTTTACTGAAAGTTTTTTCGCGGATTCTGGATGAAGACCAGGCGGCGGGAAAGCCCCTGCCGCAGCGGCTGCTGGATTCAGGCTGCGGCTGCGGCGTTATCGGGATATGCGCCGCGAAAGCGATTACACTTGCGTCTAACGCGGCGCAAATTCGCTGTCAGGACCGGGACGAGTTGGCCCGGCTGCTTACGCTGCACAACGCGGCGCGCAATGACATTCCCCCTGCGGCGCTGGAAGCCTGTACCGAGCCCTTGCTCGCCGGGCCGGACAGCGGACGCTGGGACATGATTTTGACCAATATCCCCGCCAAGGCCGGGATGCCGGTGCTGGAAGATTTTGTCCGCCGCTCGGCGGGTCTTTTGAATCCCGGCGGCAAAGTTCTCATAGTGGCAGTACACCCATTGGCCGATTTTTTCCGGGAACGGATTGCCGCGGATGCGGAACTTTTACATGAACACCGAGGTTCCGGCCACACGGTGTTTGTGTACGGCGGGAAAACGGCAGACCGCCTGCCGATGGCTGCTCCGGTAAATGCCGGGCCGGGTTTTCCCGCACGGTATCCGTTTTATGCCCGCACCGCGGTCACCTGCCCAATGGAGAATATACCGGTCTATCTTGAAACCATTCACGGGGCTTCCGGTTTTGACCATCCCGGCGGCGCGATCTTGGCCGCGGCAAAACTCGCCGTCCGCCTGAAAAAAACAGGATGCCTTGTGCCGCAGCAATCCCCCCTTGACGGCGGCGCCCCGCTGCTGGTTCATGAACCAGGCCAGGGCTTTTTCCCCTGCTGGCTTCTTGAATTATTGTACGGCACAGCCGGTTCGCCGCCGCCGTTGATTCTGTCCGGCAGAAACATCCTCGCGCTGGAATCATCTCGGCACAATGCCGAGCGACATAATGTCGAGCGACATTGTGCCGAAGCAGTATCCATTGTCCCCGCGGCGGATTTACTGTTGGGCAGGGGCGCGCTTCTGGAAGCGGCAGGCAGACAGCGTTACGGCCTTATCGCCGCCTTTCCCGAATTACTGCCGCAAAGTTCACTGCCCAAAACAGCCAAAGGTTCCCAGGGAAACAGCCAACTGACCGCCCTATGGGACGCCCTGCCGCCGCTGCTTGCCGAAGGCGGCGTTCTGCTTGCCGCCTTTGGTTCATCAGACGCGGAACGCTTTGACCGGAAAAAACCACCGGGCTTTACCCGCCTGGCCAGTGTTAAGCGAAATGGATTTCGGGCAGTGGCTTACCGGATGTAAAGAATTTTTATCAAAGTATTATTATACGGCTTTTAGAAAAAAACAGGAAAATTATTCAGCAGTAATATCTCCGGCCTGTACTCGAAATGCATTGTGTCAATTAAATCCCAATTACCGCCCCAAATAAAACCATTATCCTCAAATGCCTTAATGACAGCTTCGGGCGGTAAATAAAAATCCTGAGTTGTTGTTGCATCGGAGTCCCATTGCCAATAGGTCTTCCGTCCTTTCATATCTTTAGGCAGCAGATCTATAGCCGTACCATACGAATGATTACTGCGGCGGCTGGTGTTGGCGATTGAACGCCAGCTCCAGCCGTAATTTGCCACGCCGGTCTGTAATTCGGCAATCCACTCGTTAATTGATGAATCGGTTTGCGCGGCGCGGCGAATAAGGTTTGCCACACGATCCAACAGGGGTTTTATTTCCGGATGGATGAGCAGCTTCACGCCTAAAAATGAATATTTTTCCTGTAATTCCCAACTGTCATCTTCGGACGGCATATTATAGAGCGCATCAAACAAAAAGGACGAACCGACCGAATAGACAGGATATTTATACGCCGCTTGCCTTTGCCTGATTGTACCGGCCCAGGGATAAGTGTAAAAGTCATAGGGGAGGTAATCTTCCCATTTATCGCGAACCCTTTCCGGCAGAAACCGTCCGTTTGCATAGTAAAAACGCTGCCCCTTAACCAGCATAGTCCAGTCATTGTCAAGAAATTCCACCGCGCTGATTTTTTCCGGATACGCCTCGACAAAAACCCGCATAATTCTCTCCTGCGCCGCCGCATCATCGGCAATAGCCAAGGTAGAAGGTATTGGCCTTAAATCAAACTCAGGTGGAATTTCCTTTTTCGGCGAGCAGCCAATCAATAGCCATGCAAAAAGCGCGCCAAAAAAGGGTATCCATACCGCGGGCATCATGCTTCATACTATCACACAAACAACGACAAAAGTACATCCACGCTCCGCCAACGTTAGTTCACTGGTTGTGCTGGTGAATTGGTGAACCCTAGCCGCTTTAGCGGAGTACGCATACAATCCTGTTGTGCGAAGTTGTAGCGTATATCATTAATTTCAACCAATAACAAAAATAAATGCACTTATTAAAGTAAAAAAATATAGAATAAGATAAATTGATGATAATACAATAATAATTTTAAATAATGTATTTTTTTTATGATATTTTAATTTATTTCTACAATATAGAATAATAATTATTGATATTATCCATGATGCCCAACCAATATAATTCGAAATCAAATTTACAATCAAACCAGCTTGCCATATATTTGGAAGAAAAAATATTGAAAAAAATAAAAATATAATTATAAAATGGACTGTAATTAAAATAAATACAGATTTTGTCTTTTTATCCAATGTATTCCAGGATTTCATTAAATATTCATCAGAAAATATTTCATCAGGCATAATAATTCCTTTACAGATTTTATTAATTAAATCATATATTTTATTTAATTTCAAGCCCATAATCCAATTTTTTACAAAAATAATTCCTTAACCAATTATTTTAGCTTCCATTTCGCCTAACTGCCTTATTCAGATATGTAAGATTATTATGTTCCGTCTTCTCCATAAACATTTACCTTAAAATTAGACATTTCAATGCAACTATAATACCTATTGCATAGAAATATGTCAATACCTCAATCTGGTTGGGGTGTATTTTTTATGCTATATTAAAAATAATGTCGGTAATCGAGCGGCTCAAAGCGGTCAGACACACGTTGAATGTATCCCAGAAGGTTTTTGCCAAGAGCATTTTTATAAGTACCAGCTATTATGCCTGTATAGAATCAGGGCATAGAAATATAAAAAATGTTATTCTTGATTGTGTCAGCAAGATATATAATGTCAATAAAGAATGGTTATTGACCCCCGAATTCAAGCAGCAAGTGCAACGAAGACCTGACAAGGCGTTTTGAAGCCTAACAGCTTCATAGGCCTATTATTAATGAAGGGTATCATACTGCAGGGCTCGTCAACAATAGTTGAC
>JAIRRB010000174.1 GCA_031256195.1 Treponema sp.
ACGCTCGTCGGCATAGGCGGAGAAAGGAAGATCAGGCTGTCTGTAAACGGTAAGCTCTTTACGGTTGGAGCAAACGGAAAAACAGGCATTGAAATGACCCTGGGGAACAACATCACCCTTGTAGGGCGCAGCGCGGACGGTAATGGCAATGAGGAAAACGGACAATTCAATCCTCTGATAGATGTATTTTTTGCGAATTTCACTATGCTGGACGGCTCAAAAATTACTGGGAATAGCACCATAGGTTTATTTGGCGGGTCTGTCGCTGTGGCTTTAACCAGCAGTACCTTTACCATGAAAGGCGGGGCAGTTACCGGAAACAGGAATACAGGTACTGGGTATATGCGTGTGGGCGGTGTTGGAGCAGCCGGAAACACCAATAGTATTATACTCGAAGGAGGCAGTATCAGCGGCAATACCGGCAATGCCGATGTTTATTTTGCTTCTAATTCCTCCTGTACCCTTTCAGGAAATGCCATAATCGGAACGTTTTCAATGCTTGCCTATGGTGCCGGTACTCCGTACGCCGTCATCGCCTCTGGCTGGAGCGGAAGCGTTACCAGCCTTAACCTGATTGGAAACACGGCAGCCATGAACGATGTCATCGGATTTTATAACGGCAACGAGGTGCTAAAAGCTGCTGCCGGCTGTACTCTGACAGCAGCGGATGTTGCCAAATTCCCTCTGGGGGACTTCATTTCAAGTACAGCCGCTTCCCAACCCATTGGCGATACGCACAAGCTTGAACTTGATACCGCAAATAACGCGATCAGGCTTGTAGAAAAATAGGAAGGCGGCGCAGGGCCGAAGCGGATGAGGCCGGGGCTTCCTCCGTGTGACTTCGAGCCTCCGTGAGATGAAAACACAACAATGGTATAAACGCCTGTATGGGCGTTTCAACATAATTGAATTTAAGGAGAATGGTATGATGAAAAGGATGAGTATTGTTTTAATAACGATGTGTGTTATAGGTCTGAACGGCTGTATAACAAATGATAACCGAAGCCAGGCTAGTACTGGCAGTGGGGCGCAGACCCAGGTTTCTACAGGCCCAACAGTTGATGTGAACGCAAACCTGAATTTCCAGAGGTGGGATTCCTGGGGCGGTATAAAAGCCGCCCCCATCGGAAATACCGTAACCCTTAGCGGGAAGGTTGACGCGGCAGGTTATGTTTATGAAGATTTGGATAAGGCCCTGAAAAACAGAAGGGTGCTGCTGGAAATAAAAAACGCCTCCGCCTCGAATTTTAGCGAAGGCCGGATGCTGAAAATAACGGCAAACAAAAACGACCAATTGATACGGCCGCTGGGAATAACCGACCTTATTCGCGGTGAATTCATCCCCTCCAATTACCAGTCCGTGGAATTTTTCCTGCCCTCTGACTTTGACGGCAAGCTGGGCTTCGTGTTCTACCAGGCCGATTTGAAGGACCTGCAAATTACCGCGACATACCAATAACAGGCGGGTACGGAAACAGCCCTGCTGCCCGGTGGACTGCAGGGCTGTTTTGGATAGGGCCGAAGCGGATGAAACGTCTTCCTCCGCGCCCTCCGTGACTTCGCGCCTCAGTGAGAAAATTATCCAGAAACATCCTTACAATTGGGAATTCGCAGTTTCATTTCTTTAAAAGGAGAACTGCTGACTCTTCCTTGTACCCGCTGTACCTTTGCCCGCTCCCCATGCTAGAATATCCGGGGAGGCAAAATATCCATGAAAATAATTGACGCCCATACCCACATCAACCGGCCGGAGGAGGGCTCGCCCAACCTCTACGCCCTGCTGAAAAAGCTGGGAATTGACAAGGTTAACACCGCGAGCCTTCAATGCGCCAATCCGACGCAGAATACCGCAGTCGCGCTCGGGAAGGTTAAACACCCGGGTATCACCTACGCTTTTGCCGGCCTGGATCATGTTACGGGCAGGGACTTTCTCACCCAGGTAAAGCAGTACTACGCCGCGGGTTACGACGGGATGAAGATGCTTGAAGGCAAACCAACGACCCGCAAGGCTCTCAAGCTGGCGCTTGACGACCCGTCCCTCGACCCGTTTTATAGTTTTCTTGAGGAAAAGCAGTTCCCTATGGTGATGCATGTGGCGGACCCTCCGGCCTTCTGGGACAGGGAAAAGATACCTGGCTGGGCCGTGGAAAAGGGCTGGTTCTACGACGAATCTTTTGTTCCGTACAGCCGGTACTATGACGAAATCGGGAATATGCTTGCCAAACATCCAAAACTGCGCGCTATCTTCGCGCATTTTTTTTTCCTCTCGGACCAAAGCGGCAGGGCGCAGAAGTTCCTTGACGACCACCCCTCGGTGTTTATTGACGTGACCGCTGGCATAGAGATGTATGAGAACTTTTCCAAAGACCCGGTATTCTGGCGTTCATTCTTCATTAAGAACTCAGGCCGCATTATTTACGGCACCGACGCCACAGACAACGAAATCAAAAACAGGGACGAAGGCGTGGCGCTTAACGGGCATGGCAGCATGGAACTTGAATTCCTTCGTACAGATCACGTTTTTACCCATTACGGCATGACTCTCCGCGGCATTGGCCTGCCGGATGACGCACAGGAGAAGATCCTCTATTCCAATTTTACCGGCCTTGTTGGGGAAGAACCCAAAAAAATGGATATTGGCGCGGTGTTGAAAGAAACCGCGTATCTCCGGGATTTTATCAAAGACGCGGCGGATTTACGCAGGCTGGACGAGATGGTAAAGCAGCTAAAAGCTGTAGTATAATTAGACATTTTCCGGATGAGCCGGGCAGGGAGGCACAGGTATGAATAAACTGAAAGTCGGAATCGTCGGGGCGGGGAATATCGCGCAGTCCGCGCATCTGCCCGCGTACAAAAAGCTGGCTGATCGCGCTGAGGTCGTCGCCATCGCGGACACGAACCTGGAGCGCGCGCAGGAAGCGGCCAAAACCTTTGGAATCCCAAAAGCATACGCTTCGGTTGAGGAACTCCTTTCAGGTTCTGATGTTGATTACATTGACATCTGCGTCTGGAACGGCTTTCACGCCGCTGTCGCCGTGGCCGTTGCGAGGGCAGGTAAGGCCATCCTCTGCGAAAAACCCATGTCGGACAGCCTTGCACATTCGCTTGAGATTGAAGCGGAGGTAAAAAAAGCGGGCGTTCCGTTTATGATGGCCATGGTTTCCCGCTTCGGCGCCGAGACCATGATGCTTCATGATATGGAAAAAGCCGGTGAATTGGGTGACGTCTACTACGGCAAGACCGGGTACGTGCGCCGGCGCGGCACGCCGATTGGCTGGTTTACCGATGTTTCAAAATCAGGCGGCGGGCCGGTCATTGACATCGGCGTTCACTGTATAGACGCCTGCTGGTTCCTCATGGGCAGGCCGAAGCCCGTCCGCGTGAGCGCGGCGATCTCCCGCGCTATCGGTAATTTCAGGACAAAGGGCGTTAGCCGCTGGACAGCCCTGGACGCGGGCAGCGGCGTATTTGACACCGAGGATTCCGCCTCCGCGATCATCCATTTTGAGAACGGCGCGAGCATGCTGGCAGAGGCAAGCTGGGCGCTGAACACAAAACAGTCCCGCTATACGCAGGTATGCGGAACGAAGGGCGGCGCGGTTCTGGAACCATTGACCATCTTCTCCGAAAACAGCCTTGGATACCTTACCGATAACCAGCCCGCGGTTCCCAAAGTCAACCCGTTTGAGGAGGAAATCGCGCATTTCATTGACTGCCTGAACACCGGGAAAAAGCCAATCTCCCCCATTGAGGACGGTATCGCGGTACAGAAGATGCTCAGCGGAATATACGAGTCCGCGGAATTGGGAAAAGAAGTCACACTGTAATATTTGTAATATAAGGAAGGAACAATGAAGTTAGGTGTAAGTTCTTACAGTTTTACGAAGTACGCGAAAGATACGAAGTGTAATTATCATACCATCTGCGACATATCCAAAGAAATCGGTTTTGACGGTATTGAGTTCATCAACCTGAGCCGCATGTGCGGCTGTGCGCAGGAAGATGAAATGAAGACCGCCCTTGACTTAAAGGAGTATTGCGCCAAAGCCGGACTTGAGATCGTGGCCTACACGGTAAGCGCCAACTTCCTCGCGGACGATCTAAATGGGGAACTGGCGCGCCTCCGCGCCTGTGTGGATATAGCCGCGGCCCTGGGCGCCGGCATCATGCGTCATGACGCGGCCTGGGCAAAGCGCCCCCATTTCCGTTACGGCTACAAAGACGCCGTCACGGAAATGGCGCCGCGTATCCGGGAACTCACCGAATACGCCCAGTCCAGGGGCGTTAAGACCTGCACCGAAAACCACGGCAGTTTTTTCCAGGACCCCGAGCGGGTGAAGGAA
The DNA here is from genome assembly GCA_031256195.1 of Treponema sp. Lineage (GTDB taxonomy): Bacteria > Spirochaetota > Spirochaetia > Treponematales > Breznakiellaceae > WQXQ01. Next base: position 4,344 of record JAIRRB010000174.1, read on the forward strand.
CTGATAGATGGGGTTAATCACCCCAACTTCGGATGGCTTATCGACATCGGTAACTTTATGGGCGTGGACGCTGATGTCATCGAAGCGGTAAGCATCGCCGCGCCCTATGCCTTTCATCTGCATGTAAAGGACAACCTCTACAAGAGCGGCGCTGAAATCCCGCCCGAGGGCTGGCACTGTACCAGGGGCGGGAACTACACCAGGGCGACCGTGCCAGGGCATGGGGTGGTTCCCATCCAGCAAGCCTTGAGGATAGTCAGTCAGGCGGGCTACGATTTTTACGCTTCTTTGGAATTTGAGGGCTGGGAAGACAATATCCAGGCCCTGAAATCTGGTTACGCTTACCTTCGTAAGCTAGGCTTGTGAGACAACCCGGTCGGTTTTTGAACACCCAATCTTACTTACTCTCTGGTATGCTTTATTGCTCTATCTTATTATAATATAAGGAATTAGTCAATACCTATTATTCTCTATTGCTCTCTGTATATCTCATTTATTCTCAAAAATTGATGTCATAATTGATAACATTAAAGAGCAATTTCGCCTAACGCAATGGCAAATACCCGATTTTTTGACATGATAACATATCCCCGCCCGCCCACCCCCAACCCCGCCGTAACATACCACGCCATAAAAGCACCGTGGAGAACCATCGTAATAACCCCGCCCAGGGCCGCGCAACCTCCAAGCAAAGCGTACTCAGGGCGGTTTGGGGGCGGCAATCATAGTCCCTCCCCCTTGCCGCCGGCTTCCCCCTCTACCAAGAAAATAAGAGGGGTTTGCTCTCTACGCCTGGCCGCATGCGTTACCGGGTTTCAAAACATAAAAGCAAAGCAAAAGGTTATCTCCAAAATAAACCATATCTGAAAAATCCAAGCGGTCAGTCTCCGATCGCAAACCCGTCCTTCAACGGCTCAACGGGGGAGGAACAGCCCCCTCCCCGTGGTCGGGGGCCGAGAGGAAGAAAAAAAGCGCAAACGTCCATGTTTGCGTTTTTTTCGTTGACAGGCCGGCGTCCTGCCGGCCTCGCCCCCAAACCGCCACAGCGGGGCGTAATAAGCCTGCCCGGTCTATCTTCTTTCAGGAAGCCCATCGTACTCCGCCCCACGGTAAACAAAGTGTTAGGTTCCTCGCTTTTTCCGTTCGTTGTCCGCCACATTCACCCGCTGAACCACCCGGCCTCCTACGTCGGCCCGGTGGCAAAAAATGCAAGTAATCGATTTCCCTCCCGGTTCTTTATGCCGCTACTTTCTCCCGCTGATACTCGGGCCGCCTACGGCAGCCCGGTAACAGAAAAACAAGTGATAAATTTTCCGCTATTTCACAAAGCGTAGCATTCAATCCCTTGATGCGTCAACCGCTGACAGTGAAGCAAAAAAATCACTCCGTAAAACCCGCCAGCCCTACGGGCAGGCGGGCAAGGGTGACAAACAGCATTCGCTCCCAAAGACCCCGGCAACAGCCCCGCCGATTACCGCTAAATGAAAACAACATGGGGCTTAAATAAAATTTCCAAAGATTGAAACAGCCATCAGCTTTGGCGGGCCTATTGCCGGGGCATTTTTCCGGACACCGCCTGAAAAACAATCACCCGCTTATGAACGATATGAATGATAAAATGCCGGTTTTCAATATCCCCATATAAATTATATATTCATATAATTTATATTTATATTATTTTATGATACATACATAATTTAGAAAGAATAATATAGGGCAATAAAAACCAAGCAGTCACAGGCAAATTCATGTACCATAATCCCTTTCTAACCCTGCATGACCCTTCACATTCCGGCATTTTCCGACGCTATGAGGCGGCGGCTTTTTCAAACAGGGGAGCGTGCGCGTCCCATAATTTTGCCATTTTTTAGCCCGAAAAAAACATTTTCTGTAGGAAAGTTTTTTTGTGATTGATTTTCCTGTTTTCAGCAAAAAATAAAGCCCCCTCCCGCATTGCAAATCATAACAGAGCACAACGCAAAAAGGGGGCAATAATCTATCTATGCTTTCCTGGACAACCCTCAAAGGGGGCACGGGGGAACAAGAAACGCACCCGCAGGGTGTTGACGAGCAAATGTAACACGTTCCGGCGCAGGAAATTTAATCACTTACACCAATGGAGGCTGGATTTATCCAGCCGTC
>JAIRRB010000208.1 GCA_031256195.1 Treponema sp.
AGAATAAAAGCCATAAGCGGCTTACATGATACTCTGCTGGCGTTTTGCTCTTCATCAGAAGATCCGAAAGACATACAAAAGGCGCGTGACATGGGGGCGGTTGATTACATCAAGAAACCCATTAAGAAGGTTGATTTGCTGGACAAGGTGGGAAAAATCCTGAAAAAGTAAGCGGAACAAATTCCTTAAACCTTCATTTACAGCCGGAACGGTAAGCCGTACCTGTAAAAAAAAACTTTTTTTTGCTACACTTTCCCCATGGATTACAAGCAAGCGGGCGTTGACATTGAAGAAGGCTACAAAGCCGTCGGCAAATACCGGGAGTTTTCCGCAAAAACCGTAGACGGCAAAGCCGCCGGCGCGGTACTGAACGGTATCGGCAGTTTCGCCGGGATGTATTCGTTAAAAGAATTTTTTGCAGGTATGGAAGAACCGGTACTGGTGTCAGGCACCGACGGCGTGGGTACAAAACTTGACATCGCCTTCAAAATGAAAAAATACGACACCGTAGGCATTGATTGCGTTGCCATGTGCGTCAACGACATACTCTGCCACGGGGCGCGGCCCCTGTTTTTTCTGGATTACCTCGCCTGCGGAAAACTCGATGCCGATGTCGCCGCGGAAATCGTCAAAGGCGTCGCCATTGGTTGCCGGGAAACAGGCAGCGTACTTCTTGGCGGTGAAACTGCGGAAATGCCCGGCTTTTACGATGCGGGAAAATACGACATCGCCGGTTTTTCCGTAGGCATCGTTGACCGCGCAAAAATCGTAGACGGCGCAAAAATCCGCGAAGGTGACACCCTTGTCGGTATCGCCTCATCCGGCCCCCACTCAAACGGTTTCAGTCTTATCCGCAAAACGTTACCCGACATTAACGAAGACTTTGGCGGCATGCCGCTCGGCATGGCCCTGCTGGAACCAACGCGCCTGTATGTCAAACCTGTTTTAAGTTTAATGGAAAAAATCGAAATACACGGCATGGCCAACATCACCGGCGGCGGTTTTTACGAAAATATTCCCCGAATGTTTAAGGATGGGTCTCCTGTACTGGACGCAGTAATAACAGAAGGAAGCTGGACCATTCCGCCGATTTTTGCGCGTATTGCCGCCGCCATAAACAGCGCAGACAGTTCAGGCCCCGCGGCGCAAAAACGTGGCGCGGAACTGCTTAAAACTGACGAGGTTTTGAGAAAACAAATGTTTAATACCTTTAACATGGGAATTGGTTTTGTGCTGGCCCTTGCTCCGGCTGACGCGCGGCAGGCAATAGAACATTTGGATACCATGAATTTCCCCGCATACACCATCGGCAAGGTAGAAAAAGCCGCTGATGTAAATGCCGCACAAGGAGTATTGCGTTTTGCCGGAAATTAACATTATGGTACTGGTTTCAGGCAGCGGCACAAATCTTCAGGCCCTGCTGGACGCTGAAAAATCAGGCGGACTTGGCCCCGGAAAACTGACGCTCGTTGTTTCTGATCGTCCCGAAGCCTATGCGCTGGAGCGGGCAAAAATCGCCGGAATCCCCGCAATTACCATAGAACTGGATAAGAACAAAACCAGAGAAGAACGGCGGCAGGCGCTTTCCGACCACATTCTTCTTCTTGCCGAAACTCACCATATTGGTCTTATTGTTTATGCCGGTTTTCTTTGGGTTTTGAAAGGAAAAATTATCGAGGCCTATGCCGACAAGATGATCAATCTGCATCCGGCCTTGCTCCCCAAATTTGGCGGCAAGGGAATGTACGGCGAAAAGGTTCACCGCGCCGTACTGGATGCGGGAGAAACAGAATCCGGCTGCACGGTACATCTGGTTGACGCGGGAACCGACACCGGCCCCATACTGTTACAACGCACAGTTCCGGTGCTGCCGGGCGACACACCGGTTTCACTGGCGGACAGGATTCATAAAGAAGAACATATTGCCATTGTACAAGCGGTTAAAATGATGGTTGAATAATGTTTCTTGTTTATTCCTTAAGCCGCCGCTTTATCTCTTCCATCGGAAGTCCCAAATTAAACATTTCTAAAAGACGCTGCCGTTCCTCGTTCCGGCCTTGTGCATGACCTTCCGCCAAACCTGTCTCGCGGGCATAGTTCATTGTGCTGGTGTAGTCGGATAATGCCATTTGCCGCATCTCGTAGGCTCGTATCGCTTCCTTATCGCCGGTTACGTATACCATCCGCTCATTAGCCGCTTGTATCGCACTGTCCATCTTCACCACCTCCGCTATCAGTTCCGGCGGGCTGCCGGCATCAAACCAGACAAGCCACCGGCACAGGGGATTGTCCAGTATACCCTCCCTTCCCTGTTTACGATATTGTACCATATTAATAAAATGGATTTCCAGTGCGTCGGTCAGCATCAGATCAAGGTTATGGTCTTCCCGTAAATGAAACTGCGTATGGAAATTTTGTACCGGCGGATAGTCAAAATCAACAATGTTGACAGCAATAACATCCGGCAGTTCCCGATAATCCTGTCCCGCTCCCATACTTTCCGAATATTCCTTGCTCCAGTAAAACAGGCTCCGACGTTCCATGTTGTAATGATTACGAATCTGAACCTCGATATTGACCCTGGTTTTACCCTGCAGAACGGCCCGCACATCAAGAATGCTGGCTTTGTCACCGATGACTTTCGGCGTAAAAGACCTGTTTTCGATGATTTCCACGGAAGTAAAATGGTCTGCCCTGGTTTTACCCAGGACGGCATTAAGAAAACCGAGGAGTTGGACTTCATCGCCTTTTTCACCCATAACTTTGAGGAAAAGGTAATCGTTGAGTGGATTGAGACGCTGTTGCATCTTTAATAAATTATTCATACCCTTTATAGGGTAAAAAGTCGCAAAAAGCATTAGTCTTTTTGTAAAAAAAGCCGCCCCCTTGCGGAGGCGGCCTGAAATGTTACTGAAGCAGAATTCTTACTTAGCCGGGGCTGTCTGGAAACGGAGTTCCAGGAGTTCAATGAAACCGGCGAAATAACCCTGGGCTACGCCTGCGGGATACGGGTCTTTAGCGTCCATCGAGTAAATGCCTTTGGGCAGGTCTCCGGTAATCGGGTCCGGCGGCGGTATTCCCTTGGCGGGATCGCCTGAGGGAGCAAAGCCTACCCAGTCGGGTTTGAGCAGCAAGCCGCCCTGAGCCGCATGGGGAGCCTGCAAGGGAACTGAGCCCGAGTTGGCGCCCATGTTATTGTGCCACCATGTTAAGGGGCCGCCGTTTGTTCTATATGACGCTGACCCCTCAGTATAACCAAAGTGCAGGTCGCCATGGGTCCAGTTCTGGGTCCAGGGCCGCCCGTCCGGCAGGAAGTATTGGGCATGCACAATACAAATCTCATATTTGCTGGGATCAAAACCGTCCGGGAAAGGATAGTCAGTCAGGTCTATCTGATACAATTCTCCTTTTTCGATAAACGGTATAAGGTTTTTCCTTGGAAGTATGGATAATTCAAAGATAAAGTGCTCCGTATTCGCATCGGTTTCTGTAATGATTACCGCGCGGTCGCTCACTACCGTAAGGCCGGTATTGTTATCGGTTATCTCTACCCAGTAATACCGGGTTTCATTCGTGGAACCTTGCAGGAAGTATACATTGGGAGGCGTGGGAACTACATCCGGTTTTGTATTGGCGGTAACGCCCGGAGGACCGGCGTCTACCCAGTTGGTAAGCGGCGTATAGGTTGTACCTGTTCCAACAGTCCACGCAAAGGGTTCATCCGCCTGCGCCGTATTTAAAGGCCCTCCTGAGGGGATAACGTCCGGCTGTACCAAATAAAAATACTGTCCCGGCCCGCCGTTAACGCAGGAAACATTCGCTTTTTCATCAACAGTATAGCCGTGCCTGCCGTATACCCCGTACCAGGAATCCGCTTCATACCACTTATAGCTGTACTGCCCGGTGTCCGGCGGGTCAAGGACGACGCTTAAGGGCGCCGCTGTTGCTCCCCTCATATACCAGCCCGACTTGGGATGTTCAACAATATTCCCCGCCAACAGGGTTATTTTTATCCGGTAGTACAGGGAAACGCCGCCATTGGGCGCTTTTACCCTGATTGCCAGTGAATCATTGCTGTTAAAGGTTATTGTCGCCGGATTGCTGCCGCTAAAAGAAGGTTCGCCCAATGAGCCGCCTGGAAGGTAAACATAGTCCAGTGTCGCTAACGGTTCATCTTTTTCAATTATTATGCCAAAGCCGCCTGATGGCTGGTCGCCTTTCGCTGTCGAGAAACTACCCGCGGTTACGTTGTTCCAATCATCATTGGGCAGGCCTTTACCATATATCTCTTGTTCTTTGTTACCGTGGAATTTCAGACTGCCAATAGTAGCCATTCGGCCTACGTCTACCCGAAATTTGAAGAAGCTTTTGTCAATGGTGTTTTCCGCCGTTACTTCTACATACAAAGTATCCTGATCATCCAATACCAAAGGTACATCAGGAGCGCTGAATATCGGTTCCTCGGCAGAAGCTTCCCGAATAGCGGCATATCGTACCGTTGCATTGGGATCATAGGTTACCGCCTCAACAAGGGCGCTTTGCGCTTCCCCTATGGTAATGGAAATCTCGGATGAGTCCAGTTCCGGTTTGTCCCATTCAGGCTCTCCGTCAACAGCTTTTCCTACGCGAACGGTGTTAATTGAAATGCTATTAAGGTCGGTAACAAACGCCTTTAACCGCGTGTAGACGCGGTAGTAACTTATGGTCTCATTATCATCAGATGTTACCTTTATATAGATATAATCCTCATTATGAAAAGTCGCCGGAACCCGAATATCTTCAAAAAAGCCCGGACGAGTTCCGCGGGTCGCGATGCCCCATTCGGCTTTTGATCCCTTGTTCACACCGGCTATAATACGCGCTTCGGTTGTGTCCACCTCGGTGTTAAATGAGGCCCTGCCAAATTCCGCTCCCGCCAGTCCAAAAGTCTCGCTGCCCCATTCGGCGGCAGTAATGGGCTTCGGGATAGTTTCTATACCTACGCCCCCTATTGTTAATGAAAGTAATTCCGCTTTTTGCTTATACTTTACCGTCTGGTCTACACAGGTTACCAGCGTAAAAGCAAAGAGCATTACCATTACCACCGCAAAAATCCGTATTGTGTTCGTCTTCATTCCATCCTCCTAAAAATAAATACAGAAACGCAGGTTCATCCACTGCGTTTGTTTAAGGGGGTCTTTACCCGCCGCGAGAGTAGACCAGGGCTGCAAATATTCCTGCCTAAAGTTATAGGCAAAAGCGATATACGACGATGTAAAATTAAGCTGTATCTTGGGCTCAAGTTCCAGGTACCGGTAGGCGGAGCCCTCGTACATTTTACCGTCTCCAAAGTCCTGACAGTAAGTAAACGAGGCGCCCACGCTCAGCAATTTGTCAAACAAGTTCCAGTATAAAGAGGGCTTAATATAAAATTCGCTGCGGCTTTCGATGTATTCATAACCAAAACGAAGCTGGGCGGTAAAATCTTCCGGCGCATACTGGGCAAAAAGCCAATTCCTGAGCCACCTGATTTCTTTTCCTTTGGGGGTTATCCCATACAGATGGCCAATCGCCCAAACCTGTAAGCCGGGCAGATAACTTGACAGTACCCGCTCTTCAAGCCGGTATACCATTTCCTCTTCCCCCTTGCCGCCGGTAATTTTGTTATCCTGCTGGGCATCCATTTCATCATCCAGGCGGAATGCCAAACGAACCAGAAACATGTCGTGAGTATAGGAAACGCCGATAACCGACTCCTTTAAAATATTTAACAAAGAAACCGGTATATCCGTAGCGCCCTGGTCACGGTCGCTGTTAAAGTAGTTTAATACAAAGCCCACGTTCAAGTTGCCGGGAACAAATTCCGGCTTCCACTCTACCCTCATGCCGCCGCTGATCATTGATTCCAGTTCTTTCCACATTTCCGGTCCGCCGGTTCCCCAGGGCGATGCCCCCAGTTTGCCGACCGATACCGTCATTTGGTTTTCAAAAAAATTACCGTAACCAAAGGCATAGGACCATTGAGGGGCGGTATCCGCAAAGTTTTCCCAGTTAACCCGGACCTTGAATCCAAAATTCTTTTCGTTTTCATAGTCCATATTCAGGCGGAAACGACCCTGACCGCTGCCCGCGTCATCTTTGTTTTGCAGTTTAACTTCGGCTTCGGGGTCCCGACCTTCCTGCTGCCTTTGTTCCCAGTAGATACCGCTTTTTGCCTCGCCGGAAAGTTTAAGTTCACCCCCCATTATCTGGGCAAAGGCCGCCGGCGTTATAAGCGCCGTGGAAGCAACCATTGCCAGCAGTACAAAAATAAATCTCTTCATGCCGCACTCCTATTTGGTAAACTTGACCGAAATAATTTCGCTCTTGCCCAGGGTAACATACGCCACCGTCCTGGCCTGGTTAAGCTGTATGTTGTAGGGCTGGAACAACTCGTTAGCCCGTCCGCCGTTGGAACGCACCGCCGTTACGCCGTTCGCGCTAAACCCGGGGGGCAAATCTACCCTAACTACTCCCGGATCAATGCCGCCTGTACCATTGGGTTTGGTGGGCGACCACATAATCACACTGATTTCATTGCCGTCTGCGGATATATACGCCGTAATGCGAATGGCATCATTATCCATATCATCAATGACGTTATTTAACCGGGAGCTTGACCGTCCGGTATGGGTAATTGCCGTGCCATCTCTTGCAACGGATTTGCCGGGACTGGTATCCGCATTGATATGAATCCGGGTCATGCCGACGGTGAACCGCGCATAATGCGCCAAACCCCAGCCGCGCGGCAGGGGAGAACCGTCCGTCGTGCCGAACTGGCCGTCTCCAACCATACTGTAGAAGCGCTTGGAAGCCCACCAGATAAAGGCGTTTTCGTTATTCATGCGCATAACCAGGTCGACATCGTTCAGGAAACGCCATACATAGTTCCATGATGAATCGTTATAGTAGCCGGTGGCGTTGGCGCTGTTAATGTTATGCTCGGTCATCCAGACTTCCATCAATGTTCCGTCCGGCCTGGTAATGGCCGCCTTATTGTCATTCCACAGACTGACCGTGCGGCTGCCATAGACATGGCGGGCCAGAATATCTATCGCCGCTTTGGACTGCGGATTTGCCAGCGCGGACAGATTGATATTCGGCGTATTGGCCGATTCACCGTTTACGATTTGGACGTAGGGAGTTTCCTTGCCGCCGCCGTAACCGCGGATACCGTCAGTAAAATGCCCCACTTCCAGGAAGAAATCCCTCATTTCATCCGGCTCCCATTCGCAGCCGTCATAACCGGCGACATAATTCGGCTCGTTGGAAATGGAGATACAATATATCGGCGCACCGTTGTCGTACATATTTTGGGCAAAAGTCCGCAGGTAATTGGCATACAGCGAATAGTACCGCGGTATCAGGTTGCCGCCGCCGTTTATCGAGTTATTGCTCTTCCATTCCTTGGGCGGCGTCCAGGGACTTGCCTCGACATAGCCGCCGTATTTATTGACAATTTTGACATTTTCGTAATAGTCGGGCCGGTCTCCGGCAACCAGCTCGGCAATGGTCTGGGTAGGATCAACATAATCCGCCCGTATCATAATCCGCAGCATATTGTAGCCAAGCCGGTCCGGGTCATACATCAACTCGGTATCGGCGCGGGTTGTCCGGGGGAAGTTACCCCAGCCGACATCCATACCGCCGTAGCCGCGGATATACTGGAATGTGTTGCTCTCTACAACACCGGTCGCGGTCAGGTGAGTACCGCTTTTGTCCGGAATCGACATAAATAAATTGGTCGCCACTTCATCACCCGCGGGAGAAGCAACGCTTACCTGTATCACTTTACTGGCAGTTGTGGCGGTTTTCGCCCCTTTTACCTTGTTGTTGGTATTGGTAACCACCGCGTAATAAAAGTAATTTTGTACCGTGGTATTGGAAACCGTCGGCCTGTATGTGGCGCCGGTTGCGCCGGAAATGGCAGCTCCGCCCCTGCTGGCAGGCGTGGTATTGGAATACCATTGATAGCTGATTGTTCCCCGGTCGGGCGACTCCCCCGTTACCGACAGCGAATCAAATGTTTCGCCGGTAAAGTAAAGCCTGTCCTGGGGCTGGAGGGTAATCACCGGCGCGACCGCCTTAACCCCCGGTTCCATAAAAATATTGGCCGGAATGGTTTTCGCAACCGCTTGTTTACCGCCTTCCTCATTGATAACTTCCACATAATAATAATTATTATCCAGGTCCAGGTCGTCATAATCGGGCATCAGGAAATAGAGGTTTTCATCCGCTATGGCTGTTCCGCCTGTCGTGCTGAAACTGCTGTTGGTATACCACCGATAACTCAGCGAACCGACAGAACCCGCCGCCAGTCTGGCCTCTACCTTGAGGGTATTGAGCATCGCTCCCCAGCCATACTTTGCGCTGACAGGATTCCTGACAACAATGGGAAGCAGGGGGTCGCCGGGATCGCTGAACGATATAACCGCCACTTCGCTTTGTACCGTCGCCTGTTTACTGTCGCCCGCGTTGGGATTTTTATTGGTAACCACTACATAATAGTATTTTGTCCCCGCTGTCGCGGTGAACGGAAGATTGTATATGCTGGTGGTAGTGCCGTCCGCGTCATCGTAGCTGATATCAGAAGCGCCGTCTATCGCCGCGCCGCCGCCTGAAGTACAATACTCTTCAATGGTATTAAAGGTATACCATTGGCAGCTTAAAGTGCCTTCATCCGCCTGTTTCCAGTCCCATATCTGTATTTTCAATTCAATGGTCGCCGGGGCGGCGTTGGTATAATACGAAGCGCTCCGGGGCTGTACGCTAATGTAGGGCCGTACTATGTTTTTGGGGGGCGCTTCAGCGTTACTTAACTGAGTGCAGCCGGAAAAAACCAGCATGGCTGACAGCAGTATGCCGATAGCCGTAACAAATAATTTCTTGTTTGCCATGAATTACTCCTTAATGAAACAACTATTCTCCGCGCCCGACGGGCGCTTAAAAGAATTCAACGAAGGATAGGGCGTCATTCCCTATCCTTGGCTGATTCCTCTTAAAGTTAAACCCGGCGCTTCTTTCGAAGCGCCGGGTACATGAACATAAGCCTAAATCTTACTACTGCGCTGCGTGGAAAATAATTTTCGTTATTTCGATGTAGGCTACGGGTTTAGTAGGGCCAAACACATCGTTCTCAATAACGATACCGGTACAGGTTGACGCTTTCATCAAAACGGCGTCAGGTATGGCTTTATCTATTGTCTCTGCATTAAGGTTGTAAACACTCACCAGGGTCGCGCCATAAGGATTGTCCTGTGTTGTGTCGGTAACAAATTTAACCATTGCCAAACCGTTTGCGCTAGGTATTGTTGTCGTTCCGTCCGTCTCATAGAATGTGGCTTCTATCGTGAATTTCGCATACGAGGAGATATTGAAATCCGGATCATCGGTGGCAAAGTCTATCGCAATCTTGAGTTCATCCCTTGTTTTATAGCTATCCCCGGTTGCGAACGCCGTTACATTTCTGATCGCGGTATCACCAGCGTCAACATCGAGGATTACCAGGTCAGTGGTCGCCGCTTTAGCGGGAGGTTCGCCGTTATCTATGGCAGGCTTGGTAAGTCCGCGATACATTTCGTTAACACCGTCAGCGCCGCTTGAACTGGGATAACCGGTAAATGCCGGAACCATTTCCTGGGTCACCGTACTTTTGATATAGAGCGGATATCCAATAACACTCGGAGCGCCGGTATATCCTACCAGCGTTACGTTACGAATCTGCTGAACGAATCCGTTTGGTGTTCCATTACCGCTAATTCCCAGAGCGAAAATAAACGGCCCTTTATCTTTAACACCCGGATTGTTTTCTTGTAAAAAACCACTATGGGCTGTTGTAGCACTACCGGTAATATTGTATTGAAGGGTAAACCATGAATCCGCCACTATCGAGCCGCTGTCAGCCGTTAATAACTCCTTAATACCATTATTATCAATGTCTACATAAGAAGGCCCTTCATGGATGATATACGGAGCGTTTTTCCCGCTATTGTAACTAGCAATAAAGTATTCTTTGTCCAGATTCGCAGCGCCGTCTCCTACCACATAGCCAAAATCGCTTTCTTTGTAATTCCCCAATAAACGAATATTGCGAACCTGTTTATTCATATAGTAGGCTTCTACTTTGTAATCGGCGGTTATTCCCATATAATCTTCCCAGGCATAACCATCGGGAAGCTCAAACACATACGGTACAAAGACGCTATTAACCAGAGCAACCCATTCCACTTTGTCTTTAAAGCTGCCGGGGTCATGGGGGCCGCCGCCGCCGGTCGATGTCGGCGCCCATTTAGCGTACAGGGTGGTATTGGCGCTCACGGTGTCGCTGGTAAAATTCCATACGGTCGTAAATGCCGCTTCCTTGTACCAGTCGACAAAAGTATTGTCGGCTTTTGTGGGGTCTGCCGGTTTGGTCACTTTGCCGCCGCTTGCTACTCTTTGCGCGGTAACGGCGGAGCCGCCATCGACGCTAAAGGTAACGTCATAATAGGTAACGTCTGATTTCTCATTCCATTTGGCGTACAGGGTAATGTTGGAGGTAACAGTGTCGGTGGTAAAGTTCCACGCGGTCGTTAACGTATCTTGCTTATACCAGCCGCCAAATTCAAAGTCGTCTTTTGTGGGGTCTGCCGGCTTGGTTATGGTAGTGCCGGACGTTACGTTTGGTATTGCAGTGACCGGGGTGCCGCCATTGCTGTTAAACGTAACCGTATAAGTGCCCGGTACATTCGCTGTCCATTTGGCGTACAGGGTAATGCTGGAGGTAACAGTGTCGGTGGCAAAGTTCCACGCGGTCGTTAATGCCTCTTCCTTGTACCAGCCGCCAAAAGTATTGCCGGCTTTTGTGGGGTCTGCCGGCGCGGTTATTTTATCGCCGGACTTTATTCCCGGTATTGAAGCAACTGAGCTGCCGCCATTACTGTTAAACGTAACAGTATAAGTAGTTGGCTTGTTGCCCGGGTCGTCGCTACAACCCATCATGGCAAACATGGACAGCGTTATCAGCGCCGCCAGTACTGCATACATACCTTTCTTCATAGCTTTCCTCCAAAAATAGGGGAAACCCTGCTCACTTAATCCAAAAATTCACCACGGAATACACGGAGTTATAAAGACCGTAAAATCCTTAAACGTTGCACAATAGTGGATGATTTTCTTTTAAGCTATTCAGTGTTTCCTTTTATAATAGGAATACTGTCCCTGGCAGCCGCCGACTGTAAGTCTTTAACCCACAACCGTTGACAACTACCGGTTTACGACCGTTAGCTGTCATAAAACTGGTGAACGTGCAACGCACGGTTTATCCCTTATGTATGATTTATACCTTGTTATCTGATTTACACAATGTAAAAATTACTGGTATCATGTATAAATATTATGTAATTTTTTAAGAAAAATCAAAGATTTTGGTAAAATTCATAGGTTGCGGGGGGCGGGGGGGTGGGGAAGAAATTTACCACGGAGGGCACGGAGGAATGCGGAGAGAGGGAAAAAGGGGGGAAGAAAAAGAGGGAACCGTGAGAGCGGGGGGTAAAAAACACGCTCCCGGTATAAAATGAGCATTTGACAGAATCAACGCAAATTAATACCATAGACCAAGGAGTATCTGTGGCAAAAGAAGAAGCGATAGAGGTAGAGGGGATTGTCCGTGAGGCCCTTCCCAATACCATGTTCAGGGTAGAACTGGACAACCAAAACGGGCATTTAATATTGGCTCATCTTTCCGGCAGAATGCGCAAGCACTATATTCGCATTGTTCCCGGCGACCGGGTCCGGATCGCCCTTTCCCCCTACGATTTAAGCCGCGGCAGAATCATTTACCGCGAGCGTTAGCGGCGCTTGCGGCGAAAACGTTGCCGGCATTTTTGCTGCCAGCGGAATGCTATCAGCATTTTCGCTGCCGTGTGCGCTTAAGCAATTTCTTCCTTCGATTCTTTTAACAATACCCACGTCGCGCCTTCCCCGCCTGCGGAGGCTTTTCCCTTGCCGCTTTCCCCCGCAAAGGGACAGCGTTCAATAAAGTCCATAACGACGCGTTTTAATACCGGCTCATCCGCCGAATGATTCCCCTTGCCGTGGATAATGAGAACCTTTTCAAGTTCCTTCTCCTTTGCATTGTTAAAAAATGTTTCCAGGGTCAGCCATGCCTCATCACGGGTTTGGCCGTGTATGTCCAGTTCCGCATCGGGTTTTTTGTTCCGCAGGCGGCGGCGTTTTTCCTGCGCGCCGGACGGTTTACCCCTTTCTTCCGTATCTTTAGCCTGAAGTTCCCCGTCGGAAGAACTGTCATCGGAAGGACGCTGCTTTTCCCATTTGTCTAAAATATCCCCGAAATTCATGATAACTCCTCGTTAATAAATAATAATATTTTCTTCCGGTACCCAGCCGGAAGTCTCTTTGTCGTCATGGGCAATTACCCTCAGCCAGATTTCACGTTGTTTCTGCCCCGATGGGTATGTTTCCTTATCCAGCAGAACCGGCTGTCCTTCCCTGAAACGGGCAATTTCCTCTCCGGCGGTATCGGGGATTCGGCGGACAGCCGTTTCCCGCAGTACGGCGGAACGGGATTTATCCCTGAAAAAAGGCAGCGGATTTTTCAATCCCAAAAAGAACCGCCGCTTTTCATCATGGGTATCGGTAAAGCCGAGGGTCTGTTCCGCCCCGCGCCGGAGGACAGCAAAAAGCGCCCCTGCCGGATGGTCCCGCTCATTATGCCTGAGCGCCGCCAGAGCATCGGCCCGGCAGCCGCTTTCCCATAAGTCTTTTACCGTATGATAAATGGTTTCACATTCGGCCTGATGTTTGTGGTAAAGGCCGGGATTGTCTTTTTTTGCCGCCTCAAAAGAAGGGAATGGCAGGGCGGGACTGTTTTCCACCGCCTGTTCTTCCCGCGCCTGAACATTGTCCGCCGCCCCTTTTGCCGCCGCGGTTACCGGTATCCGCAGGGCGGGTATTTCAAAATCATTCCCGCCGTGTGAAAACCGGCGCCTTTCAAGAACAAAAGCGCTTACCTCCAGCGGGATGAGGCGCATCCTGATGGCAATACCCGCTGATTTTTCTTCAGGCCTGAGCGGGAGGGATTCGAGAATATACCCCGGCGGTACGGGCGGCAAAAACAGCCTTGTTTCCGGCGATGAGTTGGCAGAATCCCAGCCATTGATACGCAGAGCAAAAACAGCGTTGTCCCCGATTTTAAGGCTTGACGGTATCCCTTCCCACGCAAGCCGGTAACTGCGCGTTTCAGCCATATTCTGCGGCCATTGTACGTTCAAATCAAAGGGGTCGGTTTTTGTCTGCCCGCGGGGGGTGATAACAGTAAAAGCGTCAAAACTGATGGTTCCGGGATTGTTTAATACAAAACGGTACTCCATTGCCGTCCAGCGTTCAAAAGCCGGTAACCATGCCGTATTTTCAGCCTCTGTACTGACAGGATTATTGACAGAGAACTGTCCGGTGGCGGGGTTAAGAAAACGCGGCGATTTGACTACCTGTTCCAGCAAAAGAGAACCGGTGAAATGCGGCGCCAGTACGTCTACCTCAGTTGGCTCATCGTGAGCGATAAGCAGGGTAAGCGTCCATGTTGAACCGGCAACGGGGCGTTCCGGCGAACTGCGGACAAGCATTCGCGGCCCGGTTTCATTTTGCGCAAAAAGCGCCGTTTCTGAAAAAAGCGCCGCCGCCATTAACAACAGCGCTGCGAATATTTTGTTTTGTGCGTTAATGAAGGGTATCATACCGCAGGGCTCGTCAACCGTAGTTGACGTCAACAATAGTTGACACGCCCTGCACCCGCCGCCTACGGCGGCTTTCTGCGGCAAGCTCGGACTGAAAGTCCGGCGGGGTATTAAACCCTTCGGTAACTGCGCTCGTTCGGTCATGTCCGAGCAAGCTCGGCCACGACACTCACTTCGCTTGTTAATAATCAAGTTCATCGGTATCTTCTTCTTTTTGCCATTCCCGGCTTTTCCACTGGTTGAATTCCTTTTGCCGGATATATTCAAACAGAGCTGACATGCTCTCGTTTTCACTTTCACCACCGCTTCTGCCGCCACCTGCGGTATCTTCCCGCGCAAGCGACCGGATGCTTAACTCCAGATTTCGTTTTGCTTCTTTTTTTCCTCCGTCTACTTTAAGCGCTTTACGGAAATAATCTATAGCGCCGGAAAAATCCCCCTCGCTGAATAAAACAACTCCGGTATTGTAATGGATACGATAACGAAGTTCCCGGCTGAGGGCAGGGCTGAACGATTCGAGCATGGTTTCCGCCGCGGCAAAGCGATCCAGAGCCGCTTTTTCCTCGCCCAGGGCAAAATAAACCGAACCAAGGCCAAACTCGGAATAAGGCGCGGCTTCCGCATACGCGCGCGCTTTCATATAGGAAGAAATCGCCTTGGTATACATTCCCCGTGCATTCTGAAAATTCGCTTCCATAATCAGCAGTTTGCCGGTCATACGGGAACAACCGCATATAAGCAGCGAGAGTATACACCATAAACAAAAAGAGGCTGTTTTTTTCCTCACCTTTTCTCCCCATATTTCAATAGACTGACTTTTGACGCTCCAAAGGCTATTATAGCCAGCATGGCGAATATGAACCAGCGGGTTTTTGGCTCATTTCTGTTCCCCCTGGTTTTCAGTCCTGAAGTTAAAGAACGTAAATGGCCGGCAAGCGTCCCTGAGGCGTCAGGGCGGTTTCCGTCAATATAGATACCGCCTGTCTGTCCGGCTGCCATCCGCATTGCGTCTGAATCCCTGCGGCTGATTATCTCACCTCCGTCAGGCATTATCATCCCTTCGTCACTGCCCACGGCGATTGAAGTAACGGCAATACTTTCCTGCTTGCAGCGGATGAGGGCCGCTTTAAGCGACCCTGACAGGGCCTCGCCGTCTGAAACCAGCAGTATCATTTTTGTTGATGGGTGGGATGATTGAAAGGCGCTTGAAGCCGCATCGAGCAGCGATTCCAGATTTGTTCCTTTGCCGGTCAGGGATGAACCGGCGGCATCCAAAAAGGCAAATACCGCATCCGAATCCCAGGTAAGGGGAACGGCAACAATGCCCCTGTTCCGGCTGACTGCTACGCCCAGGTGCATTCCCGGTGCCGCCTCTAGGGACTCTTTGACAATTGCCAGACCCCGTTCCAGACGTGAAACCGCGCCGCCCTGCCCATCGGGAATTTCCATGCTGCGGGAAACATCCAGGGCGATTACCACATCCAATGAGCGTCGGTACTCACCCGGCAAACCTGAGGACAGGGGCGATACTTCCTGTTCAAATCCCCAGCGCGGACCTGCGAGGGCGGCAATAACACCGGCAAAGAAAAGCCAGAAAAAAAACCGCGACGCCCATAATTTTTTCTGTAGATTTTCCGGCAGATTTTTTTGAATTTTTTTTCCATATAAATTATAGAAGACAAGGGGAATGAAAACAGCATAGCCCAACAGGGCCCAGGGGTTATCAAAAGAAATAATTCCGTTCATAGCCATGCCCCCAGAAAAAAACGCCTGACAAAACATACCGCGGCAATAAGGCTCAAAGCGGCAACCATAAAAGGCAGATAACAGGGGATGTATCGTGTTACCGTACCATCTCTGCGCACAATCATTTCCTGATCGTCAAGACGGACAAAGGCCGCAGCAAGAGCGTCCGCCGAAGCTGCGGAAATCCATGTCCCGCCGCCTGCGGAACTGATATTCCGCAGGGCTTCCACATCGTAGCGGGAATCAAACAGGCCGGTACGGCGTATTCGGGTAAATGGATCAACATAATTAATGTGAACTTCCCCGCCGGAACCAATGCCGATAACCCACAGCGAAATCCCGGCATCTTTGAGCATTGCGGCGGCGGTTTCCGGGTGAACCGCCCCGGCATTATTTTCACCGTCACTGATAAGAACTACCGCCCTGCGGGG
>JAIRRB010000049.1 GCA_031256195.1 Treponema sp.
CTCGCCGGAACTCCCCGGCATTTAAGCGGCATGAAAAAAGGCGACAAGGTAATGTTTGATACCGATACCATTACCGACTGGATGTATGTCCGGGGCGGGAGAATTATCGGCGGGGATTCGATTAAGTACCTTTTGGAAAAAATACCGGAAGATCAACGCAGTGACGGAGAATGGGAACTGCTGCGTATGCTTCATTGAAAACAACGGGAGATAATTCCCTGAAAGGCGTCAAGGTTCGGGGAAATAACGGCAACAGGTTCTATCGTTTGTTGAAGGGGCTGCATTTCCGGTACGGTTTCACCGGTTACTGTGCGGATTAGTTCCGCTTCCCGTGCGTAATGTCTGGTTGCGAGAACCACGGTATGCACATTTCCCTTCCAGTCCAGTCCGGCGGCTGTCTGTTCGGCGGCGGCAAAGGCGACGGCGGTATTGGAATCAATGTGCAGATGGTATTTTTTCCAGACACGCTCCATAGTCCGCAGGGTAAGTTCATCGTCAACAGAGGCGGGGTATACCATGTTACGCATAACAGCCGGAGCTTCGCGGTAAAATGACTCCAGGCGGCTGAAATTCAGGGGAATACTTACATCGAGCGCGGGGGAGTTGGTCTTGATCACGGGGCAGGGAATAAATGCCCCGCCTTTGATAAAATCCCCCAGGGCATTGTTGGCGTTCATGGCGGCGATAAAACCGTTTACCGGCATACCAAATTTCCATGCGTACAAACCGGCGATAAAATTGCCAAAGTTCCCGCAGGGAACACTGAACGCAAGACCGCCGGAAAGCTGTTTCTTTATTTTAATAAAGGCATACAGGTAATAAAAAGCCTGAGGCAAAAGCCGCCCCGGATTAACGGTATTCGCGCCGGTAATATGGTAACGGGCGGCAAATGTACGGTCATTAATGGTCTCGTTAACAAGACGCTGGCAATCATCAAAAGTTCCCTGTACCTGAATGGGAATAATGTTGCCGCCATTGGAGACAACGGCGGATGGTATGGCCGGCGGAGGCTCTGTTGTCCGCCCTGCCGGATACACCAGCACAACGCTCATTCCCTTTCGCCCGCCAAAGGCATGGGCCATTGAAACCCCGGTATCGGCAAGGGCGGCGGCAAGTACCAGCAGGGGCGGAGAATCTTTGTGCAGTTCCTCCAGTACGGCGGCAAGAAAAGCGATGCCAAAATCCTTGTAAAGCCCCGTGGGGCCTTTGCACAGATTCAACAGTGAATAATCATCGTCCAGGCGGATAAGTTCCGGCTCAAAATTAAAAGCGCTTTCCGCAACACGGGACGCGGAAAGGGGATTAAGTCCGCCCTCCAGCAGGCTGGGCGCCACCGCCGCCACCAAATCAGAAAAACCGGTTTCTTCGTCCATGTACAAAAAAAGCTGCCGTATATCCATTGCCCTGTCGGGGACATAAAGCCCCCCATCCGGCGGCAGACAGTGAAGAACCGCATCTTTAAATGAGACCAGAGATTCTGATGAATGTGTGGAGCGAAACCGCATGGGTATCATAATACCGGAAATACTGTGGTCTTTGAAGCCTGTTACGCCGGTATCCACTTATAGCGAAGTTTATACCGGTAAATAGCGATAATTTATTTTGATACTTGACACAATTTCATAAATTAAATATATTGAACGCATTTCCGGGGGTGTAGCTCAGTTGGCTAGAGCGTTTGAATGGCATTCAAGAGGTCAGGGGTTCAATTCCCCTCACCTCCAGGAAAATCTTAAAATCAAGTAAATTCAATAACAAAAAAGGAAAATAGGCTGGTATGAAATGTGATGTGATTCTTGCCGGGGTTGGCGGGCAGGGAGTGCTGTCTGTTGCCGCCATTATTGCCCAGGCGGCGGTAAGCGAAGGGTTTGCGGTACGTCAGTCCGAAGTGCATGGTATGGCGCAGCGGGGCGGGGCGGTTCTGGCCCATTTGCGTATTTCCGATGGGGTGATTGCCTCTGACCTTGTTCCCCGCGGCGGGGCGGATATTATTATTTCGATGGAACCTTTGGAAAGCCTTCGTTATGCGGCATGGCTTGCCCCTGCGGGCGCATTGGTGTGCGCCGCGGAACCGCTGGTCAATATCGGTAATTATCCCGAAATGGCGGGGCTTATCGCGGCCATTAAGGGTTTCCCGCTGTGGCGAATCATCGAGGCATCGGCGCTGGCAAAAGAGGCGGGTCTTGCCCGCGCGGTGAATACTGTCATGGTGGGGGCGGCCTCTCCTTTTCTGCCGCTCAAGGCGGAGGCTCTGGAAAATACCATTGCCGCCCTGTTTGCCCTGAAAGAGCCGGCAATAGCCGCCGCCAATACCGCCGCATTCAGGCTGGGAAGACAGGCTGCGGCAATTCTTCCTGACGAGAACAGGGCATGAATTTTCAGTACTGGCAGCCGCAGATAGAAAAAATGCCCCGGTCTGAACTTGAAGCGCTGCAACTGCACAAGCTCAAAGAGGAAATAGGTTTTGCCCTGCGCACCTCTTTTTACCAAAGCCGGCTTGAGGCGGCGGGCATCAGAAACCCGGATGATATAAAAACTGTGGACGATTTAAGGCGAATTCCCTTTACCACCAAGAGCGATTTACGGGAAGGTTTTCCTTACGGATTTTTAAGCATACCAAAAGAGGAAGTGGTCAGGCTGCACGCATCAAGCGGGACCACCGGCATTCCTACTACCATTTATTTCAGTCGCGATGACATCAAACGCTGGTCGACGTATATGGCCCGCTGCATTTTCGGGAGCGGTTGTACCAAAAACGATGTGTTTCAAAATATGATCGGCTATGGTTTGTTTACCGGCGGCCTGGGCCTGCATCAGGGCGGCGAAGAAGTGGGGATGATGGTAATTCCGGCTGGTTCGGGCAACACTGCCCGTCAGTTCAAACTGATGCAGGACTTCGGTACTACGGTAGTTCATGCCACCCCCAGTTTCCTTCTGCATATTGAATCCAAAATGAAGGAAGCCGGGGTACGGCGGGAAAACCTCTCCCTTAAACGTGCCTTCGCCGGAGCGGAACCGTATTCCGAAGATACGCGGCGGCGCATAGAATCTTTATTGAACATTGATGTATTCAATTCTTACGGCCTTTCGGAAATGAACGGCCCCGGCGTAGCTTTTGAATGTCAATGTAAAAACGGAATGCACATTTGGGAAGACGGTTATATTGCCGAGATTATTGATCCCAAAACCTTTGAGCCGGTCAAGGACGGCGAAGTTGGCGAACTGGTACTGACCATTCTCTGCCGCGAGGCTACTCCTATTTTACGTTACCGTACCCGCGACCTTACCGGCTTTTTCACTGAACCGTGTCCCTGCGGCAGGACGCACCGCCGCCTGCGGCGCATTACCGGACGCAGTGATGATATGCTGATTATCAACGGCGTGAATGTTTTTCCCAGCCAGATTGAGGAAGTGATTATGGGCATGAAAGAGGTAGGCAACAATTACCTCATCGTTGTTGAAAAAGAAGGCGCTCTTGACCGCCTGACGGTTAAAACTGAAGTAGGCCCGAATATTTTTATGGATGACGCGCGGCCCCTCAATGCCCTCAAGGAACGGATAAGGGAAACATTACAGGCTTCGATTTCCATCAGCCCGCGGGTGGAACTCCATGAAAGCGGCAGTATGCCGGTTTCGGAAGGCAAGGCGGTGCGGGTGCAGGATACGCGGCCCAAAGATGTTTAGGCGGATGTGACAAAAACAAATGGTGCATAAAATTGTATTAATATTCACTTTATGTTTTTTGTCTGTCTTTTCCGGCTGTCCGCGGCGCAGTAATATTACGCATAACGAACAATCAAACATAAAGCCGTTAATCGCCGTGAGCATTCTGCCGCAGGAATGGTTTGTTTCCCGCATCGGCGGGGAGCGGGTGCAAACGCTGGTTTTGGCGGGGCCGGGGCAGAATCCCCATAACTATGAACCACGGCCCAAACAGATAAGCGGCCTTGCGCAGGCCGGCGCATGGATTTTGTCCGGCACGGAATTTGAAATAAGCCTTCGTCCCAAAATTGAAAAATTGTTCCCTGCCCTGCCCATTATTGACGGTGCCGCGGGGATAACTTTAAGAACGCTGGAAGAACACAATCATGATGATGAGCATGAATTTTCTTCATTGGAAATCGACCGCCATACCTGGCTTGGACGGGAACCGGCAAAGATACTTGCCGCACATATCAGGGACACGCTTTCCGTTCTTGATCCGGCAGGGGCGGAACAATACACGGAAAATTGTATTAGCCTGCTACAGGACATTGACGCTGAATTTGCCGCCCTGCGCTGTGAACTTGCCCCGCTTAAAGGAAAAAATGTCTTTGTATATCACCCCAGCTTCGGCTATTTCTTGGATGAATTTGGCATCAGCCAGCAGGCGGTCGAAACCGGCGGCAAATCACCCGGCCCCCGTGCGTTGGGCCGCCTGATTGCTCTGGCACAAGAGGAACAGCCGGCGGCAATTTTTGTGCAGGCCCAGTTTCCCGTCAGCGCCGCTCAAACCATCGCGGATGCCGTTGGTGCGGTCACCATCAGCCTTGATCCTTTAGCACCGGACTGGCTTGCCAATATCCGGCGCATGGGAGAAGCATTAAAAAACGCATCTGAATGACTTTCAGTTTTTGTTTTCGCGGGACAGCGGACTTGCCAGCAATGTATCGTCAATGATAATAGCGACACGGCCTTCGCGAAGCAGGCTGCGGTTTTCCTCGTTGGAGATTATCTGCAAAGCGTCTTCCCTGTTGATAATGGGGTCGGTGGGCTGCATACCGAATACGCCGCTGGCGAAAATCCGCAGGGGGCGGCTGCCTACAACGGCGGTAATTTCACGGGAAAGCCCCGATGGTCCTCCGGCAAAAATATCCCGCATCGAAAAATAATGAACCATAATGCCGGCACGGGGATTGAGCATATTCCGCTCAAAAATCAGCTTCATTTCCATATTCCATATTTTGGGAAACAGGCAGGGCCGCAGCAGGGCGGCGCTTTTTGTGCCATAAACCGGCAAATTTTCAGCGGCAATAATAATAATCCCCGTATAGGCCGGGGCGGAAACAGGCATCAGTGTCACCGGAATTTCAGAGGGACGCTCATGGCGGATAAAGGCGGCGCTAATATCATTAATGCCCAAAGTGTAAAATGCCAGAAGATTGCTCAAATCCGGCGACAGTGCGGGCGGTACGGTGCGAACCTGCAGGGCAAGATTTTCCACATCAAGGGAACTCCATTCCCCGCGTTTAACCAGGTCCCCAACAGTCGAAGATGAATCAACCTGTAAATTCAAAATGGCGGGCCGGATCAGCCTGATGTATTCAGAGGCAATCAGCGCCTCGCCCTGCATTCTGCCGTTGGGCAGTTTGAGGCCGGAGGATGCCATATCCAG
>JAIRRB010000053.1 GCA_031256195.1 Treponema sp.
CTCGCCGGAAATCATTTCCTCGGCAATGCGGCCCCCCAGCAGAATGTCTATCCTTCCCAAAAGGTCCGATTTGGTAACGGTATAACGGTCTTCCAGGGGAAGCTGCAGGGTATAACCCAAGGCAAAACCGCGGGGAATAATCGAAATTTTTTGAACAGGGTCGGCATTGGGCGTAAAGGCCGCCATCAGGGCATGTCCCGCTTCATGGTAGGCAGTGAGTCTTTTTTCTTCGGGCTTGAGTACCCGCGTTTTTTTCTGCAAACCAGCAACGGTTTTCTCAATGGCTTCCGAAAAATCCTGCTGCGCAACCAATGTTCTGCCCGCACGAACGGCAAGCAGCGCCGCTTCATTGACAATATTGGCAAGGTCCGCCCCGGCAAAACCGGAAGTGCTGCGGGCAACCGCCGATAAATCCACCGAAGGGTCAAGTTTTACCGGCCTTGAGTGAATGTTCAGAATCGCCTCGCGGCCTTTCAGGTCGGGCCGGTCAACCAGCACCTGCCGGTCAAAGCGGCCGGGGCGGAGCAGGGCCGGGTCCAGCACATCGGGCCTATTGGTCGCCGCCAGAATGATAAGGCCGCTGGTGGCGTCAAAACCATCCATTTCAACCAAAAGCTGGTTCAGTGTCTGCTCACGCTCATCGTTGCCCCCGGCAATATTGTTGATGCGGCTCTTGCCGATTGCGTCTAACTCATCAATAAAGATGATGCAGGGCGCCTTGTCCCGCGCCTGTTTGAACAAATCCCGCACACGGGCCGCGCCGACACCGACAAACATCTCCACAAAATCCGCCCCGCTCATGCGGAAGAAGGAAACGCCCGCCTCTCCAGCCACCGCGCGGGCCAGCAGGGTTTTGCCCGTTCCCGGCGGCCCCACCAACAGTACGCCCTTGGGTATCTTGCCGCCAATATCGGTGTACTTGCGGGGACTTTTCAAAAAATCCACCACTTCCACCAATTCTTCCTTTGCCTCATCCACACCGGCGACATCGTTGAACCGGGTGGCAACATCGCCCTCGGCCACAATCACCGCGCGATTTTGCCCAACGGACAGTACATTGCCGCCCATAGTGCCGAGCCGCTTCATGAGGAAACGCCAGATAAGCAGGAAAAACGCGATGGGCAGCACCCAGCTAAAAATAAGGTTGAGAATTGCGCTCCCCTCACGGGAAACCGCATAATAGGACACCCCTTTTTCATCCATTAATTTAATAAATTCCGGGTCATTAATGGGAACCGTGCGGTATACCGGTTCCACAGGCGGCATATAGGGACTGCGGAGCGAAGTCCGGCCTGTTTCCCGGCGGGGAATAAGCGTTGTATATCCGGTAAAGTAAGCGTCGGTCAATTCAATCCGCTTTATTTCGCCGCTTGCGATTCTGGACTTAAATTCGGAATAATCAATCGTAGGATTTACCTTGCTGAGAAAAACAAAATTAAACAGGCTCATACCGATAATGAGTACCACAATGTAAATGATGGAAGACTTCCACCCGCCAAAGGGCTTGAGATCGGGCAATTTGGGGCCGCCAAAGGGAAACTGCGGCCCGCCGCTTTTATTTTTATCTTTCTTTTGTTCGTTAAAGCTGTCGCCCATGATTCTATACTAGCATAAAATCCATTTATTGAAACCAGAATTCAAGAGTTTTTTTCAACGCTTCACCAAAGAAATACCAGTCATGGCCGCCGGCCCATTCTTCGTAGGTAAAATCAAAATCGGTATTGTTCATTTCATCCTTAAAAACCAGGTTTTCTTTCCGTAGATCGTCTTCCGTACCGCAGGTCATATATATGACGGGTTTGGGCATGGCGGCGGGAAAGTTTTTGACCACTTCCCGGACATCATGATCCGGACGGTATTCCAGGCCTTCGCCGTAAATGGAACGTAAATCGGTATATATTTCTACCGCTTCCGGGCCGGTTTTAAGATAGGGATTGGGGTCTGCGCGCAGCCCGTCCAGTATATACCGCGTGTTAAGGCAGGCCGGAGCAATGGTTCCGCAAAAGCTGTATGCTTCCGGTTTTGAAAGGGCAAACCAGAGCGCGCCATAACCGCCCATTGAACATCCCATAACCGCGGTATCTTCCCGCTTGCGGGAAATATTAAAAACCTTGCGGCATATTTGGGGCAGTTCATCGCTGATATAATCAAAATATTTACGGCCGTATTGTTGATTGGCATAAAAGCTCCGGCCCGCTTCGGGCATCACAAAAACCGCATTGTATTTTTTGGCAAAAACCGGAAGCATGGTATAGTCAAGCCAGGTTCCCTGATTGCCGTGAAGCCCATGAAGCAAATATACTACCCGGAATGACTCGGCGCCGCAATTGGGAATCAGTATCTGTATATTGGTGGTTGTATGCAGAACTTCAGAATAAAAATCTCCACGGAAAATCACCGTCTACCTCTTAATGTATCATAGCACATTCGGACAGGAACGGCAACGCCTCCGCAGGGGGAAGGCCGGATTTTTCACCATTCCCGCGGGACAAAATCATCCGGCATATCTATCTTCATCGTGTCGCCGGATTGTTCTATCACAAAAAGCCCCGCTTCGCGCACCGCTTCTTTTACCCCGTCATCGTATATCGCTCCGGCTACCGCCCCCTGAATTTTCCGCCTGTCCTGTATTTTATTCCGGTGTTCTCGCAATATCTCCAAACGCCGGATATGGTGTTCCACATCCTTCACTGCCGGCCTTGCCTTCACTTCCACGCCGACAATACACTCCCCGTTTATCAGAAGTATGTCCACTTCCGCTTTGATTTTCCCCTGCTCGTCATATATCCTGTGTCCGCCGGGCGCTACTTCACTAAAATGGTAACCCAGTTCGTTGAAACGTTTGACGATTCCCGGTGCGACCAGATGTTCGGCCAACTGCCCAAAACGGCGGTGCAGATCGCCCATTTGTTTGCTGTTTCTCTTTACAATCCGGTTAGTTTCCTTATACCACTGCTCGTGTTCTTTCTGCCGTTGCTCGTGATCTTTCTGCCACCGCTCGTCGTTTTCTTTTAACTTCTGCTCGTGCTCTTCTTGCCGTTGGTCGCGTTCTTTTTGCCACCGCTCGTTGTTTTCTTTTAACTTCTGCTCGTGCTCTTTTTGCCGCTGCTCGGCCTCTTTTTGCCACCGCTCAGCGTTTTCTTTTAACTTCTGCTCGTGTTCTTTCTGCCGTTGTTCAGCCTCTTTTTGCCGCTGCTCAGCGTCCTCCTTAAACAGCCGTTCGGTTTCCTTTTGCCGTTCGGCGACTTCCTGAAACATTGCCCACACTTTTTCAAAAGTGAGGCCCTCTCCGGTAGGAGGCTCTTTATACGCCGTTACTGCCATAATCTTCTCTCCTGTCTGCGTTGTTATTGTAGCATATTTTTCATGCTCACACTATATAGGGAGAAAAGCGGCATTTTGCAT
>JAIRRB010000067.1 GCA_031256195.1 Treponema sp.
AGCATTGAGCATGTCCCG
Source organism: Treponema sp. (assembly GCA_031256195.1). GTDB lineage: Bacteria > Spirochaetota > Spirochaetia > Treponematales > Breznakiellaceae > WQXQ01. The sequence goes on from JAIRRB010000067.1 coordinate 19, forward strand.
GTTGTCAATTTTCACATTCCCTCTTTGCTTGGGCAACAAGCCCGCTATGCGTTTGTATTGTTTATCGTTTAGTTTCATTTGCTTTTACTATATCACTTTTATTTAGTGTGAACACACCCTAATACAAACAGGAGTAGACTATGGAAGCAGCACTAAGCGACAGACCGCCCCCAACCGGCGAGGGCCTCACTTTTGAAAAAGTGTGGGCGATGTTCCAGGAAAATGAACGGAAATGGCAGGAAGAAAAACGGGAAAACGAGCGGAAATCTCAGGAAATATGGGAAAAAATGCGGGGGGAAAGCGAACGGAGGTCTCAGGAGATTGACCGGAGATTTAGGAAAACCAACCGGATTATCGGCGATTTAGGTAACCGCTTTGGCGAACTGGCCGAATATCTGGTCGCTCCCAATATTCATAAACGCTTTAACGAACTGGGTTACCATTTTGACGCCGTTGCCCCCGGCGGTTATGTAATCCGTGACGGAGTGAACGGAAAGGTCATTGCCGAAGTGGATATTTTGCTGGAAAACGAAAAATATATTATGGCGGTGGAAGTAAAGGCAAAGACCCGCTCAAAAGATATTGAACACCACATTAAACGGCTGGAGATACTGCGGCAATACCGGAACAAACACCATGATACGCGCATAATACAGGGAGCAATAGCGGGGGCGATATTCGGCAGTGCGGAAAAACAGGAAGCCATTGAAGCGGGATTCTATGTACTGGAACAGTCAGGCGACACGGTAAAGATGGACATACCGGATGATTTTGTCCCACGGGAATGGTAACCGAATAACAGCGCCCCCGCCCAGAAAATGACCGTGAACCGGTGAACGGATAGATGAATAAAGGTAACATGGCGTAGGCCCAATAAATGTTTCATCTTGAAATAAAGTAACAGGCCGACAAGGGGCGTTGACGGGTAGATGCGGCTGGTTACCGCGCACAGTAAAATCCACCGCTTACAAAAAATACCGGTTGGATTCATCCAACCGAGCGCGCGGCGGCCAAATGTTTTGCCGCCCTTTAGGGCGAGCCCGCAACGCCGCCCCCTGCCAGATTTAATCTGTTGGTAAAATCCGCTGTCATCATAGTGGACTCGTCCGCAAGGCAGCGCGAGAGATATTTCTACTTCTCTGTAATGCTGAAACTCCCGTCCCAGTTAGCTGCCGGCGGATATTCCTGGTACTGGCGGCAGCGTTTCAAGTACAGAAGGGAAGGCTTATCGTTGGGGAACGTCTTGAGAACCTGGGTAAACGCATTTTCCGCGTCTTTCCAGTTGCGAGCCTCAAAAAGGTCCAGCGCCTTGTGAAAAAGATAAATCTGTTCAAACAGGGCGTCTGTGGCGTCAGCTTTTAGTTCCAGTACTTCGTGGATTTGTACCGCCTCGTTTATTCCGACAACCTTAACCCGGTCAAGCCGCCGGGTCAGCAGTTTGCCCTTGGCTTCCTGTATTGTGGAATCCGAGGCGAGAATCCAGGTTCCGTATTGTTTGTTTACCCCTTCAAGCCGGGAAGCCAGATTTACCGCGTTACTGATGATGGTATAGTTCATCTTTTTTTGCGTTCCCATGTTCCCCACTACCATTTCACCGGTATTTATACCGATACGGGTCAACAGCGGCGAAGGACTTATTCCCTCTTCCATAATATACTTGTTTATATCCTTCTCCATCCGTTTCATGATTATTCCCGCGGTACAGGCCCGCAAGGCGTGATCATCAAGCTCTATCGGCGCGCCAAAAAAGGAGATAATCGCATCCCCCTGATATTTGTCAATCGTCCCCTTTTGTTCCAGAAGAATATCGCTCATGGTGGAAAGGTAATGATTCAAAAGATCAACCAAATGTTCCGGCGTAAGCTTTTCCGCTATACCGGTAAAGCCCTTGATGTCGGAGAATAAAGCGGTCATATACCGGTTTACCCCGCCAAGCTGCAGCCGGGCAGGATCGGATATTATTTCCTCTACCACATCTTCTGACAGATAAGTAGAAAAAGCCTGACGCATATTATTGTTGAAATACTGAAGTTTAACATGGGCATCTTCGATTTGCCGCGCCTTGCCGCGGTACAGCAGCATATTAAGAATGCCAAAGACTACAGAAATTGAAAGGGCAAGTATCTGGAGTATCATCATTGTCCGCGAGTACCTGCGCTGATCAAAAATAACTTTGTCGCTTATATCCACGTCCGCTACACAATAAAAATTACCGTCTTTGTCATACACCGGAGCAAAACCCGCAATAAGTCCGTCCCAGGAAGGGTTATGGGTTCCCAGGTCTGTCGCCGTCACATTTCCGGCAAGGGCGGATCTGGCAATATCCTGAATCGGCAAAATATCACCCGGACCTACTATGGTTGCAGGATCAAAGTCATTGTCAACAATGTACTGGAAATTGTCTTTATCGTATTCCCGCAGGTAGGAAACATACAAAACATTGTATTCTTTGGCAAACTGGACCAGTTTCATTTTTAACTCGCGGTAACTTTGATTTTTTG
>JAIRRB010000156.1 GCA_031256195.1 Treponema sp.
TTTTCCGTTACCGATAAGATTCCTTTTCTTAAAGAAGCGGGCTTTCGGCGCTTTATCATTGAATTAAGCGGCCCGCCCCTGAAAAAAACGAATTACAAAGACCTTATGCGGGCAGTGGATAACGGTACGCCGCTGCCCCGCATAAGCCGCTTTAACTGGAAAAATGGTTTTTTCCATGCGGAGGAAACTTCGCAGAAAAACCGGAATCAGAAAACCGCTGATTGTTTGCGAGGGGTCCATACCCAAGAACCTGCTCTCGCGGGGGAGCTTTAGGGCGCTTAAAAAGGGTATGGACCCCGAGACAAATACCTTACCAAAACAACATATCCCGTCCCTTCAGGGCGGGGTTGTTGATTAAGTTAACCCGAAAGTTTTTACCACGGAGTTGCACGGAGTTACCCAGAGGAATAAGGCAATCTTGTTATACTCTGTGAAACTCCGTGGTTGTTTTAAAATGTTACCGCTTCAAGAACTTCGGTCATCACCGGAGCGCCGTCTCCTTCCGCAACCGGGGAATCATCAGGATACTCCTGCGCTGCCGCCGCAAGCTCTTCGGCGGCGGGAACCGGTTTTCCGTTGCTGGCCTCCTTCTTGAATTCAGGACGGAATTCAACATGCTCCGCAACAATAGCGATTTTTGAATGTTGTTTGCCGTCATTGCCGGTCCATCTGTCCTGTTTCAGGCGGCCAACCACTCGTACCCCGCGCCCCTTTTTCCCCAGGTTGTTGCAGGCCTCCGCCAATTTCGCCCAGGTTTCAACCTCAAAGAAGGAAACCTCTTTTTCAAACCCGGAATCCTGCTTGAAGAAACGGTTGGAAGCCAGGCTGAAAGTACAGATCGCCGTTCCTTTGGGGGTGCTGCGTAACAGCGGGTCTCTGACCATGTTTCCTTCAATGAGAATGCTGTTGAGATTGTTCATATAACATCTCCTTATGACATGATCCGGCCGCATACAGCAGCCGGTCATAGACACTGTGCAGCCTGAAAAACTTTCAAAACAAGCTGCTCAATGCTATCTATGTACTTTATATAAGGCGCAAATATGAAAAATGCATTAGTCCCGGCGCACAAAAATTGAATATTTTTGTAATAGGGAATAGTCCGCCTTGCCTGTTTCGGTAATTTTTTTTATAGTAATTACAAGGAGATACAGGCATGGACGAAAACCCGGCGCAGATTCCCGGCAGAATCAAGGAATTGAGGGAAGTGATGGAAATCAGCGCGATGGATATGGCCGCCGATATTCACGTTCCCCTTGAGACTTATGAAAAATACGAAAGCGGCGAACAGGACATTCCCATCAGCGTATTGTATAACATAGCCGTCAGGCTTGGTACGGATGTAACGGTGCTGATGACCGGGGAAGACCCCCGCATGGACAGCGCCGCTGTGTGCCGCAAGGGGAAAGGCGTCCGGGTTGAGCGTTATCCCGGCTATGAATTTTCCAGCCTTGCGTATAACTTCAGGGGCAGGACAATGGAGCCGCTGCTGGTGCTGCTGGATTCGTCCCGGCCTCCGGCGGCGCAGGTGTCACATTCCGGACAGGAATTTAACTATGTGGTAGAAGGCCGGGTAAAAGTGACGGTAGGCCGGGCCGAGTATGTCCTTGAGGCAGGGGACTCGGTTTACTTTGACGCATCCCTGCCCCATAGCCAGAGCGCGGTGAACGGCAGCGCTCAATTTATCACCATTATACAGGAATAATTACAGGAACAATCATGAACGAAATACTTGCACGCTACTGTCCCCGGATTGAATTTGACAGCTATGAGGATTTTTACGCCAACTACCGCTGCAATGTGCCGGACAATTTTAACTTTGCCTATGATGTGGTTGACGAATGGGCGCGGCTTATGCCGGAAAAACGCGCCCTGTTGTGGACCGATGATTCCGGGGAAATGCGCTCCTTTACTTTTACCGACATCAAACGGCTGTCCGACAGGGCGGCAAACGCCCTGACCGCGCTGGGTATACGCAAGGGCGACGTGGTCATGCTGATACTCAAACAAAGGCCCGAAGTATGGGTAATGATGTGCGCGCTGATGAAAATGGGGGCGGTTTGCATACCCGGAACCTATCAGCTTACGGCAAAAGACCTGGAATACCGCTGTAACATTGCCGAAGTAAAACTGCTCATTACGGTTAACAATCCCGGCCTGCTGGCGGATATTGCCGCCGTACGGCCCCAATGCGGCAAACTTCAGCATGTCGCTATTGTGGGTGAAATAAAACCGGAAGACGCTTCGTCTGAGGACGCCTCGTCTTATATAAATTTATCCTGCGAAATTGAAAAGGCAAGCGAAAATTTTCAGCGCATACCGGGCAAAGCCGAAGACCCCATGCTGATTTATTTTTCTTCCGGCACAACCGGAATGCCCAAAATGGTACTGCATAATTACAGCCTTCCTTTGGGGCATATTGTCACCGCCAAATACTGGCACTGCGTTGAAGATAATACGGTTCACCTGACCCAGACCGATTCCGGCTGGGCAAAATTTGCCTGGGGAAAAATTTACGGTCAGTGGATTTGCGGCGCGGCTGTCGGCGTATACGACACGGAAAAATTTACCCCTCAGGGAATGTTAGACGCCATTCAACGGCTGCGGCCCGCGACTTTTTGCGCCCCGGCGACAATCTTCCGTTACCTCATTAAAGAAGACCTTTCCACTTACGATTTCAGTTTTATCCGCCATACTGCCGTAGCCGGTGAGCCCTTAAGCCCCGAAGTGTATCATAAACTACAGGAAAAAACCGGCCTTGAGATTCGCGAAGGTTTTGGCCAGTCGGAAACTTCGGTAATGGCGGCGGTATTCAAATGGCTGCCGGTAAGGCCCGGCTCAATGGGCAAGCCCGCTCCCTTATTCGGCATCAGTCTGTTGGATGAAAATGGCGGCCCCTGCGATGACGGTATTGCCGGAAATATGAGCATTACCCAGGCGGGAAAAAATATGTACGAGACTGCGCCTGCTGAAAATGCGGCACCTGCCGCGGGCGTTCCGGCAATCGGTTTGTCGGAATTCCCCGGTCTGTTCCGCGGCTACTGGAAAGACAGGGAACTTACCATATCCTGCTGGCAGGGGGGAACCTACCAAACCGGCGACATGGCATGGCGAGACGGTGACGGCTACCTGTGGTTTGTGGGCAGGAACGACGATGTCATCAAATGTTCCGGCTACCGCATCGGCCCCTTTGAAGTTGAAAGCGCCCTGATGGAACATCCTGCCGTACTGGAATGCGCCGTAACCGCCGCACCCGATCCCATGCGGGGCCAGGTGGTCAAGGCCAGCATTGTGCTGGCGCGGGGCTTTTCTCCCTCGGAGGAACTAATCCACGAACTGCAAAACCACGTCAAGCGTGTCACCGCCGCCTACAAATACCCCCGCATAGTGGAATTTGTGCCGGAGCTTCCCAAAACGATAAGCGGCAAAATCAAACGGAACGTTATAAGAGAGCAGGGATAGCGCCGCGGGGGAAATTTACCACGGAGGTCACGGAGTTCTCATGAAGAAGAAAATGACTTTCGTATCAAAAACTCCGTGGTAAAAATTCTTCATCTCCTACTGTTTCGTCCACACTGAACTGCTGTTCACCGGCGCTGTCGTGGTATATGTTCCCGGATTTCTGTTAGTTGTATTCGGCATCGCGTAAAATACGGTGTACAAGTTGCCCAAAAATGAAAGTGCCAGATTGCTTTAGCAAACCGAGCGTGACGCGGAAGAATTCAGAGAAAATTTTTAGCTATTATGGATTACTACCCATCTTCAAAGATCGATAACCGGGTGTTGGCTTTTATCACATCATCCAGAGTGCGTAGTATGTGTTTTTTCACCGATTCGGGCAGGCTTTCGATAATCGCCATCCGTTTTGCCCAACGCCTGCTGGTTATGGGAATTTCAGCGGTTTGGTGTTCAAGCCCTAAAATTTCGTTAACGGAAACCCGTAAAACGACAGTCATGTCCAGCAGGGTGGTATCCATAAGGTGGGATCTGCCTGCTTCATAGGCGGCTATGGCCTCACGGGTCATACCGATTTTTTCCGCCAGTTCTTTCTGGGTCAGCCCCCGCCGTTTTCTAATCGATTGCAGGTTTTTTCCGATTGCGGTAAGACGCTTTTCCGGCAATGGTTGCATTTTTTTTCTTGCTCTCGGCATATTTTTAGTATAAAAGGGCATCAAAATCAGGGTATTGTAGGCATCAAAACGGAAACTGGTTTGGTATAGCCAAAGTTAACGTTTTGACCGGAAAGTGCCCAAAAACAAAGATTTCGTAACCTGTAAAGCCAGTTTTTCATGATTTTATCCTGTTTTTGTTTGTTTTTTAAATTACCTCCTTGACAAATGGTAATATAGATACCATAATAGAAGCCATAATGGGAACTTGACACACATGATACAGGCAGCCCGAAAACAAGTTTTCTTTTTTTAAGGAGGAATTAAGATGAAAAAGAATAACAATTTTACAGTACTGACCCTTGTACTTGCATTTGGGTTGGCCTTGGGGGGCTGTGAAAATCCAACCCAAAAGCCATCACTGCCGGCAGCGCCAAAAGGTTTGGCTTCTGAAACCAAAACCGAAAATACTATAGCCATTGTATGGAATAAAGTAAGCGGGGCTGTTAAATATCACATATATGTTGGCACTTCTGTAGATGGCCTAACCTTACGGGGAAACTCTACCGTTACGTCTTATCTTCTGGATGGGTTAAACCCTGATACCACTTATTATATTGCCGTATCAACGGAAACTAATTTCGGGGAAGGGAAGAAATCCGCCGCAATTACCGTTACCACAGATCAAGTTGTTAAGCCGAAAATACCGACAGGCGTGGCATCCATAACCCATACAGAAACCACCATAACAATTGCATGGAATACGGTAAACGGGGCTACCGGATACCATGTCTATGCCGGTACATCTGCGGAGAACCTGACTTTGCGTGGGAGCCCTACCGCAACATCATACTTAATTGAAGGATTAACTGCCAATACTACCTATTACATTGCGGTATCGGCGGAAAATGATGCTGGGGAAGGGGAAAAATCCACCGCAATTACCGTTACCACAAATCAAGTTGTTAAGCCCGATGTACCAACCGGCCTGAACAGCGTAACCAATACCGAACTTACCATAGCTATAGCATGGAATCCTGTGAATGGCGCTGAAAAATACAATGTGTATTGTGGTACAACTGCCGGGGAACTCACATTGAAAGGCACATCTGTTTCACCATCATACCTAATTGAAGGATTAACGCCGAATATTACTTATTACATTTCCGTATCAGCGGAGAATAATGCCGGGGAAGGAGTAAAATCCGCTTCCATTACCGTTACCACAAACCACAGCATTAAACCGGCAGCGCCATCCGGTTTAGCAGCCGGAGATATAACAGAAACTTCCATCGCTGTTTCCTGGAATAGCGTGGCTGGGGCATCAAGCTATAATGTGTTTGCGGGTACCGCATCTGACACCATGACGCTTCATGGAAACACTACGGATACATCATACTTAATTGAAGGGTTGGATTCCAATACGAGGTATTACATTTCGGTATCTGCAAAGACATCTTCCAACGAAAGCGATCAATGCACTTCCATAAATACCGTTACAAAACCGGATGCCCCCAAGGGTCTCTCAGCCGGAACCATTACTTCAAATTCCATAACTGCTACATGGACTTCCATAAGCGGAGTTTCAGGATACAGGGTTTATCTGGGATTGTCTGAAGATAATATGACACAACGGGGAACCCCCATAACCGCTTCTTACACTTTTACCGGGCTTACAGCCAATACTGTTTATTATATCGCGGTATCGGCAATGAATGTTTCCGGTGAGAGCAGCCAATCAACTCCGGTAACGGTAACGACAAAACTTTCCGCTCCTGGCGGAGTAATAGCAACACCGCAGTCTTCAAGCAGCAGCATCCAGGTTTCATGGAACGCGGTAATTGGGGCTTCCTCGTACAAGATTTACCGTTCATCCAGCGCAACAGGAATCTACACCAGCATAGGAACGACCCCCGGTACCACAACCTATAACGATATAGGACTTTCTATATCAACAGATTATTACTACAAGGTAAGCGCCCTGACCGCCGGAAATGTTGAAGGCGACCTGTCTAATTATGTTTCGGGCAGAATACTCGCTCAGACAAAAGCAATAACGTCATTCCGGTTTGGGGATTTTTCGGTTAACGGAACAATAAACGGAACCAATATCAGCATTACCGTTCCGAATATCGTAAACCTTACCACGCTTGCCCCGACTATTTACCACAACGGAAAATCGGTCAGTCCGGCATCGGGGGTGGCGCAGGATTTCACCAGCCCGGTACAATACACGGTTACGGCGGAAGACAATACAACTCAAAGCTACACCGTAACGGTAACGGTGACCGATACCGGCCTTGCCGCCGCATTTACCTGGATTAATTATTATTACAGTTCTGGTCGTACCTATACCATTGTAGCCCAGGCCAGCGAATCCCTTGCGCCAGTTACGATTAATGCGAATAGTAATAATAACATAATTCTCAGCGGCGGGACGACGGAAAAAACTATCAGTCTGAGCGGCAATGGTTCGCTGTTCACGGTAAGTTATGGAACTCTTACCCTGGAAAATAATATCACCCTCCAGGGGCGCAGTACTAATAACGCATCGTTGGTTAAGGTGGGTTACTACTACGGAGCGCTGGTTATGAAACCCGGATCAAAAATACAAAACAATACGGTGATCATAAATGATGGTGATGCTTTTGGCGGCGCTGTCTTCATCAATAGCGGAACTTTTACTATGGACGGAGGTACTATCAGCGGAAATAGAGTTGAAGCCACTTCCAGTTCTTCTTCCTACAATAACACATCTATTCGGGCTGCGGGTGGTGGAGTATATTTCTACAATGGCACTTTCATTATGAACAATGGAACGATAAGTAATAATACCGCCTATTCCACCAAATTTCCGACCGCTGGCGGTGGTGTGTTTTTTGGTGGTGATTATTATATAACTTTTACCATGAACGGCGGAACCATCAGCGATAATACCGCTCAATCGTCATCAGTTTTGGCAACATCATATACCTACGGCGGCGGTGTAGCTGCCTGGGTTGGCGGTACTTTCAGAATGAAAGGCGGGACAATCAGCGGGAATAGCGTTTCATCAGCGGATAACCGTTTGGGCGGCGGGGTGTATTTCCGAAGCGATAAATTTGCCGAATCCGAATTTACCAAAACCGGCGGTACGATTTATGGTTCAGACGCATCACCGGCAACTTTGCGGAATACGGCAAAAGATACAAATTCAGGTCATGCAGTGTACGCATCGGTGAATTCTACCATTTTGAGAAGAAATACCACTGCGGGGGCTTTCGTAGACCTTGACAGCAGCAGAACCGGTAGCGCGGGAGGTTGGGAATAAAGAGTATTAATATCGCAGGGCGGCGGAGTATTAAACTCGCGTACCTTCGGTACGACGTTTCCTCACTCGCTCTGTTTGTCAATTAAAGTTAATATTTACCCTCTTCCGGCAAAATAATAAACTCCGTGTCCTCCGTGGTAAAAATTCTTCTGCATACTTCGGCTACCGTGCCAACAGCCGGTTCAACCTTTTGACAAAATCCGCCGGGTCTTTCAATTTGACCCCTTCCACCAGCAGGGCCTGATCCAGCAGGACGGCGGCGGTGTCGGCGATACGTTCTTCATCGTCAATGTCTTTAAGGTTCGTAACGATGGGATGGTCGCCGTTTAGCTCCAGAATAGGCTTAATGTCGGGCATTGAGGCCTGGCCCATTGCCTTGAGCATTTGCGCCATTTGGATGCTGGGGTCGTTTTCATCGGCTACAATGCAGGATGGGGAATCGTGGAGGCGGCGGGAAAGTTTTACGTCTTTCACCTGGTCGCCCAGAGCCTTTTTGATTTTTTCGATGACGGGCTTCGCCTCTTTTTCGGCGTCTTTGTCTTTTTGTTCACCTAACTCTTCATCAGCGCCGGAGCGGTTTACCGCCTTGAGTTCCCAGGTTTGAGCTTCGGCTTTGCCGTCGGCGCCGGGGGTCTCTTTGCGGTAGTTGTGCAGGGTAGGAATTACCAAATCGTCAATTTCATCGTCCATTATCAGAACTTCAATTTCTTTGGCGCGGTAGGCTTCCAAAAGCGGAGACGCCCGCAGGGTTTTTTCATCGCCGCCGGTAATATAGTAAATATTTTTTTGATCGCTTTTCATGCGGCTCACATAATCGGCGAAGCTGGTCCATCCAACTTTGTTGGATGAGCCGGCCTTGCCGGATGAGCCGTCAAGGGCGGTACTTTTGAAGCGCACCAGTTCCTGAATGGCGTCGCGGTTGGAAAAATCCTGATAAAGTCCTTCTTTCAGCGGACGATTAAACTGGCTGACAAAAGTTTCCCACTTTTCTTTCGCTTCATCCGAACCGGAAACCGCATTATCCGCCATTTGCTTAAATTCGGCCAGAAGTTTTTTGACCGAGGCGTTTTTAATGTTGAGCAGGACTTTATTCTGCTGTAAAATTTCACGGCTGACATTAAGGGGCAGGTCTTCCGAATCAATAACGCCATGCACAAAACGCAGCCAGACCGGCATCAGTTCCTTGTCGTCGTCGGTGATAAAAACCCGTTTAACGTATAACTTCACCCCCGGTTTATAATCGACATTGTATAAATCAAAAGGGGCCTTTTTCGGAATGTAAAACAAGGTGGAATATTCCAGCGACCCTTCAGCCTTCGTGTGGATGTAGTGCAGGGGAGGCTCGCTGTCGTGGCCAAGATGTTTATAAAATTCGTTATAATCTTCGTCCTTCAATTCCGTTTTTGCCCGACGCCATAATGCCGTGCCGGAATTAATGCGGTCGGTTTTAATTTTACTGCCTTTCTCGTTTCCCTTATCATCCCATTCCTTTTCATCGTAGGTCAGGTAGATGGGGAAGGCGACATGGTTGGAGTACCGTTTAATAATGTCTTCGATAGTCCAGCGGTTGGTATATTCGATTCCTTCTTCGGTCAGGTGGAGGGTTACCGTTGTCCCCTGGCTGTCCCTGCCTGAGCTTTCAATTTCAAAATTTTCCCTGCCGTCGCTAGACCATTTCCAGGCGGCATCCTCGGCGGCCTTGCGGCTTATCACTTCGATGTTGTCAGCCACCATAAAAGCCGAATAAAAGCCCACCCCAAACTGGCCGATAAGGTTGGAATCCTTTTTGGCATCATCGGCCAGTTTTTCCAAAAAGGCCCTGGTGCCGGAACGGGCAATGGTTCCCAGCGAGTCAATCAGGTCGGCTTCGTTCATGCCGATTCCGTTGTCGGCAATCGTGAGGGTTTTGGC
>JAIRRB010000161.1 GCA_031256195.1 Treponema sp.
CGCAGATTAAAAGCATTTAGAGCCGTTTTCACCCGTTATGACAAGCTCGACATCGTTTTTTCAAGCTCTGTTCTTTTCGCCTCTATCATTATACTTTTACGTTGTGTGAACACGCCCTAGGTAGCCATGAAAACTATCCGGTTAAAACCTTCACCAATTCACGGCGGCGTGAAGAAAATTCCCCCAATAATAAATATTTGGGTGTTATCCGCAAAGGGATTTCGCAAATAGTTCCAGATGTAGTTTTATTGTAAAGACGGGGTAACGCCGAAGTAACCGTTACTATATGCGTTAATTTCTCCTTTATTTTCCCGCCGTGCGCTCGGTTGGATAAATCCAACCGGCATTTGTTGTAAGCAGTAGATTTTGCTGTGCGCGGTAACCAGTCGCACTTGTCCGTCAACATCCCTTGTCGGGGCGCGTTTATTTGGTTACCGTGTCCTCCGTGGTAAAATTCTTCATTAATTTTCCAAGCTAAGAATCGCCGGTAGTACATACCGCTTCTTCCAAAACCGTCTGGGCGTTTTTCCGGAGTATGAGGTCTTTTTCGTGGTCTGACAGGTCAAGGGCCGTAAATTCTTTGAGACAGGCGGCGGGGTCCCACATGGGATAATCGGAGCCGAACAGAAAACGTTCCGCCCCGTAATGGCGAATAAGTTCCACGGCCCGCCGGGCGCCGATAAAGGAAAGCGAACTTGAAACATCAAAATAACAGCGCCGGTTATGAAAATAATCGTAGGCAATGTCAACTATTGACCAGCCGCCGAAATGGGCCGCTACCGCGCAGAGCCGGGGAAAATTGTCCAGTACACGGGCTAGCCGGGAAGGGTGGGAATAGGTATGGCGGTAATCGCCGGTATGGAAAATAACCGGCAGTCTGCCTTCCACAGCGGCGTATATGTCCATCATGCGCTCGTCATCAATGGCGAACTGCTGCATATCGGGGTGAAATTTGATTCCCCGCAGCCCCAGCCCGATAAGCCGCTCAATTTCATCTAACGGATTTTCCATGTCCCGGTGCAGGGTTCCAAAGCCGGTAAATTCAGGGTGTTCACGGCAGGCACAGGCGATGTAATCGTTGATTGCCGCTGCCTGGCCGGGAACAGCGGCGGCCGAAAACACCGTAAAATGTTCAATGCCGCCCCGCCGTCCGCTTTCCAGCAGATTTTCCACCGTGCCGTCTCCCTGCATGGGGATATGGTAAAATTCCCCGATACTGGCGACAGCCTTTGCGGCGATTTTGTGCGGGTAAATATGGGCGTGAAAGTCCATAATAGGCAAACTTGACATATTTAATGGTTTATGAATATTATAAATAATAGATAATGTCAAGGAAGGTAAGGTTTTATGGCTTTCAAAGAGAAAAAAACGGTACATGAAAAATCCGATTCAGAGTTGGTACGCCGTTTCAAGACAAGTCCTTTTATTTTTATAGGGACCTTTATTGTGCTGGTCATCGTTGTTGTGGCCTTTGTTCTGGTTCCGGCCATCGTGCCCAATGCCGGTTTTGGCCGCGATGTGGATTTGACCTTTGGCTATTACGACAAGATTCCCGTCAGTTATGTACCGGGGAATTATTTTGCCCAGTATTACGAAATGGTGGCCCGCTACCGGCAAAATACCATGAATAATGAAAGTTACCAAATATGGCGTGAGGCTTTCGAGGGCGCCGTTATTCATACGGCCATTCTCCATGAAATGAAAAAATCCGGCTATACCGCGCCGTCAAAAATGGTTGACCGTGATGTTGCCCGGCTTCCCCAGTTTCAGGAGAACGGGCGTTTTTCTGTGGCCCTGTACCGGCGAATGGATGATAACCAGCGGTTGTCCCTGTGGCGGCAGGTGCAGGAAGATATTGCCAAAGAACATTTTCATTCCGATGTAACCGGACTGCTCAAACCTGCCGCGGAAGGGGAGTTTATCGGAAGAATGGCATCCACTCAGCGGACTTTTGAGATGACGGTCTTTTCGGTGGATGCCTACCCTGAATCCGAATATGAAGCGTATATCCGCGAACATTCCGGTCTGTTTCGCTCGATTCACGTTTCAAAGATTACGGTCAATTCCGGTGAGCGGGAAGCGCGGAAGATACTTGATTCAATCAGGAACAGCGAAACTACTTTTGAAGACGCCGCCAGAGCCTATTCCCAGGACGTTTATGCGGATAAAGGCGGAGACATGGGAATAAGAATGGTTCATGAATTGAGTATGGATATTCCCGAAGAAACAGACCGCGAAAAGGTCATCGCCCTTGCAAAGGACGAGTACAGTGACATTGTAAAAACAGATTTCGGCTGGTCTTTTTTCCGCGTCGAGGAGGCCGTTCAGGAAGCGGATGATTCCGATGAAGCGGTTTTGGAGAAAGTCCGTTCCTATGTGCGTAATTTTGAGCGGGGACGTATGGAAGACTGGGCAATAGCGCAGGCGGACAGGTTTATAGCGCAGGCGAATGAAATGGGTTTTGAGGAGGCCGTGTTCCGGCAGGAAATTACAAAACGCAGTTTCGGTCCCATTCCGCTCAATTATAACAATGTCGACCTCTTTACATCCCTTGCGTCGCAGGCTGTTGCTGAACTTTCAGCTTCCGCATCCGATGAAAATTTCTGGAAAGTCGCCTTTTCCACTCCGGTCAATACTCCGTCGCGGCCCGTGGTGCAGGGAAGCAATGTACTGGTACTGTTCCCCACTGAAGAAACCGAAGCCGAAGAATCCGTTATCGAAGACATTACTTCCAGCTATAATTCCTACTGGTTAGGTTATGTGTCGGAGCAGGCCATGAGGCAGCACTTTATGAACAGCCCCAAAATGGAAGATAAATTTCTTGATATATACTTCCGTTACTTTATGAATCAGGGTGAGTAACCGGGGCGGCCAATGAAGGGGGGAACCCCCGGTAACAAGGGACAGGGCCTTTTCCGGCAGGGAAAAACGTTACTTTCCGGTATTGACCCTGCCGGCAGAGCGGAACGTGCGGCGGCGGCGGTTCCGGTTATGGACAGGACTTTGTACCTGTGTCCCTCTCCCCTGTACGCTTACGGACTGGAACATTTGCTTGCCCGCCTTGACGGTTTTTCCCATTCCGCCGTATTGTGCGTTGAGGCCGACCCTGAATTGTTTGCCCTTGCGCAGGAACATTTCCCCCTGACGCTGAAAAACAGCCAAAAATTACGCTTAACAAATTATACTGATGCCGAAACACTGTGCGCGCTTTTGCGGCAGGAATGGGGGCCGCGTTTTTTCCGCCGGGTTGAGGTGGTACGCCTGAACGGAGGCTGGCAGTTACACCATTCGTTATACGATATGCTGGCGGATTCCCTGCGGCGGGAAATCGCCCTTGACTGGGGCAACGCGATAACCCTGACAAGGCTGGGCCGCCGCTACATCCGCAACGCCCTGCGAAACCTCAGCCTGATTCCGCGTTGTTATTCGCTGTCGCAGCTTTCTTTTGCCGACGCCCCGGTCCTGGTTCTGGGGGCGGGCCCTTCGCTGGATACGACGCTGGACGGCCTCTGTTCCCATTTTGACCGGGCGCTGCTTGTGCCGGAAAAACGGCCGTTCAGAATCATCTGCGTTGACACCTGCCTTCCGGTCTTAAAGGAACGGGGCATCAGGCCCGACCTTGCCGTTATTCTGGAAAGCCAGCACTGGAATCTGGATGACTTTATCGGGCTATCCGGCTGGAATGTTCCCGCAGCCCTGGATTTTTCAGCTCTGCCCAGCTCGTCTGCTGTTCTTTCAGGCGGCCTTTTTCTTTTTTTTACGCCATGGACACAACTGAACATTTTTGAACGGCTGGCGGCTGCCGGTCTGCTGCCCGCAAGTCTGCCCCCGCTGGGGTCGGTGGGCCTGAGCGCCGCATTTATCGCCCGGCGCCTCACCCGCGGAACCATAATCATCGCCGGCCTGGATTTTTCCTTTACCCTGGATTCGTACCATGCGCGTTCAACGCCGGGGCATAAGGGCAAATTGCGCCGCCACAACCGGTTTACCGGCCTTTTGAACGCGGATGCCGCTTTTGGCGGGGCGGTTTCCACTGCGGTTTCCAAAACAGGCGCACCGGTTTTTTCAAACCCCTCCCTGCGCAATTACCGGGACCTCTTTGAACGGGAATTTGCCATCGTGAATGCCGCCGCAGGCGACGCCACAGTCAACGATACCATTCCCCGTTTCTTTGATCTTACCGGAAGCGGCCTTCCCCTTGGACTGGAAACCATTTCGCCGGAAGCGGCCTTTACTATTCTGTCCGCCGGTAATCCCCTTGCCAATGGCAGTTCTGTATCACCCTGCGCGGATAATCCCGCCCCTGCTGAATTGCCGGCATTCATCCGCGGCGAACAGAATCGCCTAACACTGCTGCGGAATATGCTTACCGGAGAAAGCGCCATGAATTATGATACCCTTGCCGCTCTTGTCAATGAATGTGATTATCTGTGGGCGCATTTTCCCGACTATGCCGCCGCAGACCGCCGCCCCGGCAAAGCCGAACTGGAATCAGGAAATGCCATTTCATTTCTCAAACGCCTCCGCGTAGAAATAGACCCCTTCCTCAAACTCTGGGAATTGGCGTTACGGTAAACGGGTGTTACATGACCAACATACCACCATCATCGTAAACCCCGTAGCGTCCCTTCTGTCTGGTTTGTGTTATCAAAGTAAATGTTGTTGCCTTGTTTAAACACCCTGAAAATCCTGTTAACAATCGGTAGATTAATTACCCTGCATTTGGTATCCTGTTATATCATGAGTCAGCATATTGTATCGGCGCTGGTGGAAAACCGGGCGGGGACTTTAAGCAGAGTTTCCGGCCTGTTCAGCCGCCGGGGCTTCAATATTGACAGTTTAACGGTGGGTGAAACCGATAACCCATCAATTTCACGGATGACTATCGCCATTAACAATACGGGGCAAAAGTCTGACAAGCGGATATTGGAGCAGATTGTCAAACAGTTGGACAAACTGGTTGATGTAATCGCCGTGCGGGAACTGGAAAGCGGCTCTTGCCTGCGCCGCGAAATAATGCTGGTTAAAATCAGCGCGGATGAAAAAAACCGCCCCGCTGTTCTGGAAATAGCCGGCATTTTCCGCGCCCGCGTTGTAGACGTTTCCCCCGAAACCATCACGGTAGAGGTTACCGGCAGCGTGGAAAAACTTAACGGCCTTTTGCTTCTGCTGCGGCCCTACGGTATCCTTGAACTGGCCCGTACCGGCCTGGTAGCCCTGGAGCGGGGAAGCAAAACACTTTCGGTAGATTCCCCAAAGGATGTACAATGACCACTCAAGATTATCAGTTTGAGACCCTTCAGGTTCATGCCGGGCAGGAACAGCCCGATTCGGCCACCGGCGCGCGGGCGGTTCCCATCTATCAAACGACATCCTATGTGTTTCCCAATTCAAAAGTCGCCGCGGACCGTTTCGCCCTTATCGAGCCGGGAAACATCTATACCAGAATCCAAAACCCCACCACGGATATATTCGAGCGGCGCATTGCCGCTCTGGAAAAAGGCGCCGCGGCTCTGGCCCTTGCCTCCGGTCAGGCTGCCACTACTTTGGCGATTCAAAATATCACCCGCGCCGGGGATCATATCGTTTCCGCCAAACAAATCTACGGCGGCACTTACAGCCTTTTTTCCCATGTTTTCAAAGACATGGGTGTGGATACCACTTTTGTTGACGGCGGCGATACCGCCAATTTTGAAAAGGCGATACAAGCCAACACCAGGGCGATTTTTTGTGAGACACTGGGCAACCCCAATGCGGACATTATCGACATTGAAGCCGCCGCCGCTATTGCCCACCGTCACGGCATCCCCCTCATCGCGGACAATACCTTTGCCAGCCCCTACCTTTTGACTCCGCTGGAGTATGGCGCGGATATCGTGGTCCATTCAGCGACCAAATTTATAGGCGGGCACGGCACTTCCATCGGCGGCGTGATAGTAGACGGCGGTACATTCGATTGGGCGCACAATGATAAATTCCCCGGCCTGTCACAGCCCAATCCCAGCTACCACGGCATTGTCTTTACCGATGCGGCAAAAAATCTCGCTTACATAACCAAGGCGCGGACTATGCTCAGGGACACCGGCGCGGCTCTTTCACCCTTCAATGCTTTCCTCTTTTTGCAGGGCCTGGAAACCCTTTCGCTCCGTATGGAACGCCATGTTTTTAACGCCCTGAAAGTCGTGGATTTTCTTAAAACCCACCCCCAGGTTGAAAAAGTAAACTATCCCTCCCTGCCGGAACACCGCGATTACCGGCTCTATCAGCGTTATTTTCCCCGCGGCGCCGGCTCTATCTTTACCTTTGATATCAGGGGCGGCGCTGAAAAAGCCCGGCTTTTTACCGAAAAACTGACGCTTTTTTCGCTTTTGGCCAATGTTGCGGACGCAAAGTCCCTGGTTATTCACCCCGCTTCAACCACCCATTCCCAGTTGAGCGAGGCGGAACTGCTTGCGGCGGGGATAAAACCCACTACTATCCGGCTTTCCATAGGCATTGAGCATTTTAACGATATTATTGACGATCTTAAGCAAGGTTTTGAACAATTATAGACAAAAACGGAATGTTATGGTAAAATAAGAGTAGATTGTATTCAAGAGGAGATTTCAAATGAAAAGAATTGTTGTTCTGGTCATGATAATCTTGGCCGCTGTGTGCACTGTTTCCATTATTACGGCCTGTATGACTCCGCCGCCTCCGGCTGCGCCGCCGCCACCTCCTCCGCCACCGCCGCCACCTCCACCGCCGCCGCCACCCCCTCCTCCGCCGCCGCCTGAGCCGGAAGAAGTACCTCCGGATACCTCTCCGCCGGAAATATCGGTGTCTCTTTCACCCCAACCCTTTAGTCCTGATGGTGATGGCGATGATGATGTTTTGAATGTAGCCATAAAGATACAGAGCCCGTCTCCCATTCATGCCTGGCGTATTGAGATACGCGAGCCGCAGCCGCCCTATTTATTATTCTCTGAATGGAGCGGTGAAGGGTCGCCGCCGGCATCATTTACCTGGGACGGAGTGAGCGATTCGGGTGAACTGGTACAGTCCGCTTCCGATTATCACTTTGCGGTGATTGTCACCAATCAGTATGACAGCGCAGTTTATCAGGGAACCATCGCCGTTGACGTATTGGTCAGACGGGAAGGAGATGTACTGCGGGTTATTGTTCCGTCCATTGTCTTCGCCCCCAACGCCGGAGACTTTAAAGGTCTTGATGAAGAAAGGATGGCGCACAATGACAGAATTCTGCGGCGCATTGCCGAGGTTCTTGAAAAATACAACACATACCGGGTAAAGGTTGAAGGCCACGCAAATCCGACCACCGCGCCCGGGTCCAGACAGCGCACCACCGAGGAAACAAAAGGTCTCTATCGCGGAGACAAGGGACTCCAACCCCTCAGTGAGGAGCGGGCACGAGCCGTTGTGGACTATCTGGTAAATCTGGGCATTGAACAGGAACGGCTTACCCCCGTAGGCGTCGGCAGCGTCCGCACCGTTGTTGAATTTGCCGATAAAGACAACTGGTGGAAAAACCGCCGCGTTGAATTTATCCTGGAAAAGTAAACCGAAAAGCAATTAACTCTGAAAGAGGCTGTTCCGGAATTAACACTCCGGAACAGCTTGAGTTTTTGATGGGGCTGCAAGGCAGCGGGGACTGTAAAACAGCGGGGGACTGCACAGCAGTCCCTCCCTTTTTTTACGGATGTGGGTAGACCTCATCTATTATCAGCCCTGCGCCGTAACTTGACGCTATGCCGGTTTGTTATTATGTTAGTGAATAAGGAGACAATATGAAATTTAAAGCATTGATAGCAGTAGTTATTTTAAGTTTGGCAACGGCGGCACGGGTACACAGTTTTGGGGTGGGGGCGCAGCTCAACTTTAGCACAGGGGAGCTTTTTGCCCCGGGCCTGGCGCTGACCATAAGCCCTTCAAGCATGACCCACCTGGCAATAAACTGGTTCCTTGACTTTGACAAGGTAAATACCATCGGCCTTACTTTCGATATAGTTCCCTTGAATTTGCCGGTTACCAGTTTCGGTGCGGGGACTTTTAATTTTACGCTGGGGGCCGGCCTTTTTACCAATGTAGTGTTAACCGGCGATATCGGTATTAACGCAGGACTGCGTGTGCCTATTGGTTTCAACGTATTACTGGTACACAAGACTCTTGAAATCTACACCCATGTAGCCCCTTCATTCGGGGTTCACTTTCTGCCAGACCTGAGCCTTTCATCAAAGCCGTCCTTTCCCATTGCCCTGGGCGCCCGGTTTTGGCTTTTGCGTTAGGCCGGAAAAATATCCTTTTCAATGATCTTGAAAACCTTGGTGGGGCATTTCTCCACACAGGTTCCGCAGGAATCGCATTGGGCCATATCCACCACGGGAATATGACTGCCCAGGTCAATGCACTGCTTGGGGCAGTTTTTTACGCACAGGCCGCATTTGATGCAGGCGATTTTACAGGTTTTAATAACTCCCTGCCGGTTGGGATTGCGGTTGGCGCAGAGGATTATGG
>JAIRRB010000009.1 GCA_031256195.1 Treponema sp.
TTCCCTTCTTCATCAAAAATCCGGCGCACATAGGTAATAATATGGTCGTTCACATGCAAGTTCTGATATATCGGCGTAACGGTTATTTTATCGCCCGCTTCAACTGCCGTCTTGTACCAGGGGCGGTCCGTAGGATCATAGTTATCAGGCACGTCCCAACTGAGGGTATGAAGGTATGTACCGCCGAATACTTCAAAATAACCGAAGATGCCGTCAAATGTGTGTGTAATCCGTTTATCCTGTAATTCATTGGCGACATCCTGCATAAATTCCAGAATCATATCCTTGCTATCGCCCCGTAAAATCATTCCGCGTATGGTTCTTGAAATTGCGACCAGGGTAGTTTCATGCCCGGCCAGGTCAGCTTCGATTTTAAGTTTGGTTTGGGTAAGTATGCCTGCGACTTCTCTGTTAAAATGATTTTGCACCATTTTTCTGACATAAAGACCGCTTGACAGCGCCATCAAAACAAATGCCAGCGCCACAAAAAGTACCTGCTTATATAATGGACGTATTGCCTGAATTTTCTTTAAAATGGAGCATTTTTCCATCATTATGATTACTTTATCATAAAAATGGTAGTGCCGCTAGTAAGTGACTGGATTAAAGTGAATCTGCCGTATTACCGGTTCCCTTCAAATGTCATTCCGAAGTCTTTGCACGCGTACTGCGACGCTTTGAAGCCCGACAGCAGGGCAATGGGCAGGCCTCCCGGGGCTTTAGTCCGAAATCCGGCGAGGTACAAGCGCTTGTATTTGGCGGGAATTGAGCGCGGCAGGGATGGCCTGGCTTTTTTTTCCAATATCGTCATCCACGCTCCCCTGTATGATCCGGTGTATCGCTCATAGGTCAGCGGCGTGGCAATGTCAATTACTTCAATTTTATTTTTGAGCCGGGGCAAATGCTTTTCCAGAAGCTGACCGAGTTCATTGGCAAGCCTGAGTTTTTCTTCAGCGTATGTTCCGTTTTTCTTGAGTTCTTTCCAGTACTCGTAACTGTCACCGGTGAATGAACAGGTCAGGGAAGAACAACCCGGCGGGGCATAATCCGTATGGTTCGCGTAGTTGGTCAGCGTCATGCAATCGTATTGAATACCGCCGACGCTTATTTCTTCGTCAAAGGCAAACGCATAGGGCACATCGCGCAGGTCATCGCGGACGCCGATACACGCAAAAGTGGTTTGAACCGGAGGATCGTTTTTGGCGGACTGTATCCATTTGTCGTTAAGCGGTTTCTTAAGCAGGTTTTCTGCCGTTAATAAATCCTGGGTTACAATTACCGCGTCACATAAAATTTTTTCACCCTGTATTTCCAGGCCGCACGCGGTATTACCTTCAAAAATAATCCTGTCCGCTTTTGTGTTGAACAGTATCCTTCCTCCCAGAGCGTTGATTTTATCTTCCATCCGTTTTCCCAAATTCAGCGAGCCGCCTTCGGGGTAAACGCCTGAGTCCATAAAGCAAGCCATTGTATGCAGCAGGCTTAAGCTGCCGAATTTTTTGTATACGATAAATTCGCCCAATGCCTTTCTGATGCCGGGATGTTTAAAAGCCGCGGCATATTCTTTGGCTGAGTATTTTGACCAGCGCGGCAATTTTACTATTTGTGGAATCATGTTCAACAATAGCGGCAGATTAATTCGGTTTTTATTTTTCGTTTTAAGGCCGCGAATGTCCATTAACGGTATTTTTAATTTTCGCATGGTTTGCACGTCACGGTAAAGCGTTTCTATCGCTTTCGTATCTTCCGGCGAAATTTCCAGCAGATGGGCTTTCAGTCTGTCAATATCACGGTAAATGCAGATATTTGTACCGTTATAGGTATAAACAAAATACGGATCGCTGCGGTAATTTTTTACGTTCTCACCCAGAATACCGGTTTCACGCCATAAGGAATATAAGGGGTCATTAAGACCGGAATCATTAATCCAATGAACCGCACCCTCAAATGAGTATCCTTTCCGTTTCCAGCCGGAACACAATCCTCCGCTTCTGGAATGTTGTTCATAAACGGTGACGTCAAATCCGCTTTTAAGGCAATATATCGCCGCTGTCATACCGGATACACCGGCGCCTATTATCGCTATTTTTTTCATCATTCATAGTAAGGCAATAATGCGTATTATACAATCTTTTTTTCTGCAAAGAAGTACGCTTATAAAGCGCGCTTACTTGTTCTTTCTCTTTATTTGTGCTACACCTATACTATGTCAACAGTTGATGATAAAAAAATAATCTATTCGATGTACCGTGTCGCCAAAAAACACGGAACGAAGCAGGTGTTGAAAGACATCAGTCTTTCCTATTTTTATGGGGCAAAAATCGGCGTGATTGGCCTCAATGGTTCGGGGAAGTCCAGCTTGTTGAAGATACTTGCCGGGGTGGACACGGAATTTGCGGGCGAGACTTCGGTCACTCCCGGTTACACTATCGGTTATCTTGAGCAGGAGCCGCAGCTTGAAGCGGGTAAAACCGTCAAGGAAATTGTGTCCGAGGGGGCGAAAGAGCTGGTTGCGCTGCTGGCGGAATTTGATAAGGTCAGCGAAGCCTTTGGCGAACCTGACGCCGATTATGATAAACTCGGGGCGAAGCAGGCTGAATTACAGGAAAAAATAGAGGCCGCCGACGGCTGGAATCTGGACAGCCGCCTGGAACTGGCAATGGAGGCTTTGCGCTGCCCGCCGGGTGATGAAGTTATTGATCATCTTTCAGGCGGCGAGCGGCGGCGCGTTGCCTTGTGCCGCCTGCTTTTACAAAAGCCGGATATTCTGCTGCTGGATGAGCCGACCAACCACCTCGATGCGGAAACCGTCGCCTGGCTTGAGCGGCATTTGCGGGATTATGCGGGGACGGTTATCGCTGTTACCCACGACCGTTACTTTTTGGATAATGTCGCCGGCTGGATTCTGGAACTGGACCGCGGCGAGGGCATCCCCTGGAAGGGGAACTATTCCGGCTGGCTGGAACAGAAAGAGCAGCGCATGGCCCAGGAAGAAAAAGGCGAAAGCGATCGGCGTAAAACATTACAGCGGGAACTTGAATGGATACGGATGAGTCCCAAGGGCCGCCATGCCAAGAGCAAGGCCCGCATTACCCAGTACGAAAAACTTTTTCAGGATGATGAGCGGGAGCGTTCCCGCGGCGCGGTACAGGGCAACAAAATTACCATACCGGCGGGACCGCATCTGGGCAAACTGGTTATTGAGGCGCAGGGACTTGCGAAGTCTTACGGCGACCGTATCCTTTTTGAAAACATGGAATTTACCATACCGCCCGGCGCCTGTGTCGGCATTATCGGGCCGAACGGCGCGGGCAAAACGACGCTTTTTAAACTCATCACCGGCGGCGAAAAGCCCGATGCGGGTGAACTCAGGCTGGGCGACAGCGTTAAACTGGGCTATGCTGACCAGATGCGCGCCGTGTTAGACGACAATAAAAGCGTCTGGGAGCAGCTTTCCGGCGGTCAGGATTTGATTAAGCTGGGCATCGGGCAGGGGGCGCGGGAAGTCAACTCACGCGCCTATTGCGCATGGTATAATTTTTCAGGCGGCGACCAGCAGAAAAAAGTCGGCGTACTATCCGGCGGGGAACGCAACCGCCTGAATCTGGCGATGATGCTCAAGGAAGGGGCCAATGTACTGCTGCTGGACGAGCCGACCAACGACCTCGATGTAAACACCCTGCGGGCGCTTGAAGACGCATTGGACAGTTTTGCCGGAGTAAGCCTGGTGATAAGCCACGACCGCTGGTTCCTCGACCGCATTGTCACCCACATTCTCGCTTTTGAAGACGGCGAGGTCGTGTGGTATGACGGCAACTGGTCGGAATACGCCGAATGGCGGCGGGAAAAACTCGGCACGGCGGCGGACAGCCCCCACCGTTATGTGTACCGGAAACTGGAACGGTAGGGGAAACAGGGTACAAAAGGCGGGGAATCGGCAAGTTAAGAGCGGTACATTTTGGAAATGGTACGATAAAGTGACATTGCATTTTCAGCCGAATCATACTATTCTGCTTAATATGGACGAGGCAATTCAGGCGGAATTAAGTAAACTTAAAGAAATTATTATAGACACCGTTCCCGTGGAACAAATTTATCTTTTTGGTTCCTATGCCAATGGCAACCCCCAAAAGGATTCTGATCTGGATTTGTATGTTGTTCTCAATGACAATGCACAAATGCGGCTTATTGACGCAGTTGCCAAAATCAGGCTGGCAATCGGCATGAAAAAAACAATGCCGGTAGATATTCTTGCCAATACTTTAAGCAGATACCGTGAGCGGGCAGAATGGCCAACCATTGAGCGTACCATTAAACGTGAAGGCATAAAAATATATGGATAAACAGGCTGAATTACAGCAATGGCTGAAAATGGCTGATAGCGATTTAAACCTGGCGGAATTTGCTTCAAAAAATATGTGGCCCGTTCCGTATGAAATTATTTGTTTTCATTGCCAGCAAGCGGCCGAAAAATATCTCAAATGGTTTCTGGTAATGCATGATAGTGAACCGCCGAAAATTCATGATTTGGAAGAATTCTTAAAACTCTGTGTAACTATTAAACCTCAATTTTCAACAATATATGAAAAATGCAGTATTTTGTCCGGGTATGCCGTACAAACCCGCTATCCCAATGAAATATATGTAGAAAAACATGATATGGACAAAGCTCTGCTTTATGCACAATCGGTACGGGAATCCATTATGCAATTTGCCAATCAACAAGGCTCATAATGAAGCCGGTATAAATATGCTACATTAAACTGGAACGGTAGGGGATTTGGAGTTTGGTACTATGTACCGCTGTTGTATTTTTTCTTTCATTATGATAAAAACAAATACATGGCTAACAGTTTATCGCGTATACAAAAAATGATTTACGATATTCGCGGACACCAAGTTATGCTAGACGCAGATTTGGCAAAAATTTATCAGGTGGAAACAAAAAGGTTAAACGAAGCGGTCAAACGTAATTTAAGCCGTTTCCTGCCTGAATTCATGTTTCAGTTGACGGAAGAAGAATATGAATCTTTGAGGTCGCAATTTGCGACCTCAAAAAGTGGTCGCGGTGGACGCAGGTATTTGCCGTTTGCCTTCACGGAACATGGCGTAATAATGCTATCTTCCGTTTTGAACAGCGAAATCGCTACAAAAATAAATATTGCCGTTGTCAAGGCTTTTATAGAAATGCGCCGTTATGCGCTTTCAAAAAGTGATACAAATAA
>JAIRRB010000014.1 GCA_031256195.1 Treponema sp.
CGGTTATCATTTTATTGGCATCCGTTGCGGTAAATGCTCTGAGTTACAAATTAATATTGTTACGGCCCATTAATTCCGCAACTGATATGCTCAGGGAAATATCCGAAGGCGAGGGAGACCTGACGAAGCAGCTTAAGGTTACCAGCAAAGATGAAATCGGCGATATGGCCTGGTATTTCAACAAAACATTTGAAAATATCAAGAACCTGATTGGCGTTATAAAATACAAGGTTAACGCGCTTACCAATACCAGTTTGGAGCTTTCCAACAATATGGCAAAAACCTCAACGGCGGTTGATCAAATTTCGGCGCAATTTGAAGATGTGGACGGACTGGTAATCGAGCAGGAAAAAGAAGCGGGAAAAGCGGGTAAGGCAGGGGAGAATATCAAAGTCAATATTGATAACCTGAATAAATTGGTTGAAGAACAGTCTGAGAGAGTTAATGCCTCGTCTTCCGCCATTGAGGAAATGACAGCTAACATTCATTCGGTAACTAAAACATTGATTGAGAACAGTAAAAATGTCAGCGTTCTGACGGAAGCGTCCGAAATCGGCAAAACCGGACTCCAGACAGTGGCGCAGGAAATACAGGAAATTGCCCGCGATTCCGAAGGGCTTTTGGAAATTAACGCGGTAATGAACACTATTGCAAGCCAAACCAATTTGTTGAGCATGAACGCTGCCATTGAAGCGGCCCACGCCGGAGAGTCGGGAAAGGGGTTTGCGGTGGTTGCCGATGAAATCCGCAAACTTGCCGAAACATCGGGACAGCAGTCGAAGACAACGGCAGGAATGTTAAAAAAGATAAAGGCTTCCATAGATAATATAACCAAATCTTCAAACGAAGTGCTTGCCCGTTTTGGGGCGATAGACACGGGTGTAAAAACGGTATCGGAACACGAACAAAACATCCGTAATTCAATGGAAGAACAGGAAGCGGGCGGAAAACAAATACTGGAATCCGTAAGCCGCCTCAGAGATATAACTGTATCGGTCACGAAAGGCGCTGAAGATATGTCAAAATCGGGCGCGGAACTGGTTAAGACAACCAATAACTTTATAAATATAAGTAAAAAAGTAGTTGAAGGCATGAACAACATCGTGAATGGCGCTGTAAAACAGATAAAGATTGCGGTTAAGCATTCAGATGAAATGAGTGTCGAAAATAACCGGAATTTCGGTGAGCTTAAAACGGAAACGGAAAAATTCAAGGTTCAAACCGGCAATGAAATGAAAATAGTGCTGTTGGTGGATGATGATGTAACACGCATTACCGCGACCAAAGGTATGCTGGATAAAGACTATGAAATTATTACCGCCAAATCAGGTGAAGAAGCCCTTGGTTTATTTTTCCAGGGTCTTGTTCCCCACCTCATTATGCTGGACCTGATAATGCCGGGTATGAGCGGATGGGATACCTACGAACGGATAAAGCAAATCAGTAATGTACACCAGGTTCCCATAGCCATTTATTCATCATCGGATGATCCTGCTGATCAGAGCCGCGCGAAGGAAATGGGAGCGGTTGATTTTATCAAGAAACCCTGTAAAAAGGAAGAACTGTTGACCAGAATAGAAACGATAGTAACACAA
Source organism: Treponema sp. (assembly GCA_031256195.1). GTDB lineage: Bacteria > Spirochaetota > Spirochaetia > Treponematales > Breznakiellaceae > WQXQ01. The sequence continues at coordinate 1,596 of JAIRRB010000014.1, forward strand.
CACAGCGCCTCGGTAAAAAAATAATAGTAGCGGCTACGGTGAATTTTCCGCCAGGCGCGCTATGGCTTGAGTCTGGAGGCTTTCGGGAGTCAGTTCCATAAATTCAATCCGGTTGCCGTCGGGATCATGAGTCCAAAACATTTTGCATTTTGAAATGCCTGTTTGTAATTCCCGGTCTACCGGTATTCCTTTGGCGCGGAGGCGTTCCAGCGTTTCCGCGGCATTTTCAACTTCTATACACAGGTGGGAATAACCGATGGTACTGTTGGTGATTTCATGGCCCTCCGTACCGCCGGGAAAAATTTCGATAAACTGACCCGGCGCGGCGCAGACATAAATCGTACCAGGTTTACCCCCATCCCCATTCATTCTGAAGGCTTCTTTCATACTCAGGACATCGCAGTAAAAAGCCCTTGTCGCTTCAATATCTTGCGCCCTTATGGCAATGTGACCCAGACATTTATACATACATACTCCTTATATCCCCTGTCTTTTACAATCTTTTCGCGATAGCGTCTACAAATTCCCATGAATTAAGAATTCGTGCAGGTTTGGGAGAGGCAATGCGGGCAAGGTCGCCGGTCATCTCACCTTCTTCAATGGCAGTGAGGGCTGCCGCCTCAAGTTTTTTCGCAAAGGCGGCAAGCTGGGGCAGATTGTCCAGTTCGGCGCGCTTTGCCAGTGCACCGGTCCAGGCAAAAATTAACGCAATGGGATTGGTACTGGTTTTTTCGCCTTTTTGCCAGCGGTAATAATGCTGCTGTACCGTGCCGTGAGCCGCTTCATATTCAAAAACGCCGGCAGGGGATACCAAGACGCTGGTCATCATGGCAAGGCTTCCCGACGCACTGGCAACCATATCGCTCATTACATCGCCGTCATAATTTTTGCAGGCCCAGAGAAAGCCCCCTTCCCCATTGACCACCCGCGCGACCGCGTCATCAATCAAGGTATAATAGTAGCTGATTCCGGCGTCGGCGCATTGTTCTCTATATTCGGTTTCATATACCTCATTGAAAATTGCCTTAAAAGCGCCGTCGTAGGTTTTGGAAATGGTGTCCTTCGCGGCGAACCAGAGCGGCAGTTTTTCCTTTACGGCGTAGATGAAACAGGAACGGGCAAAGCTGCGTATTGATTCATCAAGGTTATGCATTCCCTGCACAATGCCCGGACTTTTCATATCCGCTACGGTGATTCGCTGCTGTTCCGTACCATCCGCCGGTGTGTACACCAGTTCAATTTTTCCCGCCGCGGGAATCTTCAATTCAGCCGCCTTGTATACATCGCCGTAGGCGTGCCTGCCGATAACGATTGGCTTTTTCCAGCCTGAAACCGTGGGCCGCACACAGGATACGGAAATCGGCTTGCGAAACACCGTACCGTCCAGAATTGCCCTGATGGTGGCGTTGGGGCTGGGAAACAGGCTGCTTAAATTATATTCCGCCTTGCGGGCGGCGTTACTGGTAATGGTAGCGCATTTCACCCCTACACCCAGCCGCTTAATCGCCTGTGCCGATTCTACCGTTACCTCGTCATGGGTAGCTTCGCGGTTCATCAGCCCCAAATCGTAGTATTCGGTTTTGAGGTCTACAAAGGGAAGTATCAGTTTTTCCTTAACCAGCGCCCAGAGGACTCTGGTCATTTCATCGCCGTCAAGCTCCGCCAGAGGATTTTGCATTTGAATACGTTCTGCCATAGTAATGACTATACTATAATTAAGGGGGATTAATGAAGTTCCCTTATATGCAAATTTACCTGGTATGCAAAAAAGGGGAATATCTCCAAAATGGTTGACAATCATAAAAAGTGGGGTATAATTATAGTGAAATATCGCCTATTTAAGGAGATTTTTATGAAAAAAATTTATTTCATGTTTATTTCCGTTATCATATGCGCTTTTCTTTTTGCCGCCTGTGGAAAAACAGATATTTTAGAATGGGATACAGAAAAAAGTGATTCTGTACATACAACCGATGTTGATTTTTCTGATAATCAAGGGCAGCCTGTTCCGTTTCAGGTAGGCGCAATAGTCAATACACGTGGTTCTTCAAAAGAAACCCATAATCTTTTTGCAATAGTCCGTTCCAAAGAGGAACTGGACCGTGCGGCCTCAGAGCGGTATTATCAATATTGGACCGACATGGGCGGGCCGTACAATGTATATTATTTGATGGAAAATACCGAAAAATACGATGAAGATTTTTTTGCTGAAAATGCTCTTGTTTTATATCTCTTTGAATCTTCCTATTCCGGCGGTAGAATAGATATAACTCAGTTGCAAAGACAGGACGATGGATTAACCATTATCACCGACTTTCATGGGGGGTCATTGCCGGCTGTTAGTTATTGGACAGTTGTAATAGAGGCAGCGCAAACCGATGTTTATGGCATTACCTCATTAAAAACAAAAAACGAATGTGATTGCCCCTACTTTTCGTTTGACTTGATTTTGGTTTCACTTACGCCCGAAGCGACAGTTGCCGCGTATAATGCGGGTAAGGCCTATACTCCTGCCGATTTTCCCGAATTTAATTTCTCCAGAGTCGATAATTTATTCACGATGGAGCCTACAGGGCCATTCTTTAAAAGGATATTATTTTTATATTTGGCTGAACCAGGCAAGGAAAATGTTTTAACCGCAGTTGAGCTTATAGGCCGAAGGCCGGATGTTTCATTTGCCGGACCTGATTATTATTTTTAAGTTTTAAGAAGCGGCCGGAAAATATTATGGCATCAAATGATTTGAAAACTGAACTTTTACCGGAAAATAGAATGGTAAAAATGGTGCTTTTGCTTAAAATGGCATTTACAATAAAAGAAGAATATTTATCCAATTAATGTCGTATTATTTGGAACATATACAAAATATTGTTGATATAGGGAATGAATATGACAAAACCGGAAATTATCTGCGGCGATATTACCAAACTCGATGTAGACGTTATTGTGAATGCCGCCAATTCAAGCCTGATGGGCGGCGGCGGGGTTGACGGGGCCATACATCGGGCGGCAGGCCCGCAGTTACTGGCGGAATGTATGAAAATAGCGGCGGAACGCCGTCCCGGCAGTCCCTGTCAGGCAGGCGATGCGGTAATCACCGGCGCGTATCAGCTTCCCTGTACATACATTATTCATACTGTAGGCCCAATCTGGCAGGGGGGAGGGCAGGGCGAAGCGGAAATTCTTGCGTCCTGTTACCGGAAGAGTCTGCTGCTCGCTGCCAAAACCGGCCTTACCAGCATCGCCTTTCCCAATATCAGCACCGGCATTTATGGTTACCCCAAAGACAAAGCCGCCGCTGTCGCCGTGGAATCCGTGCGAAAAACCCTTGATGAAACTCCCAATATTCAGCTGCTGCTGTTTGTCTGTTTTGATGAAGAGAATTATAACTTGTATGAAAAAGAGTTAAAAAATTAACAACCCCGCCGTAAAGTCGAGCCATATTCGGCGAGGTGTTAAATTTTTCTATTCGCCTACCCTGATTGAATTAAACCATGCGTCGTTGTACAGGTCCAATGCGGAACCGAGGTCGTCTTTTAACTCGGTGTTAACAAGGTCGTCTTCTGAGTACCAGGCATCGCCGGTTTTAAGTTGACGGGCGGGAATATTTGCCGTGGCGGGGAAGCCAAAAATGTCGGCAAATTCGGCGTAAATTTCAGGACGGTGAATAAAATCAATGAACTTGTGGGCCAGGTCGATATTTTTTGCGCCCTTGAGGATGCACATACTGTCAAGGTACGCCGGGCCGCCCTCCTGGGGGACAAAATAAAATGTGTCTTTCATCAACTGGGGGTTGTCGGCGATTTCTTCAAAAACCACTTCGGCGTAGCCCTGTACTACCCAAAAGTCGCCGTTGGCATAACCTTTGCCGAAAGCCTCGGCATCAAACTTGGTCAGGTTTGGTTTCCACGAATGGTTGATAAGGTCCCGTGCCGCGGCAATGTGAGCGGGGTCTTTGGTGTTGACCGAATGACCCAGATAGGCAAGAGCGTCGCCCATAACCTCACGCATATCATCCAGCATGGTCATACGGTTGCGAAGGTCCTCACGGCCAAAAATGGACCAGCTCTGCTCGAAATCGGGCACTTTGGCGGTATTGACCAGTACGCCCGCAGCGCCGTAATAGTAGGGAATCGAGTATTCCATATTGGGGTCATAGGTCGCCTTGCGCAGCACCGCCGGGTCGATGTTTTTAAGATTGGACAGTTTTGACTTATCAATTTTTTCCAGCATATCCTGCTGAATCATAATCGACACATAATCCCCCGATGGGAATACAATGTCGTAGCCGCTGCCCCCCGCCTTGAGTTTGGCGAACATATCCTCGTTGGATGCAAACTCATCGTAAATAACCTTGACCTTGAACTCTTTCTCGAACTTTTCGATGACTGAGTCCGGCGTGTAATAGGTCCAGTTGTAAATAAACAGCCGGTTCTTCTTTGAAGAACCGCATCCGATAACCGTGGCGGCCGCCAGCGCCGCCAGAACCACAGGGAAGATGACATTCCTTTTCATATTCATCTTTTCTACCTTCCTCTACAAAAAATATATAAAACCATACGGTTTCATTTCGCCGCTATGTATTTCAGGAATCTTCTGAGTGTAACGCATAACACTACTGTTCCCAGTATCATTACCACCGAGAGGGCGCTGATGACCGGGGTAACGCCGCCCCGGCGGGTAATCGCCGAATAGATAAAAACCGGCAGGGTTGATGAACCGGGGCCAGCTACAAAAAACGTAATAACGAAATCTTCCAGAGACAGGGTAATGGCGGTTAACAGGCCGGATAAAATACCGGGCATACAGATGGGAACCGTTACGCGAAATAGAGTCTGCGCCTCGCTTGCCCCCAAATCGTGGGCCGCCTCGATAATGGAAAAATCAAACTCGTCCAGCCGGGCCATTACCATAAGGAATACAAAGGGTAAGTTAAAAGTGGTGTGGGCGACATAAATGGTAAACAGGCCCAGAGGAATGCCAACGCCGGCAAAAAAAATCGAGAGCGACACGCCGATAATTATTTCCGGCAGTATCATCGGCAAAAATGAAATGGTCTGCACATAGGAACGCAGCCGGAAGCGATACCAGTTGACCCCGATTGCGCCGATAGTGCCGATTATCGTAGCCGTTGCGGCGGATGATACGGCGACAATGAGGCTGTTAGAAAAAGCCCGCCACAGTTCCCGCGAAGCAATCAGCCGCTGATACCAGCGCAGGGAAAAGCCGGTCCAGTTCATTCCGGTGGAATCGTTAAACGAATAAAATATAAGCACCAAAAGGGGCAGAAAAAGGAAAATGATGGTGACAATATAAACGGTCTGGGAAAAGGAAAATGCCCGCCGCATGGCCCGCTTTGCATGGCGGGCCGCTTCCCCCTGTGTTTTGACGGGCCTGATGGAAGTAATCGCGTTGCGGACAATACCTTTGAAACTCATGCCTGCCCCCGGGAATTAAGGTTTCCCTCTCCCTGCGATTCGGCCTCGGCTTTCGAAGAAGTCGTCACAAGCCGCGAAGCATCCCGCTTTTGGATGTTCATCATCAGAAGAACGCCCGCCGTTGTCACCAGGGTAAGCACCATTGAAATTGCCGCGGCGCGGGGCCAGTTCCGCGACTTGGAAAGCTGGTCGGCGATGATATTCCCCAGCATATAGGAATCCTTGCCACCCACGAGCAGGGGTACGGCATAGGCTCCAAAAATGGGAATAAAGGTGAACAGTACCGCCGTAAAAATACCGCCGCGAATATTGGGCAGCAGCACCTTAATCATTGAAATGGGTTTGGTAGCTCCCAGATCGCGGGCCGCTTCCAGCAGGGAAAAATCAAATTTATCAATACTGGAAAAAAGCGGCAGTATCGCATAGGGCAGGTACATATACACCAATACCAGTATCACTACTTTTTGATTGTACAGAAAATGAATATAGTCATCTATCAAACCAATGCGAATCAAAAATTCGTTAAGGAAACCGTTATTTCCCAGAATGTTCATCCAGGCAAATACCCGAATCAGAAAATTGGTCCAAAAGGGAATGATGATGAGCAGAAGCAGAAGATTCTGATTCTTGCTTTTCGCCATAAAGTAGCCGCAGGGCAGAGCGATAAAAATGGTAATTATGGTGGCAATTAACGAAGTAATAATGGTACGAAAGGTAATGCCCAGAAAAATTTTATCGCCCAGGTAACGGTAGGCATCCATCGAGAATTCCGGTTCAACGCCGCCGTATAGCCCTTTTTTCAAAAAACTGTACATGATGATAATGACGATGGGCGCAAGGAAAAAAAGGCTGAACCAGAGCGCCAGAGGGCCTGAATACAAAAGGCCGAAATTTTTGCCGTGTTTCAACGCGGTATTCTGCTGTGCGTTACCGCCCGCCTCCGGCTTCACCTTTTCACCTCGACAATATAGCCGTCATTGGCGCTCCACGAAAGGAAAACCGAATCTTTCCAGCGTATATCCGGCCCTTCGTCTGAATAATTGGCGTGCTGCTTAATCACCCTGATTATGGTTTTGTCCATTACCTTGACATAAAACTTGGTCTGGAAACCCGAATAAATCGGCTCATCCACCATTCCCTGAAAAAGGTTAATATCTTCGCGTTTCGTTGCGGGGCGGTCTTTGCTTATGACAATTTTTTCCGGCCTTATGGTAAAACTCACCGTCTGGCCGGCTTGAATCTTGTCCACCGTGGTTACTTTTATCCGTCCCAATTCGGGGATTTCCAGTTCGGCCATGTATTCAGCCGTTTCCGTATCGGGGGCCTGTTCCAGCCGCCGGACGCTGATTACCGCAGCGTCAAAAAGATTGGTTTCGCCGATAAAGCGGGCGACAAAATCGGTAGCGGGGCTTTCATAAATATCGTGCGGCGTGCCGATTTGCAGTACATTGCCCTGGTTCATTACCGCCAGCCTGTCGGACACCGAAAGGGCTTCCTGCTGGTCATGGGTAACGTAAATGAAGGTGATGCCGATTTTGTCATGAATCTGGTCCAGCTCAATCAGCATGTGCTGGCGGAGTTTTGCGTCCAGCGCGGAAAGCGGCTCGTCCAGCAGCAGCACCCGCGGCTCGTTAATCAGGGCGCGGGCAATGGCAACCCGCTGTTTCTGCCCGCCGGAAAGCTGGTTGGGCTTTTTATGGGCATGGCCCTCAAGCTGCACCAGGCGAAGGTACTCGTTTACCTTGCTTTCAACATCGCTTTTTGACGCCTTTTTCAGGCGCAGCGAAAAAGCGACGTTTTCAAACACCGAAAGATGGGGAAACAGGGCATAATTTTGGAATACCGTATTGGCATGACGGCGGTTGGGAGGCAGGGGCAGTACGTCTCGCCCGTCAAAGGTAACCGCCCCGCTGTCCGGGTACTCAAAACCGGCAATAATCCGCAAAAGGGTGGTTTTCCCGCAGCCCGAAGGCCCCAGCAGGGAAAAAAACTCCCCTTTTTTTATCTCAAGGCTCACATTTTTGAGCGCTTCAAAACTATCGAAGGACTTGGAAACACCTCCGATGATGACATCGCTACCTTTCAATCTGTTTCTTCCAGCCTCCTTCGTAGGAGCAATGGCGCCGGGCCGCACGGCGCGGCACCCATGCCGCCCACCTCTTTAATTTCTAAAAGTACAATGCGGATTTTTTTCCTTGTTGTCAACTGGTTTTGGGAAAAAAATGAACGGCTATTGTATGTTTTTTTGCCCGGGGACAGGCGGAAAACTAGTTCATCAAAAGCGCCATAACTTTTGCATCGCCCAGAATATTTTCCAACAGCACGTACTCGTTGGGTTGATGGGCGCAATCGCAGAGCCGCGCCCAAACAGCACAGTCAATTCCTGCCCGGCGCAGATATGCCGCTACGGTGCCGCCGCCTATGCCGATGGGCCGGGTCGGTATTCCGTATACTTCACCAATGGCCGCTGAAAGGGATTGTATCAGCGGGGACTGCGCCGGGGTTGCCGGGGATTCGCTTGACTGGATAATACTGTAATCAACGGTAACCCGGTGCCTGGCGGCAATTTCTTCCCTGATGCGGTCAATTTCGGCCAGCACCGCTTGTATGGAATAACAGGGAAGCACCCGCATATCCATGTAAAATACGTCTTCACCGGGAATGGTATTGATGTTGGGGACATTGGACTCTTGTTTGGTTGGCTGGAAGGTGGAATAGTCCGGCTCAAAGAGACTGTCGCGTTCATTGAATTTTTCAGAAAGCTCGCAGTGGAGCTGCAGGGCAAGGTCCGCCCCGGCAAGGAAGGCGTTGATACCCATATCCGGTCTTGAGCCGTGGGTCTGCGCCCCTTTGGTGATAAAACGCGCCCAGATTAAATTCTTTTCGGCAATTTCAATACTCTCGCCTTTTGGGTCGCCCGAATCGGGTATAAGCGCCATGTCATCTTTTTGAAACAAATCGCCGTGGTTTTCCAGCAGCCAGCCTATGCCGAATTTACTGCCTGTTTCTTCATCGGCGGCAAAGAGCAGTTTGACCGTCCGGCGGGGCTGTAATCCCAGTTTGACCAGAGCCAGCGCCGCCAGTACGGAAGATGTCAGCCCCTGCTGGTTGTCCTCTACTCCCCTGCCGATAAGCCGCCGCCCGGAAGGCGAACCATCCGCCTCTACCGCTGTCCATGGGTCGGTTTTCCAGAGTGAAATCTCGCCGGGCGGCACCACGTCAAGGTGGCTTATTATCCACAGGCAATGTGGTGTTTCGCCCGGTATGACAGCGATAAGGTTGGGCCGCACTCCGCCTTGTGCCCGTTCATCCGGCGCGTCATAACGTTCCAGTTGAGTAATGCCCTGCGCTTTGAGCCAGGTTTCAAGAAAGGCGCATTTTTCCAGTTCACCCTCTCCCCCTGAATCGGGAGAGACGGCGGGCCGTTTGGTTAATTCTGTTTCAAGTTCCACGGCAAGGGGGAGGGCATTGTCTATCCACGAGAAAACTTTTTCTTTCATTTTTGATGGGCCTGATATGCTTTCCAGCTTGTTGTAATCAGGGTCTCCATGTCCGAATAGCGGGTCTTCCAGCCCAAAACTTCGCGGGCAAGGGCGGAAGATGCGGTCAGTTTTGCCGGATCGCCCGGCCGCCTGCCGGTAATTTTCGCGGGAATGGGCCTGCCGGTCACCCTCCGTGCGGTTTCGATTACGTCCGTTACGGAACTGCCCATTTCGCTGCCGAGGTTTACAATAAGGCTTTTGCCGCTTGTGCGGATATAGTTCAGCGCGGCGGCATGGCCGGCGGCAAGGTCGCCGACATGGATATAGTCCCGTATGCAGGTTCCGTCCGGCGTGTCGTAGTCATTCCCGAAAATCTGCACTTCCGGCCTGATGCCCACAGCGGCTTCCATTACCACCGGCAGGAGATTTGCCGGATTCTGTTCCAGTCCCTTGATAACGCCGGTTACATCGTAACCTGCCGCGTTGAAATAGCGCAGAGAAGCGTAGCGTATGCCCCGAAGTTTTTCATACCAGTGCAAAAAACGTTCAATTTCCCGCTTGGTAAAACCGTAGTAATTTTCCGGCCTTGTGGGGTGTTTTTCGTCAATGGGAAGGTATTCAGGCTCGCCGTATACCGCCGCGCTTGAGGAAAACACTATATTTTTGATGCCGGTTTCCGAAGCGGCGTTAAGGATATTCAGTGTTCCGGTGATATTGTTGCGGGAATATTTTTCCGGATTCAGCATAGATTCCCCGGCGGCCTTGGAAGCGGCAAGGTGGACGAGCGCGTCATAAGAACCCTTCATTGCCTGTACAAGGTTGGGGTAATCGTGAATATCCCCGTGCATAAATTGCGCGTCAGGAAACAGGTTTTCCCGCAGGCCGCTGGAAAGATTATCGTATACCGTGATACGGTGTCCCTGTTCAAGGAACTCCTGCACCACATGGCTGCCGATGTAGCCGGCGCCGCCAATGACCAGAATGTTCATAGTAGATATGATACCAGATTGTGCGGGGATAAACTACCGTTTCGCGTACCCCAAATTATTACTGAAAGCATCTCTATGGAAATAATCCAAAAAATATATCATAATAGTATAATGTTATGGAGGTATAAAAATGGCTGAAAAAATAAACGCAGGAGATTCAACCAAATTTACCAGGGACTATTTTGATTCCCTCTTGGTGGAAATGAGGCATATTGACGGAGTTCTGCCTTCAACAGAACTGGAATTATACGGCGAGAAATTTTCAACGCCCGTCATGCTGGCGGCTTTGTCGCATTTACAGAGTGTCCATCCCGAAGGCATGGTGGAAGCCGCGAGAGGCATCAAGGCTGCCGGGGCGGTAATGTGGACGGGTATGGGGGATGAGGCGGAGCTTGAAGCGATTACCGCGGTCGGAGCCAAAACAATCAAGATTATAAAACCCCATGCGGATAACAGTAATATATTTAAAAAAATTGAACACGCTGAAAAATGCGGCTGTCTTGCGGTGGGTATGGATGTCGATCACGCTTTCAATAAAAAAGGGAAGTATGATGTAGTCCACAATCTTGACATGAGACCGAAAAGCCTTAATGAAATCAAGGAATTTGTTAAATCAACAAAACTGCCTTTTATTATCAAGGGCGTATTAAGCGAACAGGATACCCATAAATGTCTTGATGCCGGTGTGCGGGGAATCGTAGTATCCCATCATCACGGTCATATTGATTATTCCCTGCCGCCCCTTCGCATACTTCCCGCCATTGCGAGAATTGTAAAAAAACAGATTCCTGTTTTTGTGGACTGCAGCATTGACCGGGGAATGGACGCTTTTAAGGCATTGGCTCTGGGCGCTGACGCGGTTTCCGCAGGCCGCGTTATTATGCCGCCGCTGGGCGCGGAAGGAGCCGAAGGGGTGCGGAAACTAATTGTGGAAATGACCGAAGAACTGGCCGGCGCTATGGCGGCTACCGGCTGTCAGGACATACGCCATATTGACCCTGCCCTGATTTGGTCCCCCGACAGGAAGTCCTGATAAAAAATTACTCCAACTGCGCCGCCAATGCCTCCCATTCGGCGGTTTTTTCCCTGATAAGGGCGGCATATTCGTCCAGTTTAAGTTTTGCCGCTTTTGCCTTTTCACCGTTTGAATATACCGCCGGTCGTGACAGTTCAGCCTCCCAATGCGCCCTTTCGCTTTCCAGTTGTTCAATGGCGTTAAGAAGTTCAGCCTCCTGCCGTTCCAGCCGCCGGATTGCCGCTTGATTCTGTTTGTTGTGCATCCGCTGTTCAGCCGAAGTTTTGTTGACAATAATATTAACATTGTTAGTATTATTAACAATGTTATTATTGAGTTTATCCAGATAATAACCGTAATCGCCATAAAACAGCCAGGCATGGGCGGGATCGGAAGGGCCTGTTCCGGGGGAAAGTTCCAGTGTTTTGGTGGACAGGGCCTCCATAAAGGCGCGGTCATGGGAAACAAAAATAATGGTTCCCCTGAATTGCCGCAGGGTTTCCAGCAGAATGTCCTTTGAATGGAGGTCAAGGTGATTGGTCGGTTCGTCGAGAATTAACAGGTTCATCGGCTTAAGGAGCATGTGCAGCAGGGCAAGGCGGCTTTTCTCGCCGCCGGAAAGCACCGAGACAGGTTTATACACATCGTCGCCGCGAAAAAGAAAGGCTCCCAGCATATCCCGCACTTTGGGGATTAGCGCCGTGGGCGCTTGTGCTTCCATAAATTCAAGCACCTGCTCGCTTCCCTGCATTGCTTCCGCGGCATCCTGCGAGAAATAACCCGCGCTGATGCCCGCTCCGAATTGTACCCTGCCTTCAAAATCACGGTCGCCGCCGGAGAGTATGCGCAGCAGGGTTGTCTTGCCCGCTCCGTTGGGGCCTGCTACCACCAGCCGCTCGCCGGAATCAAGCGTCAGGTCCAAACCGGAAAGCACCCGGCGGGCCCCATAACTTTTACCAAGCCCTTCAATGGTCAGGGCAACTCTGGGTGAATGGGGCGGCGGCGGAAAACTGATATTGATTTTTTTAAGGTTTTCGGGAATTTCAATGCGTTCCATTTTATCCAGCCGCTTGATTAATTCCTGGGCAAAGGCCGCTTTGCTTGCCTTGTAACGGAAGCGGCGGATTAACGCTTCGGTTTTGGCGATTTCCTCCTGCTGTTCCGCATAACGTTTCATTAAATTGGCAAGTTCTGTTTGCCGTAATTTTTCATAGGCGCTGTAATTGCCCGCATAGCGTTTCAGGTTTCCCTGAAAAATTTCATATACTTCGTTTACCGTAACATCAAGAAAAAAACGGTCATGGGAAACCAGCAGGCAGCCGCCGGGGAATTTTTCCAGCCAGTTTTCCAGCCAGGCGCGGGCTTCAATGTCAAGATAATTGGTCGGCTCATCCAGCAAAAGAATGTCAGGCTGTTCCAGCAATACTTTTGCCAGGGCAATCCGCATCTGCCAGCCGCCTGAAAATTCGCCGGTATCCCGGTCAAGATCGTTAGCTGAAAAACCCAGGCCGTTCAATACGGAAGAGACAAGCGCCTCGCGGCGGTAATAGCCGGAATTTTCAACCTGTTCCTGCAAGCGGTGGTGTTCTTCCAGCAGGGCTGCCACAGCGCCGCCATCGCTTCTGGCGGATTCCAGCAAGCCGCCGATTCTTTCCGCTTCGGCAAGCAGCGCCCGCAGGGGAGCAAAGGCTGTTTCCGCTTCGTCCCGCAGGCGTTTTCCCCGGTGGACAATTCCCGACTGGGGCAGATAGGAGACGCGCGTGCCTTTCTGCACGGCCCGCTCGCCGGAATCGGCGGGAAGTTCCCCGGCGATTACCTTCATTAAAGTTGATTTTCCCGATCCGTTTGCTCCGGCAAGGCAGGCCCGTGATCCCGCGGCAAGATGCAGACTGACATCTTTCAGAATATCACGGTCGCCGAATGCCAGTGCAATTTTAGAAAATTGAACAAAGGCCATGACTTACCACAAAAGGACATCCTTAAAAAAGTACAGAACCATCGGCGAAGCGGCGCGGTGGACAACGGTAAAATTCTCAATAGTTGATTCCGGCGCAACTTCTATTCTGAAACCCTGATTGTCGAGCGCGTACATACAACGCAGTATCGCCGTTTCGTTTCCCGCAAAATGCAGGGTGAACGCCCCGCTGTAACGGCTTTCAAATTCCGAATCAAGGAAAAGGTCCATCGAAACCGTTCCGTTCCCCTCTACCGATTCGGGAATAAACCGGGGAATGAGCAGATCGAATCCCCTCCATACAAAACTTCCGTCTTCCTTAAAAGCGATAGTGCCGAAATTGTTGCTGGTAAAAACCGGCCCCTGACTGTAAATGGCATTGTATAACCTTTCACGGCGGGCATTTTCCTGCATGACAAGATCATCTACGGCTATGGGCAGGGCAACGAACAGCAGGGTTTTCATGCTGCCGCCGCCTTCCGCAAATTGTACCGCAATGGTTGTTTCGGACCTCATCTGCATAAGCAGGCTGCTTCCTTCAAAACGCCAGGCACGCTGTCCGTCCGGACGGATAGCGGTATACGAAAAACTTAAATCAAAACCGGGTACATAAACCCGGGCAATGCCGGTCTCCTGTCCGGGATCAAAACGCCAGTGATAGGACATCTCTTCAAGGTTGATTTTTTTGTAATTTACCATTGCAGCATATAATTCAGGCGACCATGTTTTTGACATCAGCATATCAAGGTCGGGATCAGGGTCGGCGCTGTTTTCAGGACTGGCGGGCGCCGAAGCGACAAGCGGCCCGCTGTTATGCTCGAAGATTTTAAGCCGGTAGGAAAAACAGTAGCCCGTACTGCCGTCTTCGGTAAGCACCCGGTACCAGTCGCCCGGCAGGGGTTCGCCGGTCGTGCTGATTGCCGGAATTCCCTGTGCCAGTGAAAGAATCTTGATAATCTCACCGGTTCTCAGGCGATAAACCCGCCGCGCGTTATTGTCGGGATTGTCACGAATCGGCAGACCGTCCTGCATGTTTTCCGCATAGGTACGCGCATACCGTGAAAAAGCTTCCGCCCGTTTGTGCGCTTTTGCCCTGCTTCCCACCAGTTCAAAACGGGAAAGGGGAATCTCCATTTTATTGATACTGCTTTTTTTGTCTAAATAATTGTCAGGAATACCGACAACCCACACTTTGTTGATATTGGAACGGATGTATACCGGCAGTACGGTTCCCGACGGAATGGACGGGTCTTCTGTTGACCAGAGCAATACCCCCCATCCCAGCCGTGAGGAACAGGCGGAAAGAACAACGCAGGCCAATATCAGGAAAACGCTGAATAAGAGGAATTTTTTTCCGGTACGCATAGCAATTCAGTATAGCGAAAAAGCGGGAGAAAAACCAGCGTCATTTTGCCCTTTCCTTTTTTTCTTGTGTAAATTCCATATCAGTGATATTATATTTCAAGGTGATTAAGTCGATTATATGGAACTAAAAAACCGGAAAATATATGTAATATTTGCCGTTGTGTTTTTCCTTGCCGTGCTTTCAGCCTGTGGAGAAACCGTTGAAAAGCGGACAGGCATATCGTTCAATTACCTCCGGTCGCAAATTCCCTGGCTGATCAGCGCTTCCATGCTGCTGTTGTGCGTATTCATCCTGCTGTCTGTTTTATTTCTGAGAAAAAACAATAAAAGGAAACGGTTTGAAAATCTGGTGGGGAAACGAACCGCCAAACTGGAAAGGCAGCATAGGCTTATGAGCGTGGTTAACGATGCCGCGGCGCTTCTTCTGGAATCGGAAGCGGGGGATTATTTGCGTACGATAAACCAGAGCATGGAAATGATCTGCCGATGTATCGAAGTTGACCGTGTGTACCTGTGGCAAAATATCAGCAAAGATGATGGAAAACTCTATTACCGGCAGGTATGCAAATGGATGCACGAAGAAGCGGCAATGGATCAGGGCCTAACGGAATTTTCCTATGAGGATACATTGCCCAACTGGAAAGAATGTCTTTCCCGCGGGGAAAGCCTCAACGGGCCGCTGAACAGCCTTCCGGACGGAGAACGTTCCTTCTTTCCGGCTTACCAGTTGCAATCCCTGCTGGTAGTGCCGCTGTTTATTAAAGGTTCATTTTGGGGCTTTGTCAGTTTTGACGACTGTACCAGGCGGCGTGTTTTTTCAGCGGCCGAAGAGCATGTCCTGCGTTCATGGGGCCTGTTGGTTGTCGGCGCCATTGAACGCGGCAAAATCGCCCTCGATCTGGAAACCGCCGTTAAAGCCGCCGAATCAGCCTCGGAATCCAAAAGCCGGTTTCTGGCCAATATGAGTCATGAAATGCGCACCCCCCTGAACGCCATCATCGGCCTTTCGGAACTGGAGTTGGGCGCTGCCAGCCTGGAGGAAAATTCTTTCGCCAATGTCGAAAAAATTTATTCAGCGGGAATGTCGCTGCTGGGAATCATCAATGACATTTTGGATATCTCCAAAATCGAATCCGGTAAATTCGCCCTTGTTCCGGTTGTGTATGACATTTCCAGCATGATCAATGATACCGTCAACCTTAACATCGTTCGCATCGGCAGCAAGCCGATACAGTTTCGTCTGCATATTAATGGTTCCCTGCCCTCACACCTTGAAGGCGACGAACTGCGGATAAAACAGATATTCAACAACCTCCTTTCCAATGCCATAAAATATACCAATACGGGCTTTGTAGACTGGAGCATTTTTTCGGTGCGGGAAGGGAACCGGATCAGGATAACCAGTACCGTTCAGGATACGGGAAAAGGTATCAGCGAAGAAGATCAGCAAAAACTCTTTAAGGATTATTTTCAGACCGACCTAAAGGCCAACTACTATGTGGAAGGAACGGGACTGGGGCTTGCCATTACCTTAAATTTAATTAAGCTTATGGGCGGAACCATTTCACTGAGAAGCGAATACGGCAAGGGTTCCGCATTTACCGTTGAATTTTTTCAGGAAGCGGTTGGGGATGAAGTTATCGGTGAAGAGGCGGCGGCAAACCTGTCGCGGCTCCGTTATACGGCTCACCGCCGCAGCCGCAACCAAAACCTTATCCGGGCGGATATGTCTTACGCTACCGTTCTGGTGGTGGATGATGTTGTTACTAACCTTGACGTAGCCAGGGGTATGCTCAAACCGTATAAATTGCATATTGATTGCGTAACATCGGGTCAGGAAGCGGTCAACCGTATCCGGGAAGAAAAGATTCGTTATAGCGCAATTTTTATGGACCACATGATGCCCGGCATGGACGGCATAGAGGCGGTGAGGATTATCCGCAGTGAAATTGGTACCGAATACGCACGAACGGTTCCCATTGTCGCTCTGACCGCCAACGCGTTAATAGGCAACGATGAAATGTTCCTGGAGAATGGGTTTCAGGCCTTTCTCTCAAAGCCGATAGATATTATCCGCATGGATCAAATTTTGCATCAATGGGTTAGGGACAAAAGCAAGGAAAAGGAAACGCCATCGGCAACGCCTGAAGAAGCGGAAAGACCGGAGGACAAAAATGCCGGTCTTATCAAAGAACTTGAACCTCTGGGAATCAACGCTGTTGCCGCTCTTGCCCGTTTTGCCTATGATGAAGGATCGTATCTGCGTATACTCGGCTCTTTTGTTACCCACGCCCCGTCCTTTATCGAAGCCGCCAAAATGTTTAAGAGTCAGGACCCTTCGCAAGACCTTGAATCGTACCGGATTACCGTGCACAGTATCAAAGGTTCCGGCAGGGGCATTGGCGCGGAAAAGTTGGGCGACATGGCGGAAAAACTGGAGATTGCCGCGAAAGAAGGGGATACCGCTTTTATCGAGGCCAATAACGGCTTCCTTATCGAAGCCCTGGAAAAGTTTATTGCTGACCTGTCCGCTTTCCTTCAGGCCATGCCGAAAGCCTAGGGAATCGCGGTTCCCTAGATTTCATCCCGATTGGTAATGACCTTGCTGATAAGGCCGTATTTTACCGCTTCCTGCGCGCTCATCCAGTAATCGCGGTCAGTATCTTTTTCAACCTGGCTGAAAGGGTTGCTGGTTTCGTCGGCTATAAGGCGGTTGATTTTTTCCCGCAGTTTGTCCAGTTCCCGGGCATGAATTTCAATGTCTGTAGCAACGCCGCGGATTCCCGAAAGGGGCTGATGTATAAGGTAATGACTGTTGGGTAGCCCTATCCGCCGCTCTTTTGGCGCGGCAAGCTGGATAATCGCCGCGGCGCTTGCCACCAGCCCCATGCCTATAGTCCACACCGGTGGCTGTATGAACCGGATCATATCAAATATCGCATAACCCGCATCGGCATCGCCGCCGGGGGAATCAATAAAAATCCGCACCGGATCATCGCCCATTGCTTCCATTAACAGAAGCTGGCGTATTGTTTTTTCCGCCAGACCCTTCCGTATCTCGCCGGAAAGCAGGATAGTCCGGGTTTTCAGCATTTTTCCCGCCAAAAAGTCCTGCGAACCTTCCTTCCCTTCGGTTTCCCCGTTCAGTCCATCATCCTCGTCTTCATCCTCATCTTCCATGTGAAAATGCATTATTTGCCCTCCGTGTAAACCGATATAACCCGTTTTGGCTATACTTTTTTGGTGACAAAATCACTTTTGAGGCAGCGAGCGCACATTTTTACCGTAAAAGTAGTCCCTTCCACCTCGGTTTTGACCTTTACCAGATTAGGCCTCCAGGTCCGCCGGGTGCGGTTTTTGGCATGACTTACCTTATTGCCGGTCATGGTATGTTTTCCACACAGATCACAGGTTCGCGACATTGTATCCTTCCTTAAATCCAATAGTTTCTTCCAAACATAGCAAATTCCGGAAAAAATGTAAAGTACCCTTTATAGGTCTGCCATGTTGGTTAAAGGGTCAACAACCGGTGTTTTTCCATAAACGGTAACCGGATCAATGTCTATGCATTTATATGGGTCGCGGTTACCGCCCATATCCCAGGCAATAGTATCGTTGATGACGGTCAATTTACCTTTGAATGTCTGTATATCCATAAGCGGCTCAAACACCGTGTTTTCTTTCATAAGAGGCTTTACATCGTAAAGCCTCACCGATCCGTCATTAAGATAGGCATATACCTCGAAATCATCCGTAGGCAGTACCTGTACCACCTTTGGCCAAAAATGCTTTGTGTCCATTTTTCCCCTCCCAGTAGTATTATACCAAAGAATTTACAGTTATCAATAGCTGACCGGCCCCGGCCAATTCCCGGTTTTGCATCAACTCGCCCTTGTGTATTTCACACACCACGCGAGCGCTCATTTTAGTTGTTTGCCTGATAAATAGCCGCTGTCAACAATACAATCCCACCCGGTTTGACACAATGGGCGAAAAACCGGTAAAGTGGGGGAGTGTCACTTTTCGTACGGAATTTGGGATATATATGACACAGTGTGTCACTTAATATGTAGTTAGGCGCCATTTACCCTATAATTAATTAAATATATAGGAAAAAGATATAATAATATATAAAGAAGTTTAATTTTTTCTTGACAAAAATAAAAAAAGGATATAAAATATATTTTGAGAATATTGTATGAATGAAAATATAATTTTAAAATTATTTATAAAAATTGGTTTAATAATTTTATTTATAATTTCACAAATAATTGTTTATAAGTATGCTA
>JAIRRB010000056.1 GCA_031256195.1 Treponema sp.
CACTAGGCCGAATAAATTCGGCCCGCTGTTATTGTAGCGGGGATTTTACCGTGCGCCGTAACCTGTCACATTTATTCTGTCAACGCCCCTTGACGGGGCGCTGTTATTTGGTTACCCCCTTCATTCTTTTTAAAAAAAAGTATATGCTGGTTTAATGGCAGAAATCATCGATGCGCCTGCTCCCGCCGGTAAGGTTATACCGGTTGCGATAGAAGACGAAGTAAAAACTGACTACCTAAATTATGCCATGTCGGTCATTGTGGCGCGGGCCCTGCCCGATGTGCGGGACGGCCTGAAGCCTGTCCACCGGCGGCTGCTCTACGCCATGGATGAACTGGGGCTGCGGCCCGGTTCGGCGACCAAAAAAAGCGCCCGTATTGTCGGCGATGCGATGGGTAAGTATCACCCCCACGGCGACCTTTCCCTCTACGATGCCTTGGT
The DNA here is from genome assembly GCA_031256195.1 of Treponema sp. GTDB lineage: Bacteria > Spirochaetota > Spirochaetia > Treponematales > Breznakiellaceae > WQXQ01. The sequence continues at coordinate 442 of JAIRRB010000056.1, forward strand.
GCGCATGGCCCAGGATTTTTCCCTGCGCTACCCGCTGGTACACGGTCAGGGTAACTTTGGTTCCATAGACAACGACCCCCCGGCAGCCATGCGCTACACCGAGGCGAAGATTTCCCGTATCGGCGATGAAATGCTCCAGGACCTCAAAAAGGAGACCGTGGATTTTGTCCCCAACTTTGACGAGTCCGTTGAGGAACCGGCGGTACTGCCCGCCGCCGTTCCCAACTTATTGATAAACGGCTCAAGCGGCATTGCCGTGGGCATGGCGACCAATATGGCCCCCCACAATCTGGTTGAAATTTGCGACGCAATCTGCGCCCACATTGACAATCCGGAAATGAGCGTTGAAGAGCTGATGCATTTTGTGCAGGGGCCGGACTTCCCCACCGGCGGGGTGATTTTTGGCCGCCGGGGAATTCGGGAGGCGTATAAAACCGGACGGGGCAAACTGCTGGTACGGGGCAAATTCAATATTGAAACCACCAAGCAGGGCAAAGAGAAAATCATTTTTACCGAGATTCCCTACAATGTGAACAAGGCCATGCTGCTGGAAAAAATCGGCCAACTGATGCGGGACAAAGTGATTGACGGCATCTCAAACGCCAACGATGAATCTGACCGCGATGGTATTCGCATTGTCATTGAATTAAAAAAAGGCGCGATAGTTAAGGTGGTGCTTAACCAGCTTTTTTCCAATACTCAACTGCAAACTTCATTTGGCATTATCAATCTGGCGCTGGTGGGCGGTAAGCCCCAGTGCCTCAACCTGAAAGAACTTATTCACTATTTTATAGAACACCGTGTCGATGTGGTGACCCGCCGCACCCGTTACGACCTGCGCAAAGCCGAAGAACGGGCTCACATTCTGGAAGGACTGGTTATTGCTCTGGCGAACATTGACGAGGTGGTGGCGATAATTAAAGCCAGCCGCGATGTTGCGACCGCACGGCTTAAATTGCAGGAACGTTTTCTGCTTTCCGAAACGCAGTCCGAGGCAATCGTTGAAATGCGGCTGGGCCGCCTGACAAGTCTTGAAATTGAAAAAATTCAACAGGAACTGGAAGAACTGAAAGTCCAGATCGCTTATTATAAATCCCTGCTGGCCGATGAAAAAAAACTGCGGGGAGTTATAAAAGATGAAACCAGGGTAATTGCCGAAAAATACGGTGACAAGCGTCGTACCGAAATTGTCGCCGGTGAGGTAGAAAATATCAATATCGAGGACCTGATCAAAAAAGAGGAGATGATGATACTCATTTCGAATCTTGGTTATGTGAAACGGGTCCCGGTTTCGGCTTACAAAAATCAAGGTCGAGGAGGAAAAGGAATGCAAAGTGCAAAACTGACAGAGGACGATTTTGTGGAGCAGATTTTTGTCGCTTCCACCCACGAGTACGTTATGTTCATCACCAGCGCGGGCAAAGCCTACTGGATGAAAGTGCATGAACTGCCGGAGGGCAGCCGTACCAGTAAGGGAGCGCACATCAAAAGCCTGCTCACGGTTTCACCTAACGAGGACATAACCGCGGTGGTTTCCCTCAAGGATTTCAGTGAAACCGAGTATTTGTTTATGGGAACTGCCTGCGGCGTTGTCAAAAAGGTAAAAACAATCGAATTTGCCAATGCCAAAACCAGAGGTATTGTTGCCATTAAACTTGATGAGGGCGATAAACTGGTAAGCGCCCTGTTGACTAAAGGGAAAGATGAAATAGTGCTTATTTCCCGGCGGGGTCAGGCCCTGCGCACCCACGAAGACCATGTACGCGCGATGGGGCGTTCTTCGCGGGGCGTTACCGGCATGAAACTTGCAAAAGGTGATGAGCTGACCGGTATGCTGCGGGTTGACGATACCGAAAAAATGCTGCTCCTTTCCGAATACGGTTATGGCAAGCGGGTCGATTTCAGCGAATTTACTTCGCACGGACGCGGTACGGGCGGACAAAAAATTTACACGATCAGCGAAAAAACCGGCGAAGTCGCCGGCTGCGTAACCGCGCATGATGATGAAGACATTATGTGCATTACCAGCCAGGGAAAATCAATCAAAGTGCATGTTAAGGAAATCAACATCATGGGCCGCACCGCTCAGGGCGTTAAAATACTGAGCATCGACAAGCCGGATTTTGTGATTGGTCTTGGCCGTATTGCAAAGGAAGACGAAACTCCGGCAGAAGGATAGTTAATTACTGCCGGATAAATTCTTCTAACAGGCCATCCAGCAGAGCGCGGCCCTCGGCGTTCAGCGGAGAATCGGGACGAGGGGCGGTAAAAATTTCGCGGGCTTCGGCAATAAGGTTCTTGCCCTGATCTTCGGCTTCGGCAAGAACCCCCGCGGCCATAAGCGCCTGTATCAGTTCTTCCACCTCCGGTGCGCAAACGCCGCCGGAGTGCGCCGCGTTAAAACAACGGAAAACCATCTCCCTTTTTTCCGGCCAGCGGTGCAGGAACAACAGCACAGGCAGGCTTTTTTTCCCTTCCACTACATCGTCGCCCCGCTTTTTGCCGGGTATGCCGCTGGTAACATTTTTCACATCATCCAAAATCTGAAAACCAACGCCAAGTTTTTCCGCCGCTGCGCCCAAATATTCGGTAGAAACTGAAACAGGATTTACGCCGCCCATTACGGCAACGGCGGCCCCCAACTCCGCGGCAAAACGGGCAAGGCAGCCGGTTTTTAATTTACACATGGTAAAATATTCATCAACTGACGGAATCAAATCGAAATTCCGGTGCCAATGGATGTCCATTGCCTGTCCCAGATGGAGCTTGCGTAAATAACCGGCCCAGAGTGTGTACACTTCTGTCTCACGCTGTTTGGACAGATTCGCCCAGGAATTGATACAGGCAAGGGAAAGAAAGTAAAGAAAACAGCCGCTGTTTATCGCCGCGTCAACGCCGTGAATAATATGTACCGCCGGTTTACCCCGGCGTTCATTGGAATTGTCTTCAATATCGTCATGAATAAGGCTGGCGTTGTGGCAAAATTCAACTAACGGAACAAGGGGCAGGGCGGCGTCTCCTCCGCCAAGCGCCTCACAAACCAGTGTCATCAACAGGGGCCGCCAGCGTTTACCTCCCCGCGACAGCAAATCTTTATCCGGCGCGGTAAGGGCGCGCAACAGCAGCGGATTCACGGTGTCCGCAAGGCCGGGAAAAACCGCCGCCGCCCAATTCATGTCAGGAGTTTCCGGCAGCCAATGTTCAAGCACCGCTTCAATTTTTTCCAGTCTGCGGGTATACTGTTGATCCATCATTCCAGTATATTTTATACAATGGCAGATTACAAGAAACCGGATTATTGGCAGCTCAAAGCGCGGAAGGAAGGCTACCCCGCCCGCTCGGTCTACAAGTTGCAGGAGATGGATGAAAAATTTGGCCTCTTAAAGCCGGGAAAGGCTTTTCGCGTTCTGGACCTGGGGGCGGCGCCGGGAAGCTGGAGCCTGTATGTTCTGCGAAAAATGCGCGGCAGCGTGTTTCTTGCCGCCGCGGACATTTCCCCCCTTTCGCGCCAGTATGACGCGGGCCTGTTCAACGGTGATAACTTTTGTTTCATTCAGGGCGACATTACCGACCCTGCCGTCCGCGATTCAATTCTGGCGCAGGGCCCTTACCATTTAATCATCAGCGACGCCGCTCCGGCGACAACGGGCAACCGTTTTATTGACACTACCCGTTCGCTGGAACTTGCCGAGGCGGTTGCCGCATATACCGAAAGCGCCCTGACCAGCGGCGGCAATTTGGTAATTAAGGTGTTTCAGGGCGGCGATGTTTCGGCGCTGCTTAAGCGTCTGCGGACTTTGTTCAAAAGCGCAAAAAGTTACAAGCCCGAAGCCTGCCGCAGTGAATCCTTTGAAACGTATTATCTGGCATTGGGAAAAAAATGAGGCGACCGGTACGATTGTCTTCACGACAAACGCATGAACGGCGCTATTTGTAACAATGCATAGTTTTTTTGTATACAAAGCGGTTGTTTACCCTATTCTCTATCCAAACGAAAAACACAAAAAAGAAGAATATGCGTAAAACAAGCGGTGATGAGGGGTGTCATGGCAAAAATGCCGTGCTCCGTCACGGTGTTTTTGCCATGACAGGCCCCCGAATGCTTATTTCCGCATATACCTC
>JAIRRB010000058.1 GCA_031256195.1 Treponema sp.
CCGCCAAGTCCGGCAAGGGCTCCTGAAATGATCATGGACAGGAGTATACTCTGTTTTTCGTTGATACCCGCATAACGAGCCGCCTCACGATTAAAACCGCAGGCTTTTAACCGGTAACCAAAAGTAGTCTTTTCTAGAACAATGTATATTACTATCGCAAAAATAATTGCGGCGAAAATACCCGCATTCGCGCTTGAAACATTGCCGCCGTCCCGAAATAAACGATCCAGTCCCATTCGGGGAAGATTCGCCGTATCCGCCACGCGCATACTTTGATTTTTCAAAGAGTCGAACATCGTTTTAGTTATAAGAAAATTGACTAAATACATACCCATATAATTTGTCATTATACAGGCTATAACTTCATTTACATTGAAAAGGGCCTTGAACAAACCGGGAATGGCCCCCCAGAGAGCGCCGGCAAGAATTGCCGCCAGAAGCGCGGCAATCCAGTGCAGATGACCCGGCAAAAAATCACACTTTACCCCAACCAGCACCGCGGCGTAAGCGCCGACAATAAACTGACCTGATGCGCCGATGTTAAAAAGGCCGGTACGGGACGAAAACCCAACCGAAAGGCCGGTCATAATGATCGGAGTCGCGAAATACAACACCTGCCCCAGGTCCCTCATCGAAGAGAAACCGCCGGAGAGTATCGCCCCAAAACCCTCTACAGCCTGCGCCGCATTGCTTATCAGCAGAATTATAAAACCCGCCAATAGACCCGCAAGGATAGCCGCGATTGAGGAAAACACATTGACAAAAGAATCGGAATAGTCTTTTTTCATGCGATTTCCTGTTTGGCCGAGCCTGACATATAGAGTCCGAGTTCCTGAAAACTTACGTCCTTCGGCCTGACATTGGCGACAATCTTTCCTTCAAAAATGACCAGTATCCTGTCGCTGACATCCATCACTTCATCAAGTTCCAAAGATACCAGCAATACTCCCTTTCCTCCGGTACGCTCGGCCACAAGCTGTTTGTGAATGTACTCGATGGCGCCAACATCCAGCCCTCTCGTCGGCTGAACCGCAATTAACAGGCGGGAATCTCTCGATATTTCCCTCGCTATAATGGCCTTCTGCTGGTTACCCCCCGACATACTCCGTGTAACGGTATGCGCCCCCTGTCCGCAGCGAATGTCAAAGTTGCTGATCAGCGTATCCGCAAACTTGTATATTTCATTGAATTTGAGAAAACCCCTTTTCTGAAAACGGGGATGGTAATAACTTTGCAGCACCATGTTAAAGGCCAGATTATAATCCAGCACAAGCCCGTGTTTGTGCCTGTCTTCGGGAATATGGGCAAGCCCCCTTGAGCGAATGTCATCGCGGGTTATTTCCCTTTCCTCAAGAAAGACGCTCCCCTCGTCCGGTTCAAGCATTCCGGCAAGGGCATAGATCAACTCCTGCTGGCCGTTTCCGTCTATTCCCGCAATGCAGACAATCTCCCCGGAGCGAACTTCAAAATTAACATTGTCAAGTAGAGCCTTCCCGTGTGTTTTGCTATTGACGGTAAGATTATCAACTTTAAGAATAACCTCTCCGATCTGCTGCTCTGCCTTTTCAACGGAGAGGTTTACCTTCCGGCCAACCATCATCTCGGACAGCTCTTCTTTTGAAACGGACGCCGTATCCACCGTGCCGATATACTTGCCCTTGCGCAGGACCGTACAGCGGTCGGCGGCGGCCTTGATTTCGTTTAACTTGTGCGTTATGAACAGAATCGACTTGCCCTCAGCCGCAAGGTTTTTCATTATGTGCATTAACTCTTCAATTTCCTGGGGAGTGAGAACAGCGGTCGGCTCGTCAAAAATAAGGATTTCATTTTCGCGGTAGAGCATTTTCAGTATCTCAACCCGTTGCTGCATTCCGACAGTAATTCCAGAAATAAGAGCGTCCGGGTCGATTTCGAGTTTGTACCGTTTGGATAATTCGACTACCTGTTTGCGGGCGTCGTCCAGTTCCAGAATACCGTGTTTAACGGTCTCCGCTCCCAGGATAATATTTTCCAGAACAGTAAAGTTATGAACCAGTTTGAAATGCTGGTGGACCATACCGATCCCCAGCCGTCCCGCATCATTCGGTCCGCGGATGTTGACCATTACACCATTTTTTTTAATTTCGCCCTTTTCGGCCTGATACAAGCCGAAAAGGATGCTCATAAGGGTTGATTTACCCGCGCCGTTTTCACCCAATAGAGCGTGGATTTCGCCTTTTTTAAGCTGAAGGGTAATGTCGTCATTCGCAACAATACCGGGAAATATTTTGGTAATCCCGATCATCTCTATAAGGTAATCCATAGGCTCCCTTCGGGAATCGTCTGACCACATAAATCATATTTGTGTGGTCAGGCCGAACAACTTTATTTAACTTCCGTAACGCTGGTAATGGTAACAGGAACCACTTTCGGGCTCCCTTCACTGTCCAGGTCGTCCATTCTGGGAATACCGCCCGACCCCAGTTTTCGATAAATGGCGTCATAGTCTGATTTGCTGAAGGTCTGGAATTTGGAATTCTCCAGGGGAAGGCCCACACCGTCATTGGCGGCTGAGAAAACAAGAGTCTTTCCTCCGGGGAATTTGCCGTCGTAGTAATCGGAAATACAGGAATAAACCGAAGACCTCAGACCCTTCGTGGCCGAAGTAATAACTGTGCGGGATTCGTTTGATTGATCCACATCAACGCCGATCACTTTCTTTCCGGCCTGTTCCGCCGCCGCCATAACCGAGTTACCGACAGCGCCGCCGCACGCAAAGATCACTTCAACGCCGTTGTTGTACCACGAAGCCGCAAGTGTTTGGGCTTCCGGCGATGCGACAAATGCGCCTGTGTAATGGTAATTTACCGTAATCGAGCCGGAAGACAGTCCCATTTCATTGGCGGCGTATTCCGCTCCCTGAATAAAACCGTAACCGAAACGGACGACTGCGGGAACCGCCATCCCGCCTACAAAACCCAGTTTCCTGCTGCCGTCTTTAACAGCCGCATATCCGGCAAGGAACCCCGCCTGATCTTCGGCATAAAGGACCCCCACAGTATTTGATCCGGTCTTGAAGTTTGAGTACGAGGAGTCATGGGGCACGCCGTCTACCAGAATAAAATGCACATTGGGATAACGATCCTGCGCTATATAAACCGGTGTCTCAAAAAGGAATCCGGGGGTTACAATTACTTTTGCGCCGCCCTTAACAGCCAGATCAATAGCTGTCAGGTAAGAATCATCACTTTGTTCCGAGGGCTGATAGTATTTTCGGGAAACATTTTTCTCCCTGGCATACTGGGCCAATCCCTCCCATGCACCCTGATTAAAGGACTTGTCGTCAATAGTACCCAGGTCTGTTACTAACGCAAGGTCAAATGTTTCGGCTTTCTTTGCACAGGCCGCCATCAAAACGAGAGCGGCAAGCAAAATTACACTGATTTTCTTCATAAATGGTTTCCTCCATAAGTGTCAGAATATGGGGGAAATCTATGACTGTCAAGGGTGTTATTACGGATTATAGTGCATTTATAGCTTATAGTTCTTCCTATTCGGCGGTCAGCACAAGGTGGTACGCCGACATACGGGGTAAGTCACACCGGAGCGTATATACTTCGTTTCCTTCGACGGCGCCGGAACCAACGGCCTTGATTACCGGACTGTCGGCATTGAACCCGTAACAGGCAAATTTTTTATAGGTTGACGGTGAACGTACAGCAATCGAAAACCGCAGGGTGTCACGCTGGCTCTTGTTTAACAAAACAATGTGAAGGGCACCGCTATCATCGGTTGAGGCGTAAACCGATGAATATTCGATATTATCCGTGGAAGACTCCACCAGCGTATTACCAAAGGTTCCTCCCTTGCCATCGTAGTTTGTGTAAAGATTAATGCCCGCATAGGCGTACATGGGTCTGTTGTTCATCGACCAGAGCGCCGCAAAATATACGCCGTGACCGGCAAAAATACCCAGAGCGTCTGCCTGAGCGATGCCGCCCGAGATATGGTTTTCGTTGCCAAAATTGTATTCGCTTACGGATAATTTTGTACCGGGGTAATATTTTTCGATAGACGCATTTACCGCGGGCAGTACCGGCAGAAAACCGCTCAGATTCCGTTGTACCCAGCTATTTTCACGGTATGTCGAATCCCATAATGTCCGCGTGGACTGTAAACGTGTGTATATGCACTGTTCGTCCGTGTCGTTGTCTTCGCAAACGCGGTGATCCAGCGGCGAGCGCGCCTCGGTGTAGTAATGTATATCGAGTGCGTCCAGCAGACGCCGCCCTTTTTCCGCTTTGCGCATTCCGTCCAGATACGCATCTATGAACCACCTGTATTCTTTTGCGTAACCGTCTTTCCAGTCCGGGGCGTCCTGAAAAGACGCATACGCATTAAGTCCGTACAGCGCGGGACCGAACACTTCGGCGTTGGGATCAAGGTCTTTCACAACCGATGCCAGCGAAACGGATTTTTCCAGTATTTCCGCTATAGTTGTTTTATCGGGGTGGATACGCGGGTGGGTACCGGGCCAAATGGACGGCTCGTTGTCCAATGAATAGCCATCTATGCCGCCGTTATGCGATGTGCCGCATTTTTTGATCAGATAATTGATAAACTCATCGGAATAAACCACGCCGTCTTTAAGGTCGGGGTTAAGCGACAGCGGAGTATTTTTGCGGTCTATTATTTTGGCAAAACGTTCTGAAGGGGCGGTTTCTTCCGGCCTGACCGTTCTCAGATTGTCATTGGCAACATACCCTGCCATTGGCAAGGTGATAAGCGCATACGCATTGTTTTTTTTCGCGTTTTCAACAAAGTCAGTTACCGCAATCGCGGGTATGGAACCGTCTTTGCCCTTTGGGAACATGTACTCATCGTTATAGTGTCGCCAGTCCTCTCCCGCATTGGAAAGATTGTTCTCCCAATTGTAGCCTGTTGTACGGTTACCCCCCAAACGGCTGGCGGTGGTAATGACAAATAATTTTGACGGTGTGCTGTTTATTCCGTATATGTACGGAGAAATGGGTTTACCGCCATTTTCCGTGTCAACCGAGATATTGACAAGAACCGGAGCGGCGAAGCGTCTATTGTCAAAATTCATGGCTGTTCCCCTGCATCCCATTAGAACTTGTATTGCCGACATTAATACCGCGAATTGAACGGTTCGTTTCATAATTCCCAATTATACCACAGGATTCTTGCCAAGAAAACATCTTTTTAATGAATAATAAAGTTGAAAAAAACAACAAATTGTTGTATATTGCGAATAAGGAATATATATGCGTAACAAAACAAGTCTTTGGTTGATTGCCGCGGTTTTTGCGGCGGCCGGGTTTTTAATCACGAGTTGTCCGGAAGTGGTGGAGGCGTTGATTTCGCTTCCGCTTACCGGAAAGGTTAGCATAGAAGGGGTACCCCAGGTGGGGGAAACCTTGACGGCAAACACGAGTGAATTGGGGGGCAGCGGGGCAATTTCCTATCAGTGGAACCGTATGCAAGGGTTAAATAAGGTGCCTATCGGCAGTAATAGTTCTACTTACATCGTGCAGGAAGAAGATGTTGGTTCCATGATCAATGTAACCGTAAGCAGGTTCGATAATATAGGCACAGTTACAAATTGGCAAATCGTCTTCGTTACCAGCCCGTTATTTAATCCCCGTCTTAACGGATCGGTGAGTATAGAGGGAACTCCCGAAGTGGGGCAAACGCTGACAGCTAACACAGCCTCACTGGGCGGTAGTGGAACCATTTCCTATCAGTGGAAGCGGAACTATATAACCAATGTCGGTACAGGCGTCGAAACCTATACGTTAACATCCGAAGATAAACTTTCAGTCATTACAGTTTCTGTAGAGCGAAAGGGTAATTCCGGCAGTGTTACCAGCAGGCAGACCAGCATTATTACCAACCCATCCGATCCCCGCCTTACCGGAACGGTGAGTATAGAGGGACCTCCCGAAGTGGGGCAGACGCTGACAGCTAACACAGCCTCACTGGGCGGTAGTGGAACCATTTCCTATCAGTGGAAACGGGGCGTTGATATTGGCCTTAACATCGGTATTAATACGGATAACGGCGTCTATGTCGGCGAAAACTCTTCAACCTATACCGTGCAGAAAGCCGATTTGGGCTATCTCATCACCGTAACCGTAACGCGGGCGAATAA
>JAIRRB010000063.1 GCA_031256195.1 Treponema sp.
CTTTCCGGCGACCGGGTGCGCCGCATTGAGGCGGTGCTTTCGGGGACCTTAAGTTTTATTTTCAATAATTTTGACGGCAAGAAACCTTTCTCCGCCCTGGTGCGGGAGGCAAAGGCCAAAGGCTATACCGAGCCGGACCCCCGTGACGACCTGAACGCCATGGATGCGGCCCGCAAAGCCCTTATCCTTGCCCGCGAGTGCGGCCTTTCCCTTGAATTTTCCAATGTCGCCATTGAGCCGATTCTGCCCCCGGCCTGTTTCAAAGCGAAAAATGTTGACGCTTTCTTTAAGGAGCTGGAAAAATCGGACGCTGCTTTTGAAAAACGCCGCGCCGAAGCCGCCGCGCAGGGAAAGGCTCTGCGCTATGTGGCCGTTGTCGAGGAAGGTTCCGCAAAACTCTCCCTCAGGCCGGAAGCGGCCAGCAGCCCCTTCCGCTCACTGGTAGACAGCGACAATATGGTGGTGATTACCACCGACCGTTATGCGAAACTCCCGATGGTGATAAAGGGGCCGGGCGCGGGCGCGCAGGTAACCGCCGGCGGGGTTTTTGCCGACATTGTGCGTATTGCGCGGACTTTGGTTTGATAAAAATTTAAGAATTTAACCACGGAGTACACGGAGTTCCACGGAGGAGAAGAAAAGATTTTCGTATCAAAACTCCGTGACCTCCGTGGTTAAATATTCAAGAGAGGTTAGTATGTCAATAGCAGCCGGAATACGAAACGCCCTGGGTTCATCATCGATGATCCGCAAAATGTTTGAAGAGGGGAATCTGCTGAAAAAGCAGCACGGCGCGGACAAGGTGTTTGATTTTTCCTTGGGGAATCCCGATCTTGACCCTCCGCCTGATTTTCACCGGGTTTTGCTGAAACTTGCCGAAGAAGACGCACAAGGCTCCCACGGCTACATGCCCAACGCCGGTTTTCCCGCGGTGCGGGAGGCCCTTGCCCGCAAAGCCTCGCGGGAACATCAGGTTTCGATTGACGGCTCGCATATCGTCATGACCGTCGGTGCGGCGGGCGGCCTGAACGCGGTGTTTAAGACCATCTGCGACCCCGGCGACGAGGTAATTGTTACCCGGCCCTATTTTATGGAGTACCGTTCCTATACGGGAAATCACGGGGCGAAACTTATTGAGGTAGATTCCCTTCCCGATTTTAATATGAATATTGACGCTATCGATGCGGCGCTTACACCCCAAACCGCCGCGGTGCTGATAAATTCGCCTAACAACCCCACGGGGAAAATTTACCCTGCGCAGAGCATTGCCGCGCTTGCCGGGCTTTTGTACCGGCACGGAGAAAAAACCGGCCGCCTGCCCTATCTTGTTTCCGATGAACCGTACCGTGAAATTGCGTATAATGTTGAGGTTCCGCCGGTACTCAGGGCCTATAGCGAATCAATCGTGGTGAATTCCTATTCAAAGAGCCTGTCCCTGCCCGGCGAGCGGATTGGTTATATTGCGGTAAGCCCCGACATTGCCGACAGAGCCGATGTAATGAACGGCCTGATTTACGCTACCCGCATTTTGGGCTATGTCAACGCGCCGGCGCTGATGCAGCGGATTGTGGCGGAGTTAACCGAGGCGGTGGTTGATATCGCCGTTTACGCCCGCAGGCGCGATGCCTTTACCGCTATTCTTGACGAGGCGGGTATAGAATATGCCGTGCCGGAAGGGGCGTTTTACCTGTTCTGCAAGGTTCCGCCGCGGCGTAATGGCGAAACAGGCGATGATTGTATGCGAGGGGTACATACCCCGCCCTTTAGGGCGCTTAAAAAGGGTATGGACCCCGAGACAAAGCGGACTTTCAGTCCGACCTTACCAAAACAACATACCCCGTCCCTTCAGGGCGGGGTTGTTGATCTGGCATTTGTAGACCATCTCAAACAGCATTTGATACTTGGCGTACCCGGCGCCGGTTTCGGCAAGCCCGGCTGGCTGCGTTTTGCCTATTGTGTTGATGAAAAAATAATCCGCGCCGCCGCCGCTTCTTTTAACAAAGCGATGGAAAGCTGGTAAACGCATGGTGTTTGCCGGAAATGTGTATTAACAAAAAAACTTCCCTTATATATCCTCAAACCGTATGCCTTCTCCGGCGGGGATAAACTGCCGCGCCGTTCTGCCGCATATATCCGCCGCACGGGAAGGGGCAAGGCCGGGGCGGAGAATTTTTTCGGTTCGCAGTATCGCAAAGTCACCGGCCCCAATGGTTTCACCCGCGTGAATGTCCCGCAGGGCGTGGATTGAGCGGTTGGTACGGGAATAATTTTCCTGTTCCGAGGGGGCCAGGGTTTTTATGCCGCTGCCCAAAACGGCTTCGATAAGCGCCGCCCCCCGCTCGCGGCTGATGCTTGCGATAGTTTCTTCCGGCCCTGTTTCCGCGGCGCGGCGGATTGCCCTGACCATGCGGGCAAATTCCGGCGGCGGCAGGGCGATAGGGTCATCCAGGCCGGAATCGTCACGGGAAAGGCAGAAATGTTTTTCGATAACCGCCGCCCCCTGGCTGACCGCCAATGCCGGAACCAGTTCCGGGTCAAGGCTGTGGTCGCTGAGGCCCACCGGAACGCCGAAAACCGCCGCCAGGTTTCGCAGCACCCGCAGATTATAATCCGTTTCCGGCGCCGGGTACGCCGTCACGCAGTGTAAAAGGCAGATAGGGGAGTGTGGAGCGTTGTTCGGACTCCTCATAATTTTCACCGCCTCTTCAATATCCCCCAGAGTTGAAACCCCGGAAGAAAGCAGTACCGGCAGACCCCATCCGGCGATTTCCCGCAATAAAGCGGTAAAATTCAGTTCCGGCGATGCGATTTTGACGATTTTGGGCTGCAATTCCCGCAATAGTTGGGCGCTTTTTAGGCCGAAAGGGGTACACAGGAACAAAAGTCCCCGCGATTCAACATATTCTTTAACTTTGGCATAAAAATCCGGCGGCATTTCAAGCTGTTTGAAGCGGTCATACAGCCGAATCGCGCCGCCAGGCAGGGCTACTTCGCCGGTATTGGGGTGAAGGATTTCATCGGCGAATACCATCTGCAGTTTGACGCAGGATGCCCCTGCCTCTGCCGCCGCGTGGGCCAGTTCCTGAGCGCGGGACAGGCTGCCGCCGTGTCCGGTACCCAACTCGGCGATTATCAGGGGATTCTGCGGGCTGTATGGCGTTCCATCCGCCAAAAATGTTTTATTGATTGAATTCATCACCCAGGGTACTATACATTTTTTTTCCGTTTTGTTACAATGTCGGTATACTAATAAGTAAGGAGCAATCATGTCGGGCCACAGTAAATGGGCGACTATCAAACACGCAAAAGGCGCCGCGGACGCAAAGCGCGGCCAGATGTTTACCAAGTTAATCAAGGAAATTTCAATCGCTGCCCGTATGGGCGGGGGAAGCGCGGACAGCAACCCCCGGCTGCGCACCGCCATTCTCAAGGCGCGGGGCGCCAATATGCCCAAGGACAATATCGACCGGGCCATCAAAAAGGGAACCGGCGAGCTTGAGGGCGTAAATTA
>JAIRRB010000066.1 GCA_031256195.1 Treponema sp.
CGCAGATTAAAAGCATTTAGAGCCGTTTTCACCCGTTATGACAAGCTCGACATCGTTTTTTCAAGCTCTGTTCTTTTCGCCTCTATCATTATACTTTTACGTTGTGTGAACACGCCCTAAGGGGTTTATTGTATGAAAGGCGGCGGAAACCTTTGGAAACCCGCCGCGCACTCGGTTGGATAAATCCAACCGGCATTTGTTGTAAGTTGTGGATTTTGCTGTGCGCGGTAACCAGTCGCACTTGTCCGTCAACGCCTCTTGTCGAGGCGCTTTTATTTGGTTACCCCTTCGGAGGAGACCAAGACTTGACACACAGACTTATTCCGGCAGGGGGGAAATGGTATAAAAACATTCTTCTCCTCCTCCGAGGTTCTCCGTGACCTCCGTGGTAAATTCTTCTCCCTTATCCCCCGCCGCGCCGCCCACTGCCGGTATGTACGGTGGCGGAAAAACAGCCTTATGTACTTAATATTGACAATCAAAAATGGTGTGATATACTGTCACCGTGGAAAAAAATACCATCATTGAACGGGCAAAAGATTATATTGCCAAAGAACGTGAAGCGGGATTCCGCGCCGAAGTGGAAAAACTGCTTGCCGGGGCGCAGGGCACTGAGCCGGAAGCATGGAAGGAACTGGAAGACCGGTTTTACCGGGACCTGGAATTCGGGACCGGCGGCCTGCGGGGGGTAATCGGCGGCGGCTATAACCGCATGAATACCCTGGTGGTCAAAAGCGCGACGCAGGGTCTGGCAAGCTACCTTATTAAAGCGTTTCCCGAAAAAGCCGCAGATGGCAAACTGTCGGCGGTTATCGCCTATGACAGCCGCCATTACTCGGCGGAATTTGCGGAAGCCGCCGCGCTCATTTTTGGGGCAAACGGCATCAAAACCTGGCTTTTTTCGGGGCTGCGGCCCACGCCGGAGCTGTCCTTTGCCATACGGCAGTTGGGCTGCGATACCGGCATCGTGGTGACGGCCAGCCACAATCCTCCCCAATACAACGGTTACAAGGCATACTGGAACGATGGCTCGCAGGTGATACCGCCCCATGATACGGGCATTATTGACGAAGTAAATAATGTAAAAACCTTACGGGAGATTTCCCGTCAGGAGGCGCTGGACCGGGGCCTTTTGAAAATTATTGATAAAGAAGTTGATGAGCCTTACCATGCAATGGTCAAGTCGCGGCTGTTCCGGCCCGACCTTATAAAGGCAAAAGCCGGTGAGGTAAAAATTGTCTATACGCCCCTGCACGGAACCGGGGCCATGCATGTCGAAAAGGTGCTGGGCGATTTGGGCCTGCGGGTGATTACCGTGCCTGAACAGCGGGAAGGAGACGGCGACTTCCCCACCGTGGCCTTTCCCAATCCCGAAGAAGCCGCCGCCCTTGATATGGCGATAAAACTGGGAACCAAAGAAAAAGCCGATGTGGTCATGGCCACCGATCCCGATGCCGACCGCTTTGGAATCGCCGTTCCCAACAAGCAGGGTTCTTATACTCTGGTAACGGGAAACCAAATGGGCGTATTGATGGCGGATTATATTTTCCTTTCGCTCGGGGAACTGGGAAAAATGCCCCCCAAGGCCGCCATGGTCAACTCCATTGTTACAACGGGAATGCAAAAGCGGGTGGCGCAGATGTACGGCGCTGAATGCGCTGAATGTCTTACCGGATTCAAATGGATTGCCGATGTTATGCGTCAATGGGAGCTTGGCCTTGCTGCCGGTGAAGCGGGGGCAAAAAACTTTGTGTTCGGCACTGAGGAAAGTTACGGCTACAATATAGAAACCGAAGTCCGTGATAAAGACGGCGTTTCCGCGGCGGCCATTACCGCCGAGATGACCCTGTACTGGCGGAGCAAGGACAAGAGTCTGCTTGACCGGCTTGATGAACTGTACCAAAGCTGCGGATATTGGCAGGAAATGGGTATCTCAAAATATTTCCAGGGACCGCAGGGGCCGGAAATTATGAAGGGCATTATGGACAAATACCGCTCCAGTCCGCCTGCGGCTTTGGGCGGCATCGCCGTCTTCAAAGTACGCGATCTGGAAAAAGGCGTCGACGGTTTCTCCCCCAGCGACGTACTGCAATTTTACCTGGCGGACGGAACCGTGGTCAGCGCCCGCCCCAGCGGCACCGAGCCAAAAATCAAATTTTACGCGTCATGCTGCACCGAAGTTGGTTTAGGCGGACTGGATGCCGCCAAAGCCGAAGCCGCCCGCAAACTTGATGCGATAAAAAAAGATATTCGCCTGGTTATTGGGGAGTAGTTGGAATCATTTAACTGGGCAATTACCGCTTTTAAGGCGGGGGATGATTTTACGGCCTTTGACATTGAAACCACCGGGCTGGATAACAGGCGGGACAGTATTGTCGAGATGGGGGCCATTCGTTTTAACCGGCAGGGGATTATCGACCATTATGTGCAGCTTTCCGATCCGGGCTTTCCCATGCCGGCGGGGGCGGGCAAGGTAAATAATATCACCGATGCAATGCTGGCCGGGCAGCCGCCCATACAGGAGGTTCTGCCCGTTTTTCTGCGTTTTGCCGCCGACAGCATTGTACTGGCGCACAATGCCCCTTTTGACTGCGGTTTTGTCAACAGAAGCCTTTCCCGGCTCTGCGATGACGGCTATGTGCAGCATTCCGCCCTGCCCAACCCTGTCGCCGATACCCTGCCTTTGGCGCGCAGGATGCTCCCCGGCCGGAGCCATTACCATTTGCAGGACATTGCGGCCTTTCTGGGGTTTAAGGCCGAAGCGGCGCACCGCGCCCTTGATGATGCCCGCCTGTGTATGGAAATATTTATTTATTTAGCCCATAATGGTTAAGGAGAATTTATGAACAACAAAATCCTGTGCGCGCTCATACTGCCGCTGACCGCGGCGCTGTGCCTGAATTGCTCTGTTAATACCCTGGTGGCAAATGCCCTGACCGGCGAGGGCAGTTCGACGGTTTTTACCGGGGATTCAGACCCGGAACTGATAGGGGACGCCCTTCCCTTTGCCATTAAAATATACGAGGCGCTCCTTGATTCCACCCCGAAGCATCAGGGGCTGATGCAGGTTACCGGCTCGCTTTTTATAATGTACGCCAATGCCTATGTTCAGGGGCCTGCCGAAATACTTCCGGTGCAGGAGTGGCAGGCGCGGGAAGAAGGTTTAAAACGGGCGAAACGGCTCTACCTGCGGGGGAACGCCATTCTTTACCGGGCCCTGAATCAGAAATACCGGGGCTTTAGCGATGCGGCCGCGCAGGAGGACGCCCTGCAAGCCATCCTGAAAAAATGCAAAAAAGAAGACGCTGGCCTGTTGTACTGGGCCGTTGCCGGCGGATTGGCGGCCTTTTCGATAGATGTGTTTGATTTTGATTTGCTCGCCCGAATACCTGAATGGAAGCTCATGATTGAGCGGGCCTATGAACTTGACCCCCATTATGGCGGCGCGGCGCTGGATGAATTTTTCATATTGTTTTATGGTTCACTGCCCGAACTGCTGGGCGGCGACAAGGAACGCGCAAAACTGCACTTTCAGCGGGCTGTGGAAAAAACCGGAGGGAATTCGGCGGGGGCATATATATCTTATGCCCAATCAATCTGTGTTCCTGCCCATGATTATGAAACATTCAAGGATTGCCTGGAAAAGGCCCTTGCCATCGACCCGGACGCGGATACTTCAACACGGCTGGTTACCATAATCAGCCAGCGGAAAGCCCAATGGATGCTCGATCATGCGTGGAACTATTTTTCCTTCCTTCCCATTCCCGCTGATTATTGATAGAATAAAAACTGAAAGGAGCGTTGCATGATAAGGAGAGCGGCATTTTTTGTTCTGGCATTTGTGTGTTTTTGGGTCAGTTCCACTGCGGTTTTTGCCCAGCGGGGCGGCAGGTCCCAGGGAGAAACCATTGAAGTACGGCTTGCCTCGCCGTTACCCCGGAATTCCGATTGGGGCAGAGCGCTGGACCGTATTGCCGCCGAATGGGCGCGTGTAACCAATAACGAAGTGCGCCTTCGCATTATCCATGACGGAGTTGAGGGCGGCGAAGCAAAAATGCTTTCATCCCTTTCCGCCGACAATATTCAGGCGGCATTGTTTTTATCGAGCGGAATTTCCGAGATATGCCCGGCGGTTATGACCTTGAGCATCCCCTTTTTCATAAAAAATGACGCTGAACTGGACCTGGTACTCAAGGATGTCCTGCCTGTTCTGGAATCTCAAATCAACAAGACCAATTTTGCCATGGTTACCTGGTCCAAGGGCGGCTGGATTAATGTGTTTTCAAAAGAACCAGTGATAGTACCGGACGATTTGCGCCGGCAAAAACTGGCAACTAACCCCGAATTAAGGGATATGAATCTGGTGTTCAAGACTATGGGATACAATGTTGTGGAAATGGATTTTATAGACCTGGGGCCCAAACTGGCAAACAATGTCGTTACCTCCATTTACCTGACCCCGGCGGCAATTGCTCCCCTGGGTCTCCACAAAAATCTGAAAAATATGCTGGATATACCGATTTCTCCCTTCCTGGGCGGCATTGTCATGAACCGCGTTACCTGGAACAAACTGGGGCCTGAACGGCAGCGGGAACTGACCAGAGTTACCCAGCGTATGGCCGCCGATTTTGATACCTCAATGCCGAAGACCATAACCAATGCCGTGCTTATGATGCAAAAGGACGGGCTTAAGGTAAACCAGCCAACTCCGGCGCAGGAAGAGTTGTGGCGGACGGAGATGCTCAAGGTTATGCCCTCGCTCATTGGAACTACTTTTGACCGCGACCTGTACCGGCGGATTGACGGGATACTCGAAAAAGCAAGGAGCGGGCAGCAATAAATGAATGTTAAAACATCCGGGGTATTCAAAATATCCCGGCTGGAAAAGGGAATCTGCTATGGCTCATTGTTACTGCTTGCCCTGATACCCCTTACCGAATTGATATTACACCGGTTCAAAATGGCCATTCCGGCATCCAAAGCGCTCATGGCCCATTTTTTTCTGGTACTGGGCTTTTTTGCCGCAATGCTCACCGCGCAATAC
Source organism: Treponema sp. (assembly GCA_031256195.1). GTDB lineage: Bacteria > Spirochaetota > Spirochaetia > Treponematales > Breznakiellaceae > WQXQ01. The sequence continues at coordinate 5,045 of JAIRRB010000066.1, forward strand.
GGAGGGCATATTTCAATTACCGCCATTCAGTATGTCAGAAATGAAAAAATAAAACGGATTCTTGAATATATCGGCGTTTTAATCGGTGTTTTTGTACTCAGTATCCTTGCGTGGAACTGCGTTTCCTATATTAAATACGGTCTTTTGGGAAAACCGGTCGGTTTTATACCGGATCGTGTTTTTGCCGCCGCCATGCCGCTCGGTTATGCGGTTATGGCCCTGCGGTTTGCCTTAAAATTCCCGTCATGGCGGGAAAAGATTCCGGCCTGCGCGGCGCTTCTGCTCGGTACCGTTGCGGCGCTTCCCGCCATTGCCAAATTAATATGGGGTTTCGAGCCGCCCCAGCCGTTTTTCTCATGGGTAGACACTTTGTACGATGTGACATGGCTTATCCGCATTCCGGCGATACTGTTTTTGATTTTTGCGGCCTTAACCGGAATGCCGATTTTTGCGGCAATAGGCGGCATTGCCCTGATTATACTCCAGGCGGCGGGGCGGGAACCGGAAGCGGCCCCCATTCAAATATTTTCCGCTTTAACCGATACGGACATTATCGCCATTCCGCTTTTTACCCTGACCGGTTTTTTCCTTTCGGAAAGCAGGGCGGGAGAACGGCTTGTCCGCACATTCAGATATTTTTTTAGTTGGCTGCCGGGCGGCATGATTATTGCCACCGTCATTATCTGCGCCTTTTTTACTTCGTTTACCGGCGCTTCTGGGGTAACCATTCTGGCCCTGGGCGGAATACTCTATACGATTCTTACCGAAAACAAATATACGGAACGTTTTTCCATTGGACTGCTTACCTCAACCGGCGGCATCGGTTTAATGTTTCCCCCCAGCCTTCCCATTATACTGGTAGCTTCTACCAGCAATACCATACTGCATTTTATGAATATACCATCCCATTACAGCATTATTCATTTTTTTATAGGAGCGCTGATTCCGGGAATACTGCTGGTACTGATGATGATGGCCTTCGGCATTTTTGCTTCGGCAAAGGCAAAAGTCCCGGTGGAAACGTTTGACGCGGGAAAAGCCCTGCATTCCCTCAAAGAATCGTTTCTGGAAATTTTATTGCCCATAATACTGGTTCTGGGATATTTTACCGGACAGATTACACTGGTAGAGGCAAGTGCCCTGTCGGTTATCTATGTGATAATTGTGGAAGTTTTTATTAACAAGGATATTGCCATTGCCGGTATTCCCAAAGTTTTTGCAAAAGCCGTTCCGATAATCGGCGGAGTGCTGGCAATTCTGGCAATGGCAAAAGCCCTGTCCTACGCCATAATTGATTCCGGCCTGCCTGAAAATTTCGCTTTCTGGATGCAGAGCGCCGTTAAATCAAAATATGTTTTCCTGCTGCTCCTGAATCTTGCCCTGCTGGTGGTCGGCTGCCTGATGGACATATTTTCCGCAATTCTGGTCGTGCTTCCCCTTATCGTCCCTCTGGGCCATGCCTACGGCATCGATCCGGTACATCTGGGAATTATTTTTATAATGAACCTGGAGGTAGGTTTCCTTACCCCTCCGGTAGGGCTGAACCTGTTCCTTGCCAGCTACCGCTTTGAAAGACCCTTCGCGCAGATATGCCGCAATGTGCTGCCCTTCCTGCTCGTCCAGTTTGCCGTAGTGCTGCTGGTAACCTACATCCCCTGGCTTTCAACCTGGCTGCCGAGCCTTATGCCGTAAATTACGTGGCTGCGGATGTTATTGACGAACGGAGCGAAGTTGTGGCCGTGCTTGCACGGACATGACTGAGCGAGTAGCGAAAGTTGCATAGGGCGTATAAAATTTTATACATATAAGAATATAGATATGCGGTATATAGGTAAACGTATAGAAATATAGTATACACTACAAAAAAATGAGGGAAAATCATGGAAGGTAAAGTTTATCCGACAATAAAGAATTCCATATTATTGTGCCTTTTGTTTTTGGGCATTATGTGTGGGTTCATTATTTTACCACTTATATATCTGGAACTACTGGGAATATTTAATATTTCATTTATATTGACTAACTTAACAACTTATACCACTATTATTACTTTTGAAATAGTAGTGGTGATTGGATTCATAAAAGCAGCGAGAACATTCAATGAAGTGTTTAAGTTTAATAAAGTTTCATTATTTCTGTGGATTGCAATTATTGTTTTCATGGTAGGTTTTTGTATCATAATATCTGAACTTGAGAACTTTTTAGAATATATTCTGCCCCGGCCCGATTGGATTCGCAAGCAATCTGAATCATTAAGGGTTATGGTGAAGGAAAATTTTATTTGGGCAATAATTCTTATAGCAATAATTAGTCCTTGTATAGAAGAAATGTTTTTCCGCGGGCTTATTTTGGGCGGCTTGAACAATAATTACTCAAAAAGAACGGCAATAATAATGAGCGCTCTTCTTTTCGGTGCAACGTGTTTAACATCCTTAAATCCTTGGCAAATTTTAATAGTTTTTATTACCGGATTATTTGCGGCCTGGATATGCATAAATACTAATTCAATATTATTGTGTATATATATGAGATTCTTCTTTAATGTATTATCTATTGTTACAATAAAATTTGGAAACCTTATACCAATTAAGGGGTTTCAGTCATATAATGGTGCGCCTGTAGAATTTCAACGGTTATGGTTTGATTTAATAGGTTTGGCAATTTTTATTGTAGGTATAATCTTATTAAAAAAAGGATTTGAAAAAACCAAAACCATTACTCAAAATATAAAACAGAACTCCGATTCTACGGCAGTCCGGTTTTCAATTAAGGCTAAGTTGATATTAATTATTTTTTCCATCGTGATAGTGACTCTTTTCCTCTTTTCATTCATCTTGCCGGTTACTTCTAAGATTAAAACGGACAAAGAAAAATCATCCCGTGAAAATAGACAAATGTACATGAATAGAATATTTGTGGATGAAGTGCATATGGATATTAGTTATATGATTCGGAGTATGCAGGAATTGATAATGACTACTGTCTTGAATGCTGATACATTATTTATAGAGGAAACAAAAGATCGTTTTTTTGAGAGAAATTCCCAAATCACTGCTGTTTTTTTTGAATATCCCGCCCTGATCAACCACCCGTTGTCAGGTGAACAATTGTTGATTAATAAGCAGTTTTTTGAATCCCAAGAAATTGAATTGAATCTTGTTGATTCTTACTTTGAGAATTCAAGAAGCGTTCAAAAGCGCGTCTTACGGGGGGAGTCGGTTCTCTTAAACGCCGCGCCCCATTTTGGAATACCTGTTCTGGCTTGCCTTTTCCCCATGCAGAGCGGGGTGGGCGGAATCCTTTTTTCTTCTGAAAGAATAACTGAAAATTTTAATAAAAGATATGGTGCGCCAGTTACGATTTTTTTCATAAACGGAGATGGCGATATTCTCCTGCATGATGATTTCACTTTGGTGAAATTAGGCATTAATCTTTCCCGTGATGATTATATCCGCTCTGTTTTAGATGGATCGGCAGACGCGTTTCATACTGATAAATATGACTTTGGGCTTTTACAGCCTTCTGACAATCAGTATTTAGTAACGCGTGTTTATTCGGGTATTGCAAAAACGGTAATGTTCATCAGTACTGATAATGACATGTCAAATAAATTAATAGAAAAAGACGCAGAAAAGATCAATCAAATAACACTTGTTTTCTTCTGCATTTTTTATATTGCTGCAATTATTTTTGTCATGTTCTTTTCCAGAACAATTTCAAATCCATTAAAAGTGCTCGCTGTTGCTGCGCATAACATTGGAGAAGGTAACTTTAAGATTCCGCTTGAAGAAAAAAAACGTAACGATGAAACAGGTCTTTTATTTGAAAATTTTCAAAATATGTGTAAGGCTTTGAATGTTTTTGGAAAATTTACCAATGAAGAAATTGCCGTTAAGGCAATGCGTGATGAAATAAAACCTGGGGACTCACTCAATCAGTATGCTACGATTTTATTTTCCGACATTCGTAGTTTTACTACCATTTCCGAGGGTATGGCCCCGGACGACCTGGTCAATTCACTGAACCGCTATTTTTCCGGACAGGTTGACATTATTTACAACCGCAGGGGGGTAGTGGATAAATATATCGGCGATGCGATAATGGCATTCTGGGGCGCGCCGGAAAAACATGATGATGACGCGTTACAGTCCGTACTGGC
>JAIRRB010000077.1 GCA_031256195.1 Treponema sp.
GTCGATAAATTGGCGGAAGCGTCCGAGAACGGCAAAACAGGCCTTCAAATGGTCGCGCAGGAGATACAGGAAATAGCCCATGATTCAGAGGGGCTTCTGGAAATAAACTCGGCGATGAACAATATCGCAAGCCAGACCAATTTGCTTTCGATGAACGCCGCGATAGAGGCGGCCCATGCCGGAGAGGTGGGGAAGGGTTTTGCGGTAGTCGCCGATGAAATCCGCAAACTCGCAGAGTCTTCGGGACAGCAGTCAAAGACAACGGCGGCGATGCTCAAAAAAGTAAAAGCGTCCATAGACAGCATTACCAAATCATCTAACGAGGTATTGGCTCGTTTTGGCGCGATAGACTCAAGCGTGAAAACAGTCTCGGTGCATGAACAAAACATCTTACACGCGATGGAAGAGCAGGAAATTGGAGGAAAACAAATACTGGACTCCATAGGCCGCTTGAGGGACATAACCCATTCGGTTAAAAAAGGCTCTGACAGCATGGCGCAAGACGGCGAGGCTTTAGTCACGGAAACGGACGAGTTCATAAAAACCAGCCAGGAAGCGGTAAAAGGCATGAACGAAATACTGACAGGCATTAATCAGATAAATATTTCGGTAAACCTTGTAAATGACATGAGCGTGGAAAACAACCGGAACTTCGATGACTTAAAACAGGAAACGGGAAAATTTATTGATACATTCGGCAGTGAAAAACAAAAACTCCTCATAGTGGATGACGACGGTATTCATCTTGAAATGGTGAAAACAGTATTAAACGATGAGTATGAAGTAGTTACCGCCATATCAGGCAAAGAAGCGCTGGGCTTATTCTATCAGGGGCTTGTACCGCATTTAATATTACTGGACCTGATAATGCCTGATATGGACGGATGGGATACCTACAACAGGATAAAGGCCATAAGCGGCCTGCACGATACGCCGATAGCGTTTTTCACATCTTCGGATGACCCGCAAGACAAACAACAGGCGCAGGAAATGGGAGCGGTTGACTACATTAAGAAGCCCTTTGAAGCGGAAGACCTGTTTAAGAGGATAGGAAAAATCCTCAAGTAGTCGAGCCTGTTGCAAAACTCGGTTGGTTTTGCAATTACCAAGGTCGTGGTAAAAATTTTTCTCCCGTTACCCTTCGGTAATCCGTCGCAGGATACGGTCATTGTGCCGCCAGTCCTTGCCGGTTTTTACCCGCAGGTCAAGTTCGATTTTCCAGTCAAAAATGCTACGCAGTTCTTTCAGGGCGGCAAGGCGAATGTCCTTTATCATGGCGCCGCCCTTGCCTACCACCATTCCCTTTTGAGATTCCCGCTCAACAACGATGAAGGCCCGCACCCAGAGTTTTGCATGCTGCGGCTCACTCTGCGGCGCAGCTTCCCCGCTGAATTGGGCATCGGCAATTTCAACATACAGGGCATGAGGCAGTTCCTGCCGCAGGCGGTTGACGGCCTGTTCGCGGATAATCTCCGCAATGCGAAACTCTACTTCCTGATCAGTATAATATTCTTCACCGTAGAACGGTTCGCCTTCGGGAGAGATGTCATATAACGCAGTCAGCAGCGCATCGATGCCCGTATTGTTTTTGGCGGAAATTCGGAAGCAGCGGTCTTTGCTCAAACCGGGCAAAGCCTGCGCCAGAAATTCATAAATCCGGCCGCAATCATCATTGTTGATGTCAATTTTATTAATGGCGGCTATGGTTTTTTCCGCAGCGGGGGCAAGGAGGGCAGCTATTTCCGCTTCTTCCGGCCCGGGCAGGCGTGAAGCGTCCAGCACATACAGCATAATGTCCGAATCATCCACCGCCCTGCCGGATATATCGGTCAGTTTTTTGTTAAATTTTTTTTCTGATTTATGGCGGCCCGGCGTATCAATAAACACCAACTGGCCCTGTTCCCGGTTTACGATGCCCCGAATGGCATTGCGCGTCGTCTGCGGAACAGCGCTGACAATGGACACCTTTTCGCCGCACATTTGGTTTACCAATGTTGATTTTCCCGCCGAGGGGCGGCCCACTACCGCGACAAACGCCGCTTTTGCGCTCACCAATGACACCTAACTTTCCGACCGCTGCCGCAATACCTGTTCCCCGGCTCTGGTATAGACTGTGGTATTGGGCGGAACGGATTCGGTAATCCACACATTGCCGCCGATAATGCTGCCCCGCCCGATAATCGTTTGTCCTCCCAAAATGGTTGCGTGGGAATAGATGGTAACATCGTCTTCGATAGTGGGGTGGCGCTTTTGGCCGCCTTCTTCCTTCTTCACCGAAAGCGCCCCCAGGGTAACACCCTGATAAAGTTTTACGTTTTTGCCGATAATCGCCGTCTCGCCGATAACAATGCCGGTTCCGTGATCAATAAAAAACGATTCGCCGATTTGAGCGCCGGGATGTATGTCGATGCCGGTGCTGCCATGAATCAGTTCACTCATCATGCGGGGAATAAGGGGAACCTGGGCCTTCCAGAAATAATGGGCCAGGCGGTGAACCGTGACAGCCTGAAAACCGGGATAGGAAAGTATCACTTCTTCAACGCTTCTGGCGGCGGGGTCTCCCCGGAAATTGGCCTGCATATCCAGGGACAGGGCGCGGCGGATTGCTGGAAGTTCTTCAAAAAAACTTTCCACAATAAGTTCCGCCGCCGCATGGCAGCCGTCATGACCGCAGCTTAAACTGCCCGAACGGACGGAAAAGGCGAGGCTTTTTTCCACTTCGCGGATAAGTTCACGGGCAAGGTAGTTTACCTTTTCCGCCGTAATAAGCCGCAGATTGCTGTGATCCAGCCCCTGATTTTCCCGAAAACCGGGGAAAATAAGTTCATCCAGCCCCTGCACAATACGGGCGATATTTTCCCTGCCGGGGAGATTCGCCCCCCCTGAATGGTTTACCATGCCGTATGAACCGTAGGTCTCCATAAGAGAATCTATACTTTTGGCAATTCTGTCCATGGGAACAGTGTAGCGAAACAACGCTTTTACTACAAGCAAATTAACCAACCTCGCTACAGAGCGGCTAAATTTACCCACAATCGAAATAAGTCCAACAGGGGGAGGGGCTGCGGGGCGGCAAAACGCTTGTGGAGTCCGCCTATGCAGCCACCCAGCACTTAAATTACCATGCACATCGTAATACAATGCAATCATTATCTGATTTAAGTACTG
>JAIRRB010000090.1 GCA_031256195.1 Treponema sp.
GGCTGTAAGGTATGCCGGCAGTACAGCCGGGCTTACCTGCGCCACCTGTATAAAACCCAGGAGATACTGTGTTCCATGCTGGCAAGTTACCATAACCTGTTTTTCCTTAATCAGTTGACGCTGGATGCCCGCCGTGCCATTGAGGAAAATCGCTTCCCTGTGTTTAAGAAAGATTTTCTTGCCCAATATCAGGAAGGAATCGAATGAAAAAGATTTTTTGTGCGGTATTATTTTTAACTGGCGTTGCGCTTTACGCGCAGGATGAATCCGGGTCAGCGGTCACGCCATCGGCCAGCGCCGGACAATCGGATAATTCTCCTGAAAAGGTACGATACAACACCATTAAGTATGGTACCGAAACGGAAATCGTTACCCTTATTCAAACGCTCAAAACCGAGGGTTCCGACTACCTTGACAATGAAATTACCGCCCTGGTAGAAAAAACCCGCAACCAGAAAATACTTGCCGGGGCTTTTTCCTTTTTTGGCGAACGGGAGAAAAGCGGCCTTGAAGACCGGGCCATTCGCGCTTTAGAGGAACGGGACGAGGAAAAAAACGAAACAATTCTTGCGGCGATTGACTACCTCGGCAAAGCCAAGGCGGAAAAGGCGGCGCCGGTTTTGCGGAAATTAATTGAAAGCAATGAAAAACGCTTTGTGAATGCGGCTTTACGCTCATTTGGCCGCATCAGCGGGTCAGGCGGCCGTTCCAGTGATGCTGCGGAATACCTTGTTGATTTTTATGAAAACGGCAGTCCCGATGATGAAAGCCGCCGCGAAATAATTGCCGCGCTGGGCGCAGCCGGTTCCGCCAGTGCGGTGCAGTTTCTTGCGGGCATCGCCTCCAACAGTGATGAACGGGCCGGCCTGCGTACGGCCGCCCTTGAATCCATTTCCAAAATCGGCGATTCAGGCGGTCTTGATGCGGTACTTGCCTGTGTTACCTCAAGCGACCCCAATCTTCGCTCCGCCGCTGTTACCGCGCTGGGACCTTTTCCGGCAAGGCTGTTGATGAGGCGATACTTGACGCGTTTCGGGATTCCTATTACCGCACCCGCATTGCGGCGGCACAGGCCAGCCGCCAGCGAAAACTTGCCGCCGCCGTACCCTACCTTAAATTTCGCGCCGAACGTGACGAAGTTCCCGCGGTAAAAGAAGATGCCATCCGCGCCCTCGGCGCAATAGCCGACGGCGAATCAATCAAGATACTGGAAGACCTTTTTACCGAACGCAAAAACGGCGACCGTGTACGGATTATCGCCGGTGAAATGATCATGCAGATTCAGCCGGAAAAGTTTCTCGACCGTCTTGTCATGGAACTGGATGAGGCAAAGCAGAAAAAGCAAACCGCCCTGTACAACGGCCTGCTGAAGATTATCGGGGAAACAAAAAGCGCCAATATGGAAACCATTACCCGCCGCCTGATACAAAACAGCGGAGTTATAGAAAAATCCTACGCTCTGGATATAGCGGTCAACAATCGCCTGACAAGCCTTGCCGATGAAATAAGAACTGTTACCGGCGACAAAAACGAAAGCCTTGCCGCCAAGGCCCGCAGAACTCTTGAAAAACTGGGGTTATAGGATTATCCGATAAAGTTTTATGCCGTTAAAGCGGATAAAGGTACGACATTAATTCCGTCTTTTCGGCGGCAGGCTAAACCATTCGCGGTGATTATTGTCAGCGCTGCCGGCGGCCCCGCTTTTTCCTGATTTATTTTGGCGGCGAATTGCAATAAATTGGCGGCGGCTTCATCCTGGGCGCTGAATCCCATTTTGACTTCAAAAGCCGCCCAGGTATTGTCGGGGTATTCAATAATGGCGTCAATTTCCATGTTGCGGGAATCGCGGTAATGGAAAACCCTGCCGTCATGCACTTCCGCATAAATTCGCAGGTCTCTGATTACCAGTGACTCAAACAAAAATCCCAAATAATGCATATCCGCAAGGAGTTTGCCAATGGAAAGGCCCAATGCCCCTATGGCAAGGGACGGATCGACAAAATGACGTTTGGGCGCTTTGCGAAGGGTATCGGCTGAGCGGATGTGGGTAGTCCATGCGGGAAGCTGTTCCAGCGCCATAAGGCGTTCCAGCGCATCAAGGTATACGGTTATTGTTTCATCGTTCATTTTGTTTCCTGAACCGGCGGTATCTTTTGCAAGCGATGTAATCGACGCTTCAGTGGCAATATTCCGAGCCAGCGATTGTAAAAGACGCAGAACTTTCTGCGGGTCCCGTTTTTTATCGGCAACCCGGCTCATGTCTACTTCCGCAAGAAGCAGGATGTAATCCTGCATGAACCGCAGTGCCTTACGTCCTCCGGCGCCCAAAAGGCTTGGCCAGCCTCCCAGGGTAAGTTTTTCCGCCAGTGTTTCAAGGCTGAAATCTACCGGTTCAGAGCGGGGGATGCGGCCTTTTACCAAACCGAGAAGGCTGACTTCTCCCGTTGACCAGCCCTTTTCATACAGGGACATGGGCCGCATTCTCATAACGGAAAAACGCCCCGAACCGGAGTGGAGCCTTGCCCGTTCTTCGGGATTTGCCGAACCGGTAAGAATAAACTGTCCTTTTTTTTTCCGGTCATCTACCTGACGGCGGACATAATTCCATATCTGCGGGTATTCCTGCCATTCATCAATAAGCCGGGGAACCGGTCCTGCCAGTACCGATTTTGGATCAACTTCCATGAGGATTCGTATTTCATCGTCAACATCGAGCCGTGCGGTACTCCTGGCCGCCTGAACTGCGGTTTCGGTTTTTCCGCAGCCTTTGGCCCCCTGTATCAAAACCGCCCCGGCATTACGAAGCCGGTTTTGCAGGATTTTATCGGCAAAACGATTAATATATTCACCCATAACCCTATAAAAGTATAGAACACAACCGGGAAAATGTAAAGGTTTCAACCGGGAAAATATAAGGTTTCTAACCGGGAAAATATAAATACCCTAACGGCACCCTATATGCTTGCGGCCTTTATTGCCTCTACCGTATACAGGTTCTTTTCGCCATCGCTGAGAAAATTGAAATGTTCCCCTACTGTTTTGCTCAACATTGCCTTTCCAAAGGGAGTTTGATAGGAGATAATATTGTGTTCAGGCTCCGATTCCCATGGGCCGAGCAGGGTATATTCCTCTTTCCTGTCCTTGCTTTCATTTTGTAAAACAACAACGGTTCCAAAAGATACTCTGGAGGTATCAATAGTTGCCGGATCGAATATTTGGGCACGGTCTATATCTTCCTTGAGCCTTTCCGCCGTAGTATTGAGCAGAACCTGCTTTTCCTTTGCCGCGATGTATTCGGCGTTTTCCTTTAGGTCTCCGTGCAGCCTGGCAGCCTCAATTTCCCGTGAATTGGCAGGGACTTCAACATCCATAATATGGGCAAGCTGTTTTTGCTTTTCATCAAATTTAATTCTGGTAACAGTAAGCCCTTGAGAAGTTCGCTTCTCCACGCTTTCAGAGAATTTAAAGTCCGGGTGATGGTCCTGTATTCTGCTTTTCAGGTTTATCTTGTCCTGCGGGTCAAGATTCTTTACGTCATTGATAAAGGTATAGATGCGGGTAATGGTGTCATCGCCGGCATTGTCAATGAATGAACCAAGAACGTCATCCTTAAAGAGGATGGTGTATACCTGTTTGTTAATTTTACGGGCATCGGTGGTTTCCCGCTGGTTTTCAATGTCTCTATAGGTCAAGTCAAGGACATGGATAAGAACAATAAGCTGCCGTTCAATACTGATATTTGCCGCTTTGAACCAGTCCGTACCAACTGCATTTTTTATCAACCATACTACCGCTTCGCGCCGCTCCCTAAAGTGGTCAAAACAGTCAAGCGTCATGGCGGTAAGTTTTTCACTGTAGCCTTCTTTTTCAAGCTGGCTGATAATTGTGGCAAGCATGGTACGGGGGAACAACTCCACAAAGATGTCCGCCCATTCGGGAATAAACATTTGGAGGTGGTGAAGAAATTCTTCCTTGAGCCGGTTGTCCTTAAGATTTTGAAAGAGTCCGGGAATATCGCTTATCCCCTTGATAATATCAGCAAATTTGAGCGGGAGATTTGCTCCCAGATGGGGATGTTTAACCATCAATTCCTTGATCAAAAGGTAGGCCGCAATTGACTGTTCGCCTGTCTGGTTTGAAGTTTTTAAAAAGGAAGTAAGGTACGAAAACATTTCGGCAAAGTATTCAGAATCAAGCTCGGCGTCTTTCTGGCTGGCAAAACTGCGGATGGTGGCAATGCGGTCAAAGAAAGTCCGTTCGGCCTTGAATTCATTGTAGAGTTTTTCCGAGATGCTTATCGAACGTTCACGGAGGGTAAAGATGTCGATATTATCGGGACTTATGCCAAAACCCGTATCGGATTTGAGGATGTCTCTCGCTTTGGTATTCCATGAGGCCCATTCTTTCTCTGAAAGCACGCCGGGGCAAAGTTCCGTCTTTATTCTCTTGGTGTCGCAAGAGTTCCCAAAACTCTTTA
>JAIRRB010000197.1 GCA_031256195.1 Treponema sp.
GTTTCCGCCCTGCTGGGCCGCATCCCCAGCGCTGTCGGCTATCAGCCGACACTGGCGAATGAAATGGGCGCTTTGCAGGAACGGATTGCCAGCACTTCAAAAGGCTCGATAACCAGCATTCAGGCAGTCTATGTTCCGGCGGACGACCTGACCGATCCCGCTCCGGCGACCACCTTTGCCCATCTGGACGCGACCACCACCCTTTCCCGCAAAATTGTCGAGTTGGGAATTTACCCCTCGGTGGACCCGCTGGCTTCCGGTTCTCGCATTCTCGATGCCGCCGTAGTCGGCGAAGACCATTACCACACCGCCCTGCGCACCCAGCAGATTCTCCAGCGCTACAAGGAATTGCAGGACATTATCGCCATACTCGGCATGGACGAACTTTCCGCGGAAGACCAGCTTACCGTAGCCAGGGCGCGCAAAGTCCAGCGCTTTTTCAGCCAACCTTTTTTTGTGGCGGAAAAATTTACCGGCATTCCCGGCCGTTATGTGCCAGTCAAGGAAACCGTCAAAGGCTTCAAAATGATTCTTGACGGCGAATGTGATTCAATTCCCGAGCAGGCTTTTTATATGGCCGGCAGCATCAGCGACGTGCTTGAAAAGGCGGAGGTTCCGGGAGGGAGCCCATAATGTCCGTACTGTTTAATTTTGAGGTGCATACCCCCTACCGGCCCTTTTTTATTGGTATGGTAGAATCAGTCGTCCTGACTCTGGTTGACGGTGAAGTCGGGATATATGCGCATCACGCCGCATTTACCGCGCCGTCGGTGAGCTGCATACTCCGCATAAAAGATGAAAATGGCGTTATACGCCATGCGTTTATCACGGAGGGCATTCTGGAAGTGAAGGACCACAAAGACGTACTGATGGTTGATGCCGCCGAATGGCCCGAAGAAATCAATGCTGAACGCGCCCGCGCCGCTCTGCAAAAAGCTGAAAAAAGACTTAAATCGGCTCGGGTCAAACTTGAAGCTGACCGGATAAAAGCAAAACTCCGCCGCGCCCAATTCAGATTGAAAGCCTGCGAGATGGAAAAACACGGAGTTGGTTGATTCTGATATTTAACGGAACAGTATCTTTTTATGTCATTTTTTCTAATGCGAGAATCTCAGGGTAAACTCAAGTTCCCATTTTCCGCCCGGTTCAAGCGATACGGGAAAAAGCGGCATGATGCAAAACGCCTGATAAAGTTGTGCGCCGGTTTTATCATCGGGAATGTGTATCGGCGAGATTTTACCGTCAAAGGGATGGTTTGCCGTCAGGGTAATTTGAACTTCATTTTTAATATCATGGATTTTTATGCCGTCTGCGGCGCGTAACAGCGGCTGGGTAAGGGCGGCATCCGCCTGGGCGGATTTACAGGCAAAGAAGCGGGTAAAGGCGTCCCCCTCGCCCGGAAGGGAAAGGTCTATCTCCGGAGCAAACTGAAACGTTTCCTTTACGGTTCCGCAGTTGGTAAAAATGTATCCGGCGCATACAGCGTCTTTTTTTAGTGAATAATTTTTTTCAATTTCAATATTTCCAAAGGAAGGCGGCATCATGGAAGAACCCGCTTTCAGAGAACGCGTCTTCAGGGAACGCGGCGGCTTCCTTGAAGACGATGTTTTCAGGGGAATCGCCTTTTCCGAAGGCTCTCTCTCCCCATTTTCACCGGATGGTAACCGGCGCAGCGCCAAACAGAGTCGCCGGCGAACCTTGTCCAGTTCGACCAGTTCATAGGATTCACTGCGGCAGAGCCGCGCCCCCTCAATGGCGCCGTATTTCAGGTTTTCAGGCTTTAACGCGGAGGGCAGCAGCCGGTCGGCAAAGGCAAACCTGCCGCCACAGGTATCCAGATAGTTCCAGGTTTTGGGCAGGTAGTCCAGCTCAAAAATCCCTCCGCCGGTTGATTGCACATAACAGTTGATTTTGGTATCCTGAAAGAGCCACTCCGGCGCGCCGTCCATGTTAAAGTCAAAGGGTACGAGCGAAGGGACAAATTTACTTTTCTCCCTGCTTACCCGTTCCGCCCCCAAAAGGGCGCTGTAGGCCGCGTTGCGCAGCGCATTGTTATGCAGCCCCTGTGCGCCGGTGGACCGGAAAAGGGCGTCGCCCTGGGCCTTCCAGAGTTCTTCATGGGCGGAAAGCTTGCGGGATTTATCGCCCCTCAGCTGATTTATCAGTACATTGGTAAAAACCATTTTTGCGTGAATCCAGCCCGCTTCCGGATGCGCAATGGTAAAGCGGCGCGGCGGCATACCTTCAGCGGCATCCGATGAATCGGGGATATACAGTTTTTGCAGGCCATTGAAAGTCCGGATTAGTTTGCCGGGAATTACCGTTTCGGCAAAACTTTCACAGCGGGAAAGTTCTTCAAAAAAACGTTCCCATGCGTTTTCTTTGATTTTTGAAGGAAATATTGAGACAACAAATTCTGTTTTTTCCGGATGGCGTTTGCTGTAATTTTCCAGCAGGTTCGACAGCAGTGTGGAAATTTTTCCGTCAAGCGCCGCTGCCGGCGGCTGCAGGACGGGAAACACGGTGATAAGTTTTCCCTGATCTTCGCAAATGCAGGGAACATACTCGTTTCCGCCGGCAAGGGCAAACTGCTTTTCGCCGAGAAAGGTAAAACCCATGCCGCAGGCGGCGAGGGGGCTTACCAGACCCTGTTCCCAGGCAAAAGCCGGTATCCAGCAGCCCTGGGGCCGCTTGCCAAACTGTTTGCGCAGGTATGTGGTTAAAAGTTCTATCTGCCCGATTTTATCCTGTAACGGAATAATGGGCAGCATCGGCTCGTAAAATCCGCCGCCCAGCATTTCAACCTGTTTGCGGACTACCATGTCTTCAATCAACATGAGCAGTTCCGGGTGAGAACGCTCAACCCAGTGGAGCAGCACTCCCGAATAGTGAAGCGCCGCCTGTATGTGCGGGTATTTATACAGACCGGAAACAAAAGGCCGCAGCAGGCTGGTATAAACTTTTTCAAATTCGGCGGCATCAGCGCCGTAAGGTACATGGGCATGCGATCCCAGCACCAGATTGATTTTCGCAGCCGCCATGCCTACTGAACTCCCAAAACGCCAAAAAGCATCAATGCCCCGGATGCAAAAACCAGTGAAAGCAGACCCATGGCAATAAGGGCGAGCGGGCCGCCCCGCAGCCAGCGGGGAACCGCTTCCATTTCCGCGCGCCGGCGAATCTCAATTACAACGACAAAAACAAGCATTGCGCTGCCGGAAAAACCCAGAGAAAGTATGACTGCTTCATAGAAACTGCCCGCGACATTCAGCGTAATAAACAGGGCGGCGCTTACCAGCGCGCCGCCGGTTAAGGCATCGCCGGAAAGCAGCGACCTCTCCTGCTCCATATTTTTCTTCAGGATAAAACGGTTGGTCAGATATTCAAGAACCGAGAAAACCAGAGAACTGACCGGAAAAAGCACAACATACTCCAGAAGCCCCAGGAACAGCACTGAACGGATAAATAAAAAAAACAGCCAGAGAAACATGACGGTGGCAAAAATAATTCCTGAACCCGCCAGCAGTTTTTCCCTGCTCATACTTTCATCAAACGCTATCCCTTTCAGACCAAGGCCGAATTGCAGAATCAGATTCATGGACAGGCCGGAAAAAACCGCCAGCATCACCAGCCAGGTTATGCTAGAAATCATTTTCACCCTCCTGCAGCCCGTATTGCGCCCTGAAATACCGGTACAGCCCCAGAAAATAACCCAGAAGAAGCAATGCCCCGGCGGAACTGGCTATCAGACGGATAGGAAGAAAGGATTCTGTTTTGAAGGAAAACAGCAGGACGATACCATGCGATCCCCCGGGCAGGGAAAGCGACAAAAAGCCAAACGGTTCCCGGATAAGGGAAAAAATAATAACCAGCGTTCCCAGAATCAGGGCTTCGGAACAGGATGCAGAAAAAGTATCTTCCAGGTTCAGGGTTTCCAGCTGCTTAAAAATTCCCGATACCATACAAAACATGGGAATAAGGGAAATGACAAAAAACGATTCCATGGCGCATAACGGTGAAAGCATCCAGAGCAGTACCAGGTAGATTCCGGCAAAAAAAGAGGTAAGAAAGGCAAGCAGCACCGTTCTTCCCCGCCGGGGGAAAAATGACGCGCCGGTACGGGCGGTCATCGATGAAAGGCAGTATACCCACACCAGCGCGCCGGCAACGGTTATGGCATGGGCAAGACGATCCGACGCCATTATCAGCAGAGCGGACCCTGAGAGGCAGGCCAGCGGCGTGGCGCCGCTGTGGAAGATACGGTATTGCATCTGACTGCTCATCCTTTCCTCCTTCCTGACTGCGCAGAAGTAATGACCGCCGCGGCGGATTCTATGCGGCGGGCATACACCTGAATTAAACCACGGGGAATATGCTCCATTACCTGCCGTGCATGGTTACCCAGGGGAATTATTTCCACAATCTCTCCCTGCGTGGAAATTTCCGCGCCGCAGGGGACAAGGATACCTTCCCGCATGATGACAAATACAAAAAAAAGAGAATCGGATTCATACATACGATACCAGCAGCCCAGGGGAACCGGCCCGGCAAAGTGATGGACTACCGGAACGGAAACACGCCTGCTGTCATTCATTGAAATCAATATTCTATTGGTTGCGCGCATCAGGCATTCAGAGCGAAAGGGAAAACTCAAAGACCAGATCAGCGAGGCAATAAGCAACAGGCCGGTAATCCAGCCCGCAAAAATCATCCTGTCCTTTAATGCCGCGGTCATGCCTTTCATTTAACACCCCCTGCCGGATTCAATGAATACAGCAGACGGCGTTCCAGCCTGCACAAAAACGGGGTAAGAGCGTTAACCAGGGCGACGGCAAAAAAGCAGCCGTAAAACGCGGAAGCAAAAACCCGGAAAGCCATGCTGAGAACGGCGGCAAGGATAACTACGATAATGTTGCCCGGCACTGACTTCGCCCCGCTGGACGGGTCAACGACCAGGATAAACGCCGTAACCAAGGTACCGCCGGACAGAACGGCAAAAATAACATCGCCGTTCCACCAGGCGCCGCTGTCTCCCGCCATCCGAAATAAAAAACCAAAAACCGCAAGGTACAAAACAGAAAGCCATGAACGGCTTATCTCACAGGCGGCAATAATGGCAACCGCAAAAATCAAAACAAGCACGGCGCGGTCGGCAATGATTCCCGGCGATTGTAACGAAAAAAGATCAATATAACCCGCAGGCAATTCCGCGCCTACAAACAAAAAAATAATCCTGTTGAAAAAATCCCTTATCGCCTGATCCGCCGCACTGCCCGTCTGCGGCAAATATTCCGCCGATCCGTTCAGCGCAGCGGCAAAAACCCGCGGCCAGGAAAAACGGATAAACAACCAGCCGCCCAAAGCGGGATTCATCCAGTTTGAACCCAGACCGCCGAAACTATGCTTGACCACAACCATCGCAAATACCGCTCCCAGCGCCGCATATACGGGGGGTATATGATTGGGCAGTAACAGGGCAAGCACCATGGCCGACGCTGCGGCGCTTCCGTCTTTTATCTTTCCCAGACCGTGTACCGTACTGGTCATTAACAGTTCCGCCATAACAGCGGAAACAAGGGCGGTAATGGCGACGGCAAACGATGCGCCGGAATCTCCAATGGCGGATTGCGTCACGGCCAAAAACGCGCAGCCAAACACCAGCCACATACGAACGGCGGTAGAACGCGCAAGATTAACCTGAGTATTTAATTTGACAGTTTTCCGGTCAATCATGCGGACTCCCCGGAAATTCTTCCCATTATCACATCGGAAAGCGGCAGGTGTGAGGGACACATCAGATCGCAGCAGCCGCAGCCATGACATTCTTGCGCACCGGGGTTGTGGGCGGAGTGCAGAACCATTATCCGTTTGTATAACTCTTCGGGATCAAGCCCCACCGGGCATACGTTTCTGCACTCCCCGCAGGAAATACAGTTCCGTTTCAGGCCGTCTCCGGCCTGCGCCCTGAGCATGGCAAAAACAGCGTAACTGGTTTTGGTTACCGGTTCGTCAAGATTCACCACCGGTTTTCCGGAAAGGGGCGACCCCGTCGCAACACGGTAAGGAACATCAACAAAGCCCCCGCATTCCTCAAAAAGATCGCCAATCCGCTTGCCGATGCGAACCAGCATCACCCGCGGATTCCGTACCGCCGAGCCACCCACCGCCACATAACGGTCAAGAATCGGACGGTGGTATTTTACCGCGTCATATACCGCGGCGAGAGTCGCCGGCCCCAGTATCAAAAGGGCGCCTAAATCAACGCCCTCTTTTTTTTCATAACCCCGCAGCGCCAGTTCCAGTTCCCGGCGGTTTCGCTGCGGATACCTTGAACCGGTCAAAATCACCGCTGAAGGAATATCATACTGCGCCGCGGCGGAAAGCAGGGCATCACCTATTTCTTTTTCTTTATGTGAGACCGCAAAAATAATCCGTTTTATTTGAGCGCCGTTCATGGCGATAATACAACTTCCTTCCACAACTGCCTGAAGCCGCTCCCTGCACACAACATAATCGGCGGCCAGCCAGGGGTCGTCAAACACGCAACGAACTACCAGAGTCTGCGAGGTTCCCGTATTGTCAAGTTCCGCAAGCATACCGGCAACAGGCCTGCCGGAACTTTCCATTTCGACAATGCCGTAATCGGTAAGGATTTGCAGCAGTTCTTTACGGCTTACGCCTCCGCGAAGAAAATTCTCTTCCTTTTTGCCCAGATACTTAAAAGAGCCTTCCAGACGAATAACCAATGCTTCATTGGGCCGGCCCTCATTATCATTCCATTCAACGCTGCGAACCACTTGACCCGGTATAGTGGCATGAATATTCGCCGCATCGGAGTTTTTTCCCCTGCCAACGAGCATCCCTTCCCTGACAAAATTCCCCACCGATACCAGAGCATCTACACGCCCTCCCGGGTATTGAGTCAAGGGGATTATCGAAAAAGCGGGCAGAAAAGCTACCACGCTGGCATCTCTGGACGGAACGGTGGGGTCATCAAAAGAAACCCCTCCCCGCGGGAATGAATATACCTTCATGAATCGTACTATAAAATACCGGAATATCCGGTATTAATCAACTACCCGCCTGCCGGCGTTTCTGCCCTGAAACAAGATGGGAAGGATAAAGAACAAAGGCAGCAGCACGGACAACAATTCAGGAACCGCAGTTCCGCCGCGGCTGAAGCTGTTCAAATGCCCCATTAAACTACCCAGAGGAAAAGGGGGAATGTCATCCGGAGGCGCATCCTTTTCATGCCTGTTTTCAGCGGAAAGTCCGCCGCCGAAAATTTGACCGGGAAGACCGTCAGGGGCAAGCTCATACAAGCCCATGCCGTCAGCGGCTCCGGTTCTATGCAGAGACATTTGGGAAAAAATTGACTGAAACCGGTAATGGGCGCGGTAATCCGCTTCGGTGACGGCGCTGGCAGAAGGAAAACCCGGGAAAACCGCCGGGCTTACAAGGGAGAAAATAATACCCGCACACGCCAGTACCAGCGACGCGGCGGCAAAGGGCAGCATTGCCCATGAAAAAGCAAAACTGAAAGAACGGGGTTTGAGTATCAGTACCGGAAAAAAACGCTGATGTTCAAAATACCGCCGCTTGATAAACAAACCATCCAAAACCCTGGCGCCGGATACTGAATTACTCCACAGGGAGAACGCCAAAATACCGCCAAAAAAAAGCAGAACAAGCAGCGTAAAAAAAGAGGGAAGGCCGGATGTATGCAGTGTTCCCGAAAAAAAGGCAAGTATCACATAACAGATTAAGAGAAAGAACGGCAGCAGCCAGCATAGCACCGGCGGCAATCCCCGGCGCTGCGGCATGATAAACCGCTCAAGACAGGGCCCGGCGACAAGAACCGCACAGCCGGCAAGCAGGCTTGCCAGGGCAAATCCGGCGGCGCCCCCTATCGCCAGCGGGGCAAGCGCCGGCAGACAGGGAATCAGGCTGACCGCATGAGGCCGCAAGGCCCAGCGCAGGGGGCGAACCGTAATCAAAGCAAGGGCGGCAAGAAAAAACAAGGTAAAGAAAACAAACAGCGGACGCTTCTGCCCGGCCCGCGTGGCATATTCAAAAGAATAGGGAATATCTCCCAAAAGGGATGCAAGTTTTTTTTCGATTCCCGCCTTATGAGGAATATAAATAAACCGCTTGTCATCCTGCACAAACAGGGAACGCAGTTTATCCGCATAGCCGTCATTGCGGGGATCAAAAGGAAGGATGCGTGAATGGTACTCGTCCAGCGGAATTTGCTCTATGCTGCCAAAACAGTCCAGCAGAACCCACTGCCCGGATTCTGAAACCAGGCCGGTAAAACCCTGATTTTCAAGCCGCCCCCGTATTTCCCGGTCAGGAACAGCCTCGCTGCACACCAGCGCCGCATAAGCCCCTCCCACTTCTGCCGTCGGTATCAGCGTACCCAGCGCCGCCAGCCCCGCGGAAATAAAAACAGAAACAACAACAGGCAGGGAACGGGCAAAAGACATCGGCCTTACCGGAGGCTACTGTCACAAAAACAGACGGAGAGCAACAGTGACCACCACCCCCAATATAACCCCGATCACTACTTCCAGGGGGGTATGTCCCTGAATTTCCTTGACAGGGCGGAAATCAAGCCCTGTTTTTTCAGACACCTGTTTTCCCAGATTATTCAGCCTTTCCGCCAACTGACCGGTTAAACGTCTGACCCCCATAGCATCCCGTAATACCAGCAGGGCAAAACAAACCGAAAAAATAAATAAATTCGACAGCAAACCCTCGACAAAAAAAACGGAAGCGCACAGAGCGCTCACCACAGCCGCATGACTGGATGGCATCCCCCCGGTACGCCAGACGAATACGGTAACCAGTTCCCTCTTTTTTGCCCTATAACCGTTGAGGATATATATTACCCCCTTCGTCATTTGGGCGCACAACAGGCTCCCAATGGTAGATACAAAAATAAGGTTTTTTAAGAGAGATTCGGACGAATATGCCCAAATCGAAGTACCATCAAGCATTATATAACAATGCCCTCAATATCCGATTTTTGTCAAGTATCCTTAAAATTGATAATGCTGACAGCCCGTTCAAACAGCGGCCGTTTTTAACATGAATTGACGCTCTCCCCCCGACCCGCTACTATACAATCATGAAACGGTTTCCCCTCATCCCCCTGTTGTGCCTGTTGTGTGCGCTGTGCGCCTGCACCAAAAGCGAAGAAATGTCCATGGAAGAGCTGGAAGAACGCAGCGCCGAAGGTGTAGAGGAACTTTTGGCAAAAACGCAGACCAAACCCTGGCGGGGCGAAGCGTTTGTCTCCGGCAAACTGGGAGGAAGCTGGAATTCCAGCATGATTAAAGACCCCAAGAGTTTCAACCATTTGATAGCGGAACGGGATGCGGAGACCAACGCCATTGTACGCAGCCTGACCGATTATTTGATTGATTATGATGTTGTGCGCCGCGAATGGAAGGCCAAATGCGCCTCGTCCCGCATTGTTGTTAACGAGGCGGATCAAACGCTGGACGTCATCTACACCCTCAGGGAAGATTTGTACTGGAGTTATTACGGTTCGGACAGAAGAATCCGCGTTACCAGCGATGATGTGATTTTCTGGTACAATGAAATCGAGGGGGATGAAAATTTTCAAAGTTCAGCGTATAACGGCCAGTTTCTTACCATGGAAGACGGCAGCGAAGAACGCATCACTATCCAAAAAATTGACGAACGGCGCTTCCGGTTTCATTTTCCCCGCATTGTCGCCGACCCTTTATTAAGCACCAACCGCGACTTTGGCCCCCGCCATGTATATGAGCCGGCAAAAAAGGAAGGCGGCGTTCAGGGAGTGCTTGACTTGTTCAGCGTCGCCTCGGATCCAAAACTGATTCCTTCGATGGGGGAATGGTTTTTAATTGAATATGTTCCCAGTCAGCGGCTGGTGTTTAAGAGAAATCCCCATTACTGGGAAAAGGCCGAAACCGCGGGTAGTGCCGGACTTTCCATACCTTACCTTGAAGAAAACATTGTGCAGATACTCCCCGATCAAAATACCCAGTACCTGGTTTTCAAACAGGGAAAGCTGGAAACCTATACCGCGCGGCCCGAAGACTTAAACGAACTGGTGAGTAAAGAAAATGCCGCTTATACGGTTTTTAATGCCGAGGGAAGTTTGGGAGCGGGCCTGTGGAGTTTTAACCAGAATCCCCAAAACAGCGATACCCCTCAATATGAATGGTTTACCCAAAAAGAATTTCGCCAGGCGATGTCCTGCCTTTTGAACCGCGGACGGATAAACGCCCAGGTTTACCGGGGCCTTGCCGAACCGAAACTTGATTTGTTTCCGCCGCCCAATCCTTACTACAACCCGGACATAGTTCTTGAATACCAGTACAATCCCCCGCGGGCGCTGGAACTGCTGGAATCCATTGGTTTTACCCGCGACCGCCGGGGCGTACTGTTAGATGAAAAAAAACGCCGCGTTGAGTTTGATCTTTCCTTTACCGCCGACAATACCATTACCGCCGACATTGCCGCGATTATCGTCGACGAACTGGGCAAAATGGGCATAAAGGTAAATATCCGCGCCACCGATTTTCAAAAACTGGTGGAACAGTTGAGTTCCAGTTATGACTGGCAGTCGATTATGATCGGGCTGGGCAGTTTCTTATTTCCCACCCAGGGTTCCAATGTGTGGCCGTCGAGCGGCAACCTGCACCTCTGGCATCCCTTGCAGGAAAAAGCGGCTACCGACTGGGAGGCGCGTATTGATTACCTGTACAACGAAGGGAGTTACACCATTGACAGGGAAAAAGCCAGGGGCATGTGGGATGAGTATCAGCGTTTGATTCTGGAACAATGCCCGGTAATTTACCTGATGCGTTCAAGAAGTTTTTGGGCCGTTCAGAACCGCTGGGATTTTTCCAATGTGTATTATGATAATTTGAACGGAGCGGAAACCAGACATATTTTTTTGAGGGAGTAAGAGGGAGGGGATGAAAAAAATACCTGTTTCTCTGAGTGCCATTTTCAAACCTGTCTATGCTTTCAAACAGCGGTTCCCCCTGTCTTCCTACATTGTGAACCGGCTGCTGACCATGACGGTAATGCTGTTCCTGCTGGGGCTGGCGGTTTTCGGCCTCATGGCGCTTGCTCCCGGCGACATTGTTGACCAGATTATGATGCAGCAGTTGATGAGCAGCGCCGAGGCAAAAAGCGGCATGGATAACCGGAATTTCAGCGCGGAACAATTTGCCGCCTACCGCGCCGAGTTCGGGCTTGACCAGCCCTTTTATGTGCAGTATTTCCGCTGGCTGAACCGCGTTATCGT